>CARUOB010000003.1:33616-102062 GCA_949076555.1 uncultured Lachnospiraceae bacterium | reverse complement strand
GTGACTATTTGAGCTCCTTCCTGCTTTACGCGATGTTAGCAGTAGCGCTGGTAGGTGTGGTTATTTCCCATGCGGGTATGGGCGGTGCGGACGGCCTTGCCGCTTTCAACGGTTTTGCGGTTGATAATGGCAACGGTATGCAGTATATGTTCCCCGTACTTTTTACCACAGTTGCATGCGGTGCGATTTCCGGTTTCCACTCTCTGGTGTCTTCGGGAACCACTTCCAAGCAGCTCGACAAAGAGACGGATGCGAAGCCCATCGCTTACGGCGGTATGCTCTTAGAGTGTGTGCTGGCAGTGATTACGGTATGCGCAATCAACTTTGCCTACAAGAACGGCATCACCGCAGGCGCAACGGCAATCTTCGCGGGCGGTATTTCCCAGATGTACGGCGGTATCGCATCGGAAGGCGTGGTTCGCGTTTTAAATACCTTGCTGGTGCTTACATATTCCGCATTTTGCCTGACCTCCCTGGATACGGCAACCCGTCTGGCACGTTTCATGTTCCAGGAATTCTTCCTTGAGCCGGGTCAGACTGTGGACGATATCAAGGACGGCTGGAAAAAGACATTGGTGAATCCTTATGTGGCGACTATCATTACTGTGATTCTCGGTATTGTGCTCGGTATGACAGGTTACTCCAAGATTTGGGGACTGTTTGGCGCGGCAAACCAGCTCCTTGCAGGTATTGGTCTGCTGGCAGTTGCTACATGGCTTGGCAATGTGGGCAAGAACAACAAGATGTTCCTGCTTCCCATGGGCTTTATGATCATCGTTACCATCTGCTCCCTGTGTGTGACCGTTAAGAACCAGATCGGTATTATCTCCGCAGGCGGCGCAGACTGGGGTCCTTACGCGCAGGCGATTCTGGCGGTGATCCTGATTGTCCTTGCGATCGTGCTGGTAATCGAGGGTATTCAGACGTTATCTAAGCAGAAGAAGGCGGCATAAGGCAGAAAGCCATATAAAAAATGAAGATACGGATTCCTATATCCATTATGGTGTAGAGAAGACTGTCAAAAAAAGTCAGCAAAAGCTGGCTTTTTTTGATATACTATAATAAGTCGATGAAACTTTATGGTATAAATAAATTCATGTGGAAGGAGCAATGCCGTGTTATTTGGTAATTGGATGGAAGTATACTTTACTTTGGAAATGGAAAAATTCCTTTTTGCCAAGAATTTGTTGAATGAGCATGGAATTTCATACAAAACAGATATCATTAACAATAGTATAAGGCTTAGCCATGCGTCAGGCAGAGACGGCAATGTGAAAGATTATTATAAAATTTTGGTAAAGAAGAAAGATGCACCGCAAGCCAAATATTTATTATCTAAAATTTGATATGATAGATCATGCAGTATTGCGGCAAGGATATGGATAACAAAAGATGGTATCTTTGTTGACGGATTATTCGGCAAAATTACCGTTTCTAACCGCGCTTTACTTGACTTTATTGTGCAAATTATATATAATATATACATCATAAACACATTTCATGTTTCGGCACAGGGTAAGGGGAGTTGCAGACAGCAGGGGATGTAAGGACAGAAAGGGGATGTATGTATGAATACGATTATTACGATAGGACGACAATTTGGTTCCGGGGGCCGTGAGATCGGAAAAAAGGTAGCGGAGCATTTCGGAATTAAATTTTACGATAAGGATTTGTTGTCGAGGGCGGCGAAGGAGAGCGGCTTCTGTGAAGAAATGATCCAGAGCCACGACGAGCGTCCCACCAATTCCTTTCTCTATAATCTGGTGATGGACACCTATTCTTTCGGCTATAATTCTTCTTCCTTTGTGGATATGCCGATCAGCCACAAGGTTTTTCTGGCGCAGTTTGACACGATTAAGAAGATTGCAAGCGAAGGCCCGTGTGTGATTGTGGGCCGCTGTGCAGACTATGCGCTGCACGACTACCAGAACTGTCTGCATATTTTTATCCACGGAGAAGAAAAGTGCAAGGTAAAGCGGATTATGGAGCGTTTCGAGGATATCAACACGGAGCAGAAGGCGCTCGATATGATGAATAAGAAAGATAAACAGAGGCAGAGTTATTATAATTACTATTCTTCCAAGAAGTGGGGACGCGTAGACAGCTATGATCTCTCCATCAACAGCAGTATTTTGGGGATCGACGGCACGGTGAAACTGATTACACAGTTTGTAGAGGATTTTGAGACCCGTTAACAAATCGAACTTCGAATGCTTCGCATTTTGCGCAAATATTGAGGGAGCGGTGTGATCCGCTCCCTGTTTCTGTTTTGTAGGAAATTGCGATAGTGTAAAACATGCAAGGAGAATGCGAAGCATTCTCTGAATCGAGCGTGCCAACGCTCGATTTTTTATTCGCCGCGTTCTCTGTAATCTTCGGTGCTGTTATATTTCGTGACGTAGGTCTGATAGCCGCTGTGCTTGTCGCGCAGTTCCCTGCGGGTTTTGACACGGTCATAAGATGCGTGAAAGTCCCTGACAGAGTTTAACTCTGCGGAGCGCTTCTTTCGCTTTCTGGTCGTATGGCGCATATAGAGAAAAATAAGGACTGCAATAAGGAGTGTAAATATAATGACGCTGATCATTTTCCCTCCTGACTTTCCTTGGAACCGCCGTCTTTTCCGTTTGTCTTCGAGCTGGCGGTTTTCGCTTTGCCTGATGATTTTTTCTTGACAGGCGGCACATATTCCGTGAATGTCATGGATTCCTCAATCCGTCCGACTGTCATATAGGGGGCGAGATCCGTGGGCAGGCTCTTTTTATGCAGAACCCTGTTGACAAGGGACTTTACGCCTGCATAGAACACCGCAAAGATCGGCACGCCCACAATCATGCCAAGAACGCCGAAGAGACCGCCGAAAATGGTGATCGAGAAGATCACCCAGAAGCCGGAAAGCCCCGTAGAGTCGCCAAGAATCTTCGGACCGAGAATGTTGCCGTCAAACTGCTGTATAAAGATAATCAGGATACCGAAGTAAAGCGCCTGTTTGGGGTCAACCATCAGTACGAGAAGGGCGCTTGGAATGCCGCCGATCCATGGGCCGAAAAAGGGAATCACGTTGGTCACGCCGATAATCACGCTCACCAAAATGGAGTAGGGCGTGCCGATCACACTGGTACATACAAAGCAGATGATACCTATGATAATGGAGTCCACAATCTTGCCGCCGATAAAGCCAATAAACGTGCTGTGCACAAAGCGGAAGTTGGAGACGATCTCATTGCCGGCCTCGCGGTCGAAGAGGGCATAGACGATCTTTTTCGCCTGTCCCGCAAATTTCTCCTTGCTGCCCAGCAGGTAGACGGAAATGATAAAGCCGATGATGAGATTCCAGAGCGCTTTAAACACGCCGATCACACTTAAGGAGACCGTTTTTAAAACCTCGTTGATGTGGGGCAGAAGGTTGGTGTTCACATACTCCAGCATCTTCGCGGAATACTGGTTGATCAGTGCGTCCACGGTTGCCTCCAGCTCCGGATTGTCCTTCAGCAAAAGGAGCGCCCAGTTGGAGAGGTTGTTTACGTAAATGGGGAACTGGAAAATAATACTCTGTATGCTGCGAACCACTTCCGGCAGAATCAGTGCGAAAAGCTCGTATAATACAAGAAGAACGACTACCAGCGTGGCGAGAATAGAACATGCGCGCATACGTTTTCTGACTTTCGGCGTTATGTCAATGTTAGCCTTTTTGTAGAGCGGTCTCATGATCTTATTTTCAATGGCATTCAAAATGGGGGTAAACAGATAGGCAAGTACCAAACCATCGATGATCGGCATGGCGATGGTAATGAATTTTCCAAGTCCGCCCATAAAGTTAGAGCGGTGGAAGAGGATATAATAGAAAAGAATCGCTCCTGCCAGAGAAAGGAACCCGGTAATGCCCCAGTACAAATATTTTTTGTCAAATTTGATTTTCATGTACAAAACCTTTCCGTTCGTAAGATATATGAAATACATAAAGATACTTATATTATAGCAATTCGCAGGCGGGGAGACAATAGCAAAAAAGTAGTGCGGAAAGGGAAATTATTATGTATACTATATGACAGGGAATGGGATAGCGCAGATTTGCGATTACAGGAAAGTCCCAAAATAGGAACGGGGAAAACGGACATGAATTTACAGCAAGTACTCAGCCTTACAAGAAAGGCTGTGGATGATTATCATATGATTGAGGCGGGCGACCGCATTGCGGTGGGTATTTCCGGCGGCAAGGACAGTCTGACCCTTCTCTATGCCCTGCAGGGGTTGCGGCGGTTTTATCCGGCGGCGTTTGAACTTAGCGCGGTGACGGTGGATCTCGGTTTCGGGAATCTGGATTTATCGGAGATTGAAAAACTGTGCAGGGAATTGGACGTGCCGTATCATATTGTAAAAACCGATATCGGGAAAATTATCTTTGAGGACAGGAAGGAATCAAACCCCTGTTCCCTCTGCGCAAAGATGCGAAAAGGTGCGCTCAATGACGCCATGAAAGCGCTTGGATGCAATAAAGTGGCATATGCGCACCACAAGGATGATGTGGTGGAAACAATGATGATGTCGCTGATCTATGAGGGGCGGTTTCACACCTTCCGTCCGGTGACCTATCTCGACCGCACACAGATTACCGTGATCCGGCCGCTAATCTATATGAATGAGGCGGATGTGATTGGTTTTGTGCGCAAAAATCAGGTTCCCGTAGTCAAGAGCCCTTGTCCGGCGGACGGGCATACCAAGCGGGAGACCGTGAAAAATCTCGTACAGCAGATCAATCTGGAAGCCCCGGGGGTGAAGGAGCGTATGTTTACGGCAATCGTAAGCGGAAAAATAGATGGCTGGGAAAAAGCGGAACATGACAGGCGGACAAAGGATGCAACAGGGACATAACGGACCGAAACGATAAAAACGGGGTGAGAATATGGCGGGAAAAAATCATACATACCATGAAAAGAGAGAGACAGGCTATATATTACAGCTTCGCGGACTGCTGGCGGATCTGCCGCCCTACGCGAGAGACTATTTCCGCGCGGTGGAACAGAAATCCAGCGCAAAGACAAGGATATCCTATGCCTATGACCTGCAGGTTTTTCTGCGGTTTTTACTCGACAAAAATCCGGCGTTGAAAAACAAGAGCATGAGGGACATTACCCTGAAAGATCTGGACTGCCTGACCAGCGTAGACATCGAGGAATATCAGGAGTACCTAAAATATTATGAGTCCGAAACCGGAGAGCAGAAAAACGGCGCCAGCAGCATCGCGAGGAAAATGTCGTCCCTGCGCAGTTTTTTGGACTATTATTATAAGAAAGAACTGCTCACAAGAAATGTGGCGATGCAGGTGGATATGCCAAAACTCCACGAAAAGGCGATTATCCATCTGGAACCGGACGAGGTAGCTATTTTTCTGGACAGTCTGGAAACGTATGAAAAGGAACTGACAGGAAAGAAAAGGGATTTTTTTCTTAAGACAAAGGTGCGGGATATCGCCATCGTCACCCTGTTTCTGGGCACCGGCATCCGGGTATCGGAGTGTGTGGGACTGGATTTAAACGATGTGAATTTCCGGGAGAACAGCATCCGCATTATCCGCAAAGGCGGCAGCGAGGCCGTTCTCTATTTTGGGGATGAGGTGGAAAAAGCGCTGTTAGATTATATCGAAGGGCCGCGGGCGCAGACGGCCGCACAGGCGCTTCCGGGGGAGGAAAACGCCCTGTTTTTCTCTTTACAAAAAAAGCGGATCAGCGTACACGCGGTGGAGAATCTGGTGGAAAAGTATGCCAGGGAGTTTGTGCCCCAGAAAAAGATCACACCCCATAAGCTGCGTTCCACTTTTGGCACATCATTATATCAGGAAACCGAGGATATTTATCTGGTGGCGGATGTGCTCGGACACTCGGATGTGGGCACGACCAGAAAGCACTACGCGGCGATCAAGGATCAGAACCGAAGAAAAGCTGCGCGCACCATTAAGCTGCGGGACAACTGAAAAATGGTCGCAGGAAATTCTATGAGAAAAGGAAGACGGCAAAGGCTGTCAGGGTATTATGGATGGAACTCTTTTTCCCTGTGTTGTTAGAGGAATTTGTCTCCTTCGCGTTTCTGGAAAAAGTACGTAGAAAATTTCATTTTGAAAAGGAGCAGACGGCAGAAGTCAGGAAAGTGGCGGAAGAAATGCTGCCTTTGCTGCAAAAGGAGGCTTTCTGGGTGAGGGCTTCATATATGTGGGAGAAATGCCCATACCAGGCGGAAAATGCGGAAGCTGCCCATGAGACGACATATGAAAAAGTCGCGATGTCTCTTGGAAAAGGCATAGATTTTTTACAGGAGAGCTATAGCGAAAAGGGGTTGCTTTTACAAAGCTATATCGTGGAAGTGCTGGCGGGAGAGCTTTTGATGCGGGGGTATGACGCTTATAACAGATCTATCCAAGCCCATACGGACAGGCATGTGGCCCGGTATTATTTTCCGGGCAGCGAGGATGCGTTTCCCCTTGAAATGCTGCCGGAGCTGCTAAGGGATCTCACACAGAAAATCACATGCAATGCGTCTTTTTGTATGCTGCCGAAAAAGAGTGTCGTATTTGTTTCAGAGTTGACCCAGGATGAGGCGGTACATTGTCAGGGAATCTGCGTTGGGTGCGGCAATGCCGCCTGTCCGAATAGAACGGATGACGGTCTTCCCATAAGAAAAGAAATGACAGATTTGCCCTTAACTTACGGATACAGTCGGATTTTTGGGAGCCGTACGTAATTTGTTTCGTGTCATATAAAGGATATAAAAAGGATAAGGAAGGAATACATGGAATATTCACATCGTTTTTTTGAGAATCGGGCGTGTCAGTATTTTCCCTGTCATAAGGGATTGCAGGACTTTAACTGTCTGTTTTGTTACTGTCCGATGTATCCGAGGGAAACCTGTCCGGGGAATCCGGCTTATATAGAAATAGATGGAAAAAGAATCAAGGACTGTACGGAATGCACGTTTCCCCATCAGCCAAAAAACTATGATAAAATCATGCAATTATTGAAGGAGTAGGCAGTTATGCGGGGATTTTGCGATGTAGGGGCTATGTACGAATCCTTGGCGGAACGCATCCAACTATGAAATAAATGTGTATTTGTTTCATAGTTGGATACCGCTGTTCTTGCTTCTAATCATCATACTCTAATCCAAAGGAATCCATATATACCTTAAATCTGTCTTGGGCTGTCAGGCAGGTGTCTGTCAGATATCCGGGTTCCGTTTCCCATTCATTTAATCCGCGGTAATAAAATGCCTTCAAGTCATCATCGATGATAAAAGGTGTGATTCCGTTTCGCAGACATTCTTTAAACATAATGAGTCTGCCAATGCGTCCGTTTCCATCCTGAAAAGGATGAATCTTTTCAAATGCGTAATGAAAGGCAATGATTTCCTGCAGCGTTTTTGACTTTTGCAGATTGTACATTTTCAGTAAGCTTTTCATCTCTTTGGAAACATCAGCAGGCTTTGTAGTCGGTTTGCCGCCTACTTCATTTTCAAAACGTTTATAGTCACCAACGGCAAACCATGCTTTTCTGCTATCAGAGGTTCCTGATTTCAGGATGCCATGCAGCTGCTTTATAAAAGATTCATTCAATGGATAATTTGCTGAATCGATGACCTGATCAATACAGCTAAAATGATTGGAGGTCTCAACAATGTCATCCACATTTATTGTTTGATCCTGTATACCGATTGTATTGGTCTCAAAAATGAATCGCGTCTGCTCATGGGTAAGTCGACTGCCTTCTATGTGATTGGAATTATAGGTCAATTCAATTTGTACCTTATGATAGATCCCGCCGGGAATCTGGGACTCTTTTTCAAGTTTCAATCTGGTCAACAAGTTTTTTGAAACATTTGCCGTTCGCTGTTTTCTCGCAGGTTTTTCTGCTTCAATCGGAATGTTCCATGTTTTGCCGTCAAGGACCACACCGGAAATTCTGCCCGCGGAACAATAATTCCGTACGCTTCTCTCTGAAAGATTCCATTTTTCGGCTGCTGTATGAACACTCATGTATTTCATGGGAATTAACCTCTCATAAAAGTTTTATCGGCATTTATTATACCACTATCGGCAAAATATATCCATATTTCGGCGCACATATTTTCCGTATATTTTGCCGATAAATGAGAGAACCAGACATAATTTCACAACCTGCCAATTATGTCCGGTCCTTGTGAGATGAAATGCTATTATGGTTTTTCCGAGTTACAAGAATGCTAACAGGATCTTTGCGGACTTTTAATCACACAGTGAATCGCGTGCTGGTTTTACAGGATGCCGGATCACTGTTTTCAGGTTTTCCGGCTTACATTTTCTAAAGTCGCTTAAATAAATTTCATGGTGGCGGCGCCCACCTGCCATATCCGGAACAAATCCTTGCTCGCGGGCGAAGCTATCCATGGACGCTACGGTAGCCGGTTCATCATCATAGGGTCCTATGTGCATACACTGTACGCACAGCCCTTCGTCGTATGTCAGAAATTCCACTTGGGAAAAGTCAGTGCTTTTCTTTCTGGAGGCTTCGGTGACCGCCCATGCAAATTCTTCTTCTGTCACAAATTCCGGCAGGCGGATCATGGAAATCCACTCGAAATCTTCTTTTCTGGCATAATCTATGCCGATGATCCCGTCCTGCCACCACAGTCCCTCCAGAGGCGGTACCACATAATCGAAATACCCTTCGATCCGATGATCTCCCATCTTACTCATTTTAATGGTGTAGGCGATGCCGTAAAGCAGGCCGATCGATTGTTTGTAAGCGCCGTCCTCTTCATTCGGATCGCCTTTGCCCCGCACCGCTATAAAATGCATTGTCGGTACCGTAATCAGGCAGGGCTTCCTTTTCGGAAGATAAAATTCTTTGTATTCCTTTTTGTAGTCAAAGGCCATTTTCGGTTTCCTCCCCATCACAATCATGGCAGCTTGCCATTTATTCAGTCTTACTTTTCCTTCAGGCCAATATAAATATGGATTTCGGCATGGTCTCCCATATCGTCATTTTGGTATTCCTCAAAATCACATTGAAAGGATCTTGGCAGATCCATCTGCCAAATTGTCTGCCATGCCTGTGCGACTGCCTGTACCATATTTCCGCGCACGACAAACTTTGCATACTGACCGGCCGGGATATGGCAGATGGCATAATCATTTCCGGTCGGCGTTTCGGCAGCCTCGCAGGCGACAATTGCTGTGTAATCGGCTTTTTCGTCTCCGGCATAGTCGGTGTAGATGCCAAGCGCCTTTGCGTTTGCCTTTTTGGGTATGGAAGTATAGATGCCATCGTTGTAAAAGCGGTGCCAGAGACCGCCAATGACAGCTCCCATCTCGGGCGACGTATTGTTTGTCCTGGCAGATACGCCAACGGCAGTCTTTTCCTCCAAAGTTACGATTTCGTAGTCCATTTTCATAGATCAATCCATCCTTTCTTGCATTTCCGCGCGGAGAGGCAGAAGAACATTTTTGCCTGCTTACACGGATATGCTGTTTGATGAATTTAGTTTAACAAGGCAAACATGACAACTGTATGTCATCATTCAAAAAGAGGATGGTGTTTTTTACAAATACTTTCCGCAAAACGAAAGACCTCCTGACGCAGTGCCGCAGGCTCTAAAAGCTCCGCACCGCCGCCGAAAGAGGCGATCCAGCCCACCACACTCTGCTTATCAACAAATTCTGCGCAAAAAAGCAGCATGCCGTCCGGCAGTGCGTGAAAACTATCCGGTCCGAACTCTTCCACCAACCGCCATTTATAAGCAGGGTCAATTTTTGCCTTGACCTGAAATTGCGGCGGAAATATCTGTTTCGTGCCCAGATCGGGAAGGTAGACCGCACGTTTTTCAAAAGATTCTCCCAAGGAAAGCTCTGTCATCCGCATCAGCTTAAACAGCCGGAACGCTTCTCTTCTCTCGCACCATCCCCACAGATACCATCCCGCCCACTGGAAAATCAGATCATAAGGCTCTACGGTCCGCTGTGACTCTCCTTTTGGTGAATGGTAAGTGAAGGAAACTTTCTTTGTGGAAAGAATGGCGTTATGTAAAAGCTCGATTTTCGGAGATAACGCCGATTTATACCAAGATGACAAATCAATCAGAATATGGGTGTCTCCGGCTATCAGATTTGAGGCGCCGACGGACAGCTTTTCCATGAGCTGCTGATACTGGTTCGTGCCGCTTACGCTGTCCAGACTCCGAAGCCCGGCAAGGATTGCCTGCATATCCTGTGTGGTAAAAAGTGTGCGGTCTATCTTGTAGCCTTCCATGATGGAGATGCCGCCGTTTTGTCCCGGTTCTGTCACAAGCGGAATCCCTGCCATACAGAGCGCGTCGATGTCCCGGTTGATGGTGCGGCGGGAAACCTTGAATTTCTCCGCAAGGTAAGGGGCGGTGACTTTTTCCTGTTGTAACAGAATAGATAAGATACCGATCATACGGTCGATTTTCATAGGCGTTCTCCTGTAGGCTTCCATAAAAATACTTCCATAAAAAATGTTCCATAAAAATGCCTCTATAAAAATAATTCATTGAAAATTATAACCCGTAAGGACCTACATTTTCAATGAATTATTGCAATGGGTGTACAAGATTGGTTTATAAGACACAAGACTATGTCAGCGGCTATTTATGATTTGCCACATCATAATACGGCACAATCAGATGCGTGTCCGCATAGATGGCGTCGCTTGTCAAATTGTTGATCTGCATCACCTCACGGATATACTCGTGGATAGACCCGTAATGAGTCTCGTCCATGTAGTTTTTTGCGATAGACCATAAGGTGTCGCTGTCTGAGACGACAATGCTTTTATAATATTTAGAGGATTCCTGTAAAGGGTCGTTCTTCGCGCTGGAACGGAAAGAACTGACAGCGATGGATACGGTGACAATCAGACAGAAGGTCATCACAAACAGGAGGAAGTTTTTCCTCATTTCATGTCTTCTGCGTATGCGGTTATTGCGGATTCTTCTCTCGCTTTTGATATCCTGCGGTCTTCTGCTTTTCTGTGTCATAGTTCTATTCATAGTCGACTCCTTTCCTGGAGATATAATAAATGGATATTAGAACCGAACAAACGTTGCAAACAGATGTTCTTTGTATGTGTATTATATCGAACGTGTTTTCGTATGTCAATACTATTTCCATAAAAAATCGAACAAATTTTCTGAATATATGTTTGCTTTATTCGGATTTTTATGCTATGATTGGTGTATGTAAATCGACGGACTATAAGTAACGGCCCAAAAGGTCTTGAGAAAGGACGAGGATTTTAAATATGGCACAGGGAAAGATCACTGTAAAGCAGCAGCAGATTCTTGATTATATTAAAGAAGAGATTTTAAACAAAGGATATCCCCCGGCTGTCCGGGAGATCTGTGAGGCGGTAAATTTGAAATCTACTTCCTCGGTACACTCCCATTTGGAGACATTGGAAAAAAACGGTTATATCAGAAGAGATCCCACGAAACCCCGTGCGATTGAAATTTGTGATGATAATTTCCAGATGGTTCGCACGGAGATGGTTTCCCTTCCTGTGATCGGACAGGTTGCGGCGGGACTGCCGATTCTGGCGGAGCAGAATATTGACAGCTATTTTCCGGTTCCGGCGGATATGGTTCCAGGCGGCGATTCCTTTGTACTTAAGGTAAAGGGCGATTCCATGGTTAATGTCGGCATTTACAATGGCGACCAGATTTTTGTAAACTGCTGTCAGACAGCAGCAAACGGCGATACCATCGTGGCGCTGATCGACGATTCGGCCACCGTGAAGACTTTTTATAAAGAAAACGGACATATCCGCTTACAGCCGGAAAACGACTCTATGGACCCTATTATTGTAGATGACTGCCAGATTTTGGGGAAAGTGTTTGGTGTGTTTCGGCTTTATAAAAATTGAACAGGCATATAAAAGTTAAAATATGAAACATAAGGAATGCTCTGAGCGAAAAAGGATCTCTTTTTGAGTGAATACAGGAACCGTTCAGAGCATTTTTTGATATCAGTATGCTCTCTTTTTTGTGCAGGAAATGAGAGGAAACGCAAACCGGAATTTTATATAATAAATTTGGCAGGAGGATTTATGACATGGAATGGATTGAAAAATTAAATGAGGCCATAAACTATATGGAGGAGCATTTAACGGATGAAATGGATTACGAACAGCTTGGTAAAATTGCCTGCTGTTCCTCGTATCATTTTCAGAGAATGTTTGCTTATATGGCAGGCGTTCCGCTGTCTGAATATATCCGCAGAAGAAAAATGTCTCTTGCGGCAGTTGATTTGCAGGGAAGTGAAATGAAAATTATCGATGTGGCCGGTAAATACGGCTACCACTCTCCCACTGCATTTAACAGGGCTTTTCAGTCTGTCCACGGCATTGCGCCGTCCGCTGTAAAAAATGAGGGCGTCGCAGTGAAATCCTTTCCGCCTGTTTCATTTAAAATAATGGTAAAGGGAGTGGAGGAAATGAACTATCGGATCGAAACAAAGGAGGCATTCCGTATTGTCGGGGTGTCTGTACCACTGCAGAAGGACATTGAGGACAATTTCACGGTGATTCCGTCTAAATGGCAGGAAATAGCGATGAACGGAACCTTGCAAAGACTGGCAGGCATGATGGACATGCCGCCTATGGGTGTCCTTGGCGTAAGCGTTTGTAATGATAAGGAATCTTGGCGATACTATATAGCGGTTCCCACTTCAAAAGAAAAAGCAGATTTTGAGGAGTATACCGTCCCAGTTGCTACATGGGCTGTCTTTCCAGGAGAAGGCACGAATCAGTCCATTCAAGAGCTGGAGCGGCGCATTGTGACGGAATGGCTTCCCACATCCGGATATGAATACGGTGACGCTCCGGATGTAGAAGTTTATCTGAATCCGGACCCGCAGAACGCGAAATACGAGGTCTGGATACCTGTCGTTAAAAAATGAAAAACGTGAGAAGTTATTTCCAGCATAGCGGCCTTTGATTCAGGCATACTACATAGTAATCGTAACGGCACAGCTTTTGCGGTTACGATGAACAATCAGTCTCTCATCTATTATTCAGGGGTTGATGTCTTATGAAGGGGGAAGGGAAATGAGAAACAGAGCTTTGGACTGCCTTGCCCTGACGATTGCCATCATTGGCGCTATCAACTGGGGATTGATCGGACTTTTCAGCTTTGACCTTGTGGCATTTATTTTCGGTAACATGTCATGGTTTTCCAGAATCATTTACGCCCTGGTGGGTATCGCCGGATTGTATATCATCACATTTTATATGTATACGAACGGCAATATGGCAGAGTCAAACAAGGCATAGGTACGGACAGCGTAAGATAACGAAGAGAAACGAAAAGAGAAAGACAGAACCGGCGGTATCCGATCAAGATACCCCGGTTCTGCTCTTTTCATAAATTATTTGTTTTCAAGGGCCTCTTTGTCCGTGGGTACGCCGTCCCGCCAGATCCGTTCGAGATCGTAGAAGAGGCGGTTTTCCCTGTCAAAAATATGGATGATTACATCCTGAAAGTCCATCAAAATCCAGTTGGCATTCTGGTAACCTTCCATCTGTCTTAAAGTTACGCCAGCCCTGCCGAGCACTTCCGATACATTGTCCGCCATAGCCTGTATCTGACTCTTGTTGCTGCCGTCCGCAATGATAAAATAGTCCGCAATGGTAGAGATTTCGCTGATATCAATGATGCGGACATCCTCCGCTTTTTTATCTTCCAGCGCGTTTACTGCCATAAGTGCCGTTTCCTTTGTGTTCATAACGATAACCTGCCTTTCTCTGAGACATATTGATAAGCATCAGCTTGTTGATAAGACGCTCCGCTATCTTTTATAGTATTGATATGTTTTGGTTGTCATATCATCCACCTGTCCGTCTGTGGTTCGCAGATAGGCAAGCGTGTCTGCCAGTATTTTTTCCATGGCGCTGTCCAAATCCTGATAGGCAAGTCTCCGGATCAGACTCAAATCCTGATTCTGCTTCCGTCCTGGCTCAATGTAGTCCGCAATATAGACTATTTTCTCCAGCCTGCTCATATCGGGTCTTCCTGTGGTGTGATAGCGGATCGCGTTTAGTATATCCACATCCGTCACGCCATATTTGCGCTCCGCCAGATAAGCGCCTGCCTTGGCGTGTAAAAGCGCGGTCGGATTGCTGCGCTCCACCGCCGTCATGTGGAGACGGGCTTTCTCACAGATGGCTACCAGCTCCGAGCCGTGCATGGATTTGGCACAGTCGTGTAAAAGTCCAGCGGTCATGGCTTTTTCTATGTCCTCAGCGTGGGCCATAGCCAGTGCGGCGGCTGTGTAAGCGACACCTAACGTATGGGCATAACGCTTGGATGACAAAATGCTCTCCATCTCCTTGCGGATATGAGCAAAATCCGAATGTTCTAAAGATTTACCATTCATATCGCTATTCCTCCTGAAAGAATCTATACGGTACAATCGCTTTTGCATGTTATGCGATATATAAATGCTCCGCTATGATATACCGCTCCACCGCCTCCGGCAAAAGCCCCCGCAGGGACTCTCCTTTTCGCACCTTTTCCCGGATCTTTGTGGATGATATATCTATACCGGCAAATTCCAGAATCTCCACAGACGCATGGTATTTTTCCCGCAGATATTGTGCCTGCGCCGAAAGCGGTTTTGTCGCAGCCTGTGAGTTCTCAGGCTCTTCCCGCCGCACCGCCGCCAAAATGGTACAATTTTGAAAAATCAACGCCGGTTTTTCCCATTTTTCTATAGCGTACAGGCTGTCGGCCCCCAAAATGAAATAGTATGCCGCCTCAGGGTCGACAATTTTCAATTTCTGCAGAGTATCACAGGTGTAGGTGTTCTTGCCCTGGGCTACGTCAGACATCTCTATCTCAGACAGTTCGAAGCCGGGCAGATCTTTGATGGCGAGAGCTGTCATAGCACAGCGCGTCTCTATAGGCAGAACTTCTCTCTGATCTTTCATATAGGGAACGCCGCTTGGCATGAACAGCACTTGATCCAGCGCAAACTGCTCGCGCGCTTTTTGGGCAATCGCCAGATGCCCGTTGTGGATGGGATTGAAAGTGCCTCCCATAATGCCAACTCGTCTCATAACATCCCCCTTTACGCTTCTGCCCCGCACTTTTGATGAGGCGCGCGCAGTCCTGTCCAAAATGTTATTTTGGCAGTACGATTTTCGGATTTTTCTTATCCTGTTTATATAGAATGATTTTCTTGCCAATCACCTGCACTACCGTAGAGTGGGTTCTCTCCGCCACCGCCTCTGCGATCATCCGGGGATCGTCCGCGCAGTTTTTCAGGACGGCGATCTTCAAAAGCTCACGGGTGTTGAAGGCGTCGGCGATGGACTCTGTAAATTCCGGCGTCAGACTGGATTTTCCGACTTGAAAAATAGGGTCGATGCCGTTTGCCAGACTCTTTAAATGTGCTCTCTGTTTGCTCGTTAATTCCATATATCAAAATCTCCTTTAAAAACCGGGGTCACTTGTAGTAATCAAAAGACAACCCGTACATCCTTACGGTGCTGCCCTCCTCAATGCCAAGGGCCTCAAGCTGTTCCAAAATGCCCTGTTTGCGCATAAAATCCTGAAAGAATTTAAAGCCTTTCTCGGATTCCAGATTGGTGTAGGAAAGCATTTTCTCGATGCGGGGGCCTTCCACCACATACTCGTTTGCCTCCTCGTCATAAACGACGGTAAACGGCTCATTTCCGACGTCAAAATGAAATTCGGGGAAAAACTCCTGCGCAAAGGTCAAAGGCTTGCTGTCCTCCATCTCGCCCAGACGGTTGTTAAGGGCGTAGAGAAGTTCCCGCACACCTTTGCCGCTGATGGCGGAAATCGCGTAAACAGGGATGCCCTGCGGCTCAAATTCCGCTTTCAGCTTCTCCACGGGATCGCTGTCTTTCTCATAAATCATATCAATCTTGTTGGCCGCAATGATCTGGGGCCTTTCGGCAAGCGTTTGGTCGTAGGCTTCAAGTTCTTTGTTTATGGCATAAATATCCGCTACGGGATCGCGTCCTTCCGTGGAAGCCGCATCCACGATATGCACGATCAGCCGTGTCCGTTCGATGTGGCGCAAAAACTCATGCCCAAGGCCCACGCCTTCCGACGCGCCCTCAATCAGACCGGGGATATCGGCAATCACAAACCCTTTGGCGTCCTCTAAATCCACCACGCCCAGATTGGGATTTAAGGTCGTAAAGTGGTAGTTGGCAATCTTTGGTCTGGCATTCGTCACTTTTGACAGGAAGGTGGATTTTCCCACATTGGGAAAGCCTACAAGCCCCACGTCGGCGATCACCTTAAGTTCTAAAAGAAGTTCCAGCTCCTTGGCCGGTTGCCCGGGCTGTGCGTATTTCGGCGCCTGCATGGTGCTGGTGGCATAGTGCTGATTGCCGCTGCCGCCGCGCCCGCCTTTCAGAAGAAGGAACCGTCGGTTGTCTCCGGACATATCTGTGATGACTTTGCCGCTTTCGGCCTCTCGGATCACCGTGCCTTCCGGCACTTTGATGGTGATATCCTCGCCGTTTCTTCCGGCACAGTTTTTCTTGCCGCCCTCTTCGCCGTTTTTGGCACAGTATTTGCGGACATGACGAAAGTCCGTCAGGGTGTTTAAGCCTTCGTCCACCTCGAAATAGACGCTGCCGCCGTTTCCGCCGTCACCGCCGTCCGGCCCGCCGTTCGGCACATATTTCTCACGCCGGAAGGAGACGTGTCCGTCGCCGCCCTTGCCGCTTTTTACATATATTTTCGCACGATCTGCAAACATAATTTCTCTCTCCATGATCAGGGGGAATAGAAAAGCTCCAAACATCAGTATGTTCGGAGCTGTCTTTTTAGCTTCTTATCTCTCTACAGGATAAACAGACGCCTGTTTCTTGTCTCTTCCCTTTCTCTCGAAGCGAAGAACACCGTCTACCAGAGCAAACAGTGTGTCGTCACCGCCTCTTCCCACGTTCACGCCGGGATGAATCTTGGTTCCGCGCTGTCTGTATAAGATATTGCCCGCCTTAACAAACTGACCGTCAGCTCTCTTCGCGCCCAATCTCTTGGATTCGGAATCGCGGCCGTTCTTGGTGGAGCCAACACCCTTCTTATGAGCGAAAAATTGAAGGTTCATATTCAGCATGGTATTACACCTCCTTAAATGTCAATTTACAATGTTTTTTCCCGTACTGAACCGCTATCTGATTCAGTCCGAGAACAAGAGAATCCATCAGTACGACGGAGGTCTCGCGCAGGGGATGCCTTAAAAAAGTGCAGTTTATCCTGCCGGATTTCTCATCCGCATCCACCTCTATCGGTTCCTTTGTGATCTCATCGAGTGCGTTCACCGTGTTGATCACAAGAACCGAAATAGCCGCACACACAATATCCTGACCGTAGTCCGCATATGACGCATGGCCGTCGCAGGTAAATTTCCGGTATTCTCCCGCTTTGTTTTTATAGATGGTAATCTCGGTCATTACGCGTTAATCTTGTCAATCTTGATCTGCGTGTAGGGCTGTCTGTGACCATTTTTCTTGTGGTAGCCGGTTTTTCTCTTATACTTGTAAACGATTACTTTGCGGTACTTACCCTGATCCATAACGGTTCCGGTAACAGTCGCATTCGCCACATCGCCTGCAACTTTAAGATCCGTGTCGCTGATTGCGATCACCTGATCGAAGGTAACGGTAGAACCAACCTCGACGTCAAGCTTTTCCACTCTGATCTCATCGCCCTCGGATACCTTGTACTGTTTTCCGCCTGTTGCAATGATTGCGTACATATCTGCACACCTCCTATTCATGAACTCACGTTCATTTACTCGCTAACTGTGGTGATGCCCCGTGGGCATACTTCTACCTCGTTATGCGGCACACTTAATTATCATATACAATTTATGCCAGTTTGTCAATTATTAATTTATCGGCTTTCCATTCTTTTTTCCATCTCTGCCTTTAAGACACGCTCGATTCTGTCATGTAGATCCTGCGTCTTAAAGGGTTTGAGAACATAATCGTTGATTCCGAGTTTGGAGCTTTCTACAATCGTCTGTTTTTCACGCTGTGATGTGAGCATAATTACGGGGATTTCAGCGCATTTCTCCATTTCCCGAATTTCGCGCAGCGTTTCTATGCCGTCTTTTGGCGCCATTTGCACATCCAGCAAAATCAGATCCGGCTGCGGCTGCTGTTTCAGGTATTGCAGCGCGCGTGTGCCGGAATTTAAAGCGACTACCTCGTAGGTTCCTTTAAATTCCTGTTCGATGGTAGCAAGACTGATGCTGCTATCATCCACGGCAAGTATTGTTAACTTCCCATCCACTTTGTTTTTATCCTCCACCTTGTTCTAATCCTCCTTTTGCATCTGTTCTATCAACTCACGCAGCATTTGCTCAGCCGCATCGTCCTCGTATAATTTGAGCTGTTCCTGAATCTTTAACAGCGCCTCTTCCGTGTCGGTTTCCAGCCGGTATTCCAGAAGCTCTTCTATCTTGTGGGCGCAGTCCTTGGCTTTGAAGTTTTCCAGGCTGCTTAAAGCTGTGCGTATTTCTTCCAAAAGCGCTGCCTTTGGCATTTCCTTATCGTTTTTCTTTTGGTGTTTCTCTTTATGTATTTCGTCCAAATATTTTTGAATATGTGTAAGCTGTTCTTCATATTCTTCCAGAAGTTTCTTTGCATGGCTGTCAACAAAGGTATAATCTTCCCGTTTGACTGCCTGCTCCTGCTCTCTCGCCCGGTTTGAAACCTGCATGGCGCCTACGTTGGCGGAGGCGCTCTTTAAGGCGTGGACCTCTATCCCGTAGGCCTTATAATCCTTCTCCTCCAAAAGATCGCAGAGAACCTCGAGTTTGCGTTTCCCGTCCAGACAATACAGCGCGAGAAGCTCGTTATATTCTTCGACGCTGGCGGAAGAATGTTCGGCCACTTCGTCCGTATTGATTCCCTCGATAATGATATCCTGAAACTTTGACAGATTGTTATTGCCTGACTGCAGACTCTCCATCCAGCCGCCGCCTCTGGTCTTTTTCTCTTCCGGAATCCATTTTAGGAGTACCATATGAAGGGTTCTTCTGTCAATGGGTTTCGTAAGGAAATCCTGGAAGCCGTTTGCCAGAAAAGTCTCGCGTACCCCCTCCATGGCGTTGGCAGTCAGCGCAATGATAATCGGAAGAACGCCGTTCTCACCGCATTCGCCGCGGATATGGCTTACCGTCTCTATGCCGTCCATACCGGGCATCATGTGATCCATGAAAATAATATCGAACAGTGTGCTCCTGACGTATTGGATTGCCTCCTTGCCGCTTTCCGCTTCGGTTATTTCCAGATCATAGGTCTGTAATAAGGATCTGGCCACCTTCCTGTTGATCATATTGTCATCCACCACCAGTACCCGGCAGTTTTTTGCCTTAAACGGTTCTAGGGGCAGTTCTTTTTGTATTTCCTCCTCGGGGACTTCTGACAAAGGTCTGCTGTCCGCCACCTTTTGCAAAATATCTACCGTGAACGTGGAGCCTTCGCCGTATACGCTTTCCACCTTGATAGAGCCGTTCATCAATTCCGCCAGATGTCTCGTGATGGAGAGACCAAGTCCCGTACCTTCCACGCTCCGGCTCCGTTTGGAGTCAAGCTGCCGGAAATTTTCAAATATCTTTTCAATATCCTCTTGGCGGATGCCGCATCCGGTATCTTCTATGCTGAAAATCAGCCGCTCCGTATCGGGGGCATCCCCGGGCATACCGGCGACGGAGATTTTGACATGCCCCTCTTTTGTGAATTTGAGCGCGTTGTTTAACAGATTAATGAGAATCTGTTTGATTCTGCCCTCGTCCCCTAAATAACGGCAGGGAAGTTCCATATCGAGCTCACTCAGCAGCATCAGACCGTGCTGGGAGGCAACGATATCCATCATATTGAGCACTTCGTTGATCAGCGACTTCAAGTGGTATTCCGCCAACACCAGATTCATTTTCCCGGCTTCCACCTTGGACAGGTCGAGAATATCATTGATCAGCGCCAGCAGATTGCGGGAGGAAGATTTGATGTCGCAGGCATAACCATATACCTTCTTGCCGATGCTCTCCTCCATAATGATATCGCTCAAGCCGACAATCGCGTTCATCGGCGTGCGTATTTCGTGGGACATATTTGCAAGAAAGGCGCTCTTTGCAATGTTTGCCTGCTCCGCCTGTTCGCGCACCTGCTTGATCTCTTCGATATAATTTCTGGTTTCCGTCACATCGAGAATCAGAATGACGTATCCCTTTATCTCATCGTACTTGTCGGGAATCTGCTGCACATGTCCCTGATAAAAGCAGCCGTTTAAGTTAAATTCTTCCCGCGTATCTTCGTCAAGCATACTCTGAGGGAAACCGTCCAACTCCCCGATGTGCTTTCCCACCGCGCCAGGACTCAGATCATGAAAAATCGCGGCGGCCGCCGGATTATAGCTGACAATCCGTTTGTGTTTGTCTATCGCGATGACACCGTCATTCATATTGTCAAGCAAAATGCCGGAGGCCAAACTGCCGAAATCATATACCTTCCGGCTCCAGATCAGAATAACCACGCAGGAAAGAATGATACCCAACACGAACGGCGTCAGATCGTAAACGCTGAAAAGTTTCAAAACATAGGAACACAATACAACTACCGGCAGAAAAGAAAGCCCCAGAATCAGCAGATATTTTCTGTCAGCGGCATAATCCGGTTTCTTGAGACAAACATGAATCAGTGAAAACAGGGAGAGCGAATAGGGGATGATCGTACCGCATACCATAAAGAGCCAGTAGCCGGGACCGTATTCCAGATTCAGATAATGATGGCCCTGCGCCGTCTGCATCCACTCTGCACTGCGGTAAAAAAGAGTGTGATGATCGCATGTAAACACAAGTCCGAGGATAACAAAATCGGCAAGCCGGATAAATTTGAAGAGCTTTACCGGCGCTTTTACAAAACAGTAGCTAAACATGAAATAACAGTAAGTAATCGGAACAATCAGGGAACCGAGATACTGTACTTTCACGGAGACAAGAGCCGCCTCTAACGTGGGCGCTGTCAGCTCCAAAATATAGCCGACATTTTGTACAAGAGTACCTATTAAAAAATACTGCATCAGCTTTTGTTCTTTGGAGCCGTCTCCTCTTAACAAAAGCGTTAATGCAACACATATTACACTGATACCTAAAATGCCAAGCCCTACAAAAACGGTAGTCATAATTTTAGTCCACCCGACAAAATTTATAGTTTTTCATCAATGCACAATTGTATTTATTATACCAGTTTTTTCCGCCGAAAACAAGTATCGGCCAACATTTGAGTACACTTCACAGTCATTCGATTTCGTCATGACTGCGCTTTGCCCGCATCGTGAACAAGGTCTCCAGCTCCTCGTCTTTATAGTAAAAGAGCAAAAAGATACACAGAACCGCTACCCCGACCGTGATGTAAATGTCTGCCACGTTAAATTTCGGAAAATTGATCGGTACGAAATAGATAAAGTCCACCACATAATTCCGGCTTACCCGGTCGATCAGGTTTCCCACCGCCCCGCTTATAATGAACAGCATACACAGGCGCATCGGGACAAAACGTTTCCCCTCCGGCAGGGTAAGATATTTCCATAAAAGAAGCAGGGTAACGATCGTCGTCAGAGCAATCAGGAAAGTCTGCTTTCCCATAAAGGAACTGAAGGCTGCCCCCGTGTTTTCCAGGTAGGAAAATTCCAGTACACGGTTTAGAATCACAAAGGGTTCCTGCCCCTTCAGATGGACCACGGCAAGCCATTTCGTGTACTGATCTGCAAGAAGCAGGCTGCATAATGCAATGACAGACAAAATAAGAGGTTGTTTCTTTCTTTTCATAATTAGAACGGCGTATTCCTTTCTCTTGTAATTTCAATATTTCACAGAGCAATGACTAAATCAGTCAAGAAAAGAGCTAGTTCAAAAATGAAGGATTCCCTGCAAAAAAGAAAGCGGCTATCTGTGCGCGGGAACTGAACTCTTCTGTCTCCAACAGTTCGCGCACCTCTTCCTTCGTATAGAAATCTGCGGTAATCTGTTCGTTTTCCGAGGTGTGGTCCTCAAAATTTCCTTCTGCGTCCACAAAGGCGATCTGTGTTTTTACATCGGAGAACGCTACCGCCGCAAAGGAGGGAGGGAGAACGCTGTGAATTTTCTTTATGCCAAGTCCGGTTTCTTCGTACAGCTCCCGCTGGATACATTCTTCCAGAGATTCCCCTTCGTTGATCATGCCCGCGCACAGGTTGTAGACAAAACGGTTGACGCCCATGCGAAATTCCCGAAGAAGCAGCATTTTCCCTTCATGAAACGCAACGATGGAGACACCGCTGACACGCTGTCCGATGGCTTCCGGGCCGGAAATCTCATGGCGGCTGACGATCTCATACTTCTTTTCACGCCCCGCCTTATTTTGGTAGGTCAGTTCATAGTTTTTCAGGTATTTCCCGTCCTTTACCTTCTCCATATGTAAAAGTTTCATGTCAGTCTGTTCCTTTCTGCTGATAGCTGTTCCGCAAGGCTTGGGGCCACCTTCTTTCTGGTCAGCTCCATCAGCCCAAGCGCGGTCATATCCAAAGCCCTCGCGGGAATGGGGTCTTTCTTTAACAGTGTGCGCATGTATTCTAAAAGCGCCGTTTCCCGTTCCCTGCTTTTCAAATTGATAAAGTCCACAAGAATCATGCCGGAGAGGTTTCGCGCCCGCAGATGCACGGCAATCATTTCCGCGGCTTCCCTGTTGATACGGTAAAACGTCTCCTCCTTGTCTTTCCCGGACTCGCACTTTCCCGTATTGACGTCAATGGAAATCAGAGCTTCCGTAGGCTCGATCACCAGATAACCGCCCGATTTCAGCCATACTTTTTTGTCGGTAAGCTCCTGCAAACGCTGCTCCACCGCATACAGCTTATAAAGCGGCAGAAGGGAATCCTCGTAGAGCCGGAGGGGAATATCCGCCTCTTTGCACGGTTCCGACAACGTATCGTACACTTCCGGAAGGTCGGTTATGACCTCTTCGTATTCGTTCCGGTAGGCGTTTTCCACAAAGGAAACATAATCCGGCTTATTCCGGTACAGACAACTGTAACAGGTGCGCGATGACGCAATCTTAAGAATATGCGTAAGGGTATCGGCCAAAGCCTCCGCTTCTGCAAGAAGCGGTTCCTCGCTGTCTAACGTTTCCGCGTTCGTTCTCACAATCAGCCGGAAATGCGCGGAAATCTCTTTCAGCTTTTGGGACGCACGAAAATGCGCCTGCCTGGAAGCGTCCAGCTTGGCGGAAACCTGTATACCGTCCTTTGCCCCTTTTTGCTTTAGGCCGACCACCACGTACTGCCCTGGCAGGGAAAGTCCGGTAGTCACCCCGGCCAGCTTTGTTTTCATCGGTTCTTTGGCAATCTGTACGAGCACTTCGTCACCGGCTTTTAGTCTGCCGTCCGGCTTGCGGTTTAGTACAAAAGCGGAAGTGGCTTCGGTAATCGGCAGGAATGTCAGATACTTTTTGCCCAAATCGATGAAAGCGGCGTTAATATTGGGAGAAATGCTCTGTACTTTGCCGATACAGATATCACCCACGGCTGCGGCTGTATCGTTCTGCGCCCGGGCGGAAAGAATTTGGTTTCCGTTGATCAGAAGACTCAGGCGTCTGCCTTGCAGTTTCAGTATGAGGATCTTGCCGTTTTGGGCCATGGAAGGCATATCTCCTTTCCGTTTATATAGCAATCGCGTACATTATAACAAATTATCTCTATTTCAACAATTCGGCTGTAAAACAGTTCAAGGACTATGTTGCCATAGCCCTTGTCTGATGTCAATGTGTTTCCTGTAAAAACGGGGCAACTTACAGTTTATATTTCACCGCTGTCCCGTAGGCGATCACTTCCGCCGCTCCCTGCATGATGGAGGAAGACGCGTAGCGGATATTGATAATGGCATCCGCACCCAGTGCTTCCGCCTCGTCCACCATGCGCTTGATCGCAATCTGTCTTGCCTGATTGAGCATTTCCGTGTATTCCTTTAACTCTCCGCCGACAAGCGTTTTGACGCTGGCCATAAAATCGCGTCCTACATTTCTGCACTGGACGACGTTTCCCTTGACAATGCCTAATGTTTCCAGTTCTTTTCCTGTGATAAAATCAGTATTTACGAGCAGCATCCTCTTCTCCTCCTTCAATCTCCTTCATTCTCTGTAACAGCGCCCTGACAATCAGCATAATCATTCCGGCGGGAATCAGAGTAGAAAATCCCACTGCCAGAAGGGGTGCGGACTTTGTCAGAAATGCCCAGATTCCGGCGGCGATGATACCAAGCATCATCAAAATAATCAGACCGCTGAAAATGATGGGCGCCAGCTTCTCTTGCAAAGTGTCGTGTCTGTTTACATTTAAGAATTTTGTGCCTTCCTGTTCCATTTCTACCATCCTTTCTAAGTATTGGTCAGGAGAAAAGGCGGTATACTGGCATTTTTCTTCGCTCAGAAGACGGCACAGACGGGTGGTCTCTTCAAGGCTTGCTCTTTCCCTCTCTAATAGGATGACCTGTCTTTGCAGCGCGTCGGTAAGAAGCAGATCCCCCTGCTGAATCCTTCTGATCTCTTCAATGGGAAGGGACAGCTTGCGAAGCATCTTAATTTTCTTCAGTTCGGTGACATCTTCCTCGGAATAGTCGCGATACCCGTTTTCCATATTGCGTTTGGGACTCAGAAGCCCCTGCTGTTCATAGAAACGGATATTCTTTTTCGTGATGTCTACCCGCTGTTCCACCTCATTGATTTTCATGTGAATCCTCCTTGCCGAAACCGTCGGTTTTCTCCTGTTACGGACAGAATAAGGCCTCCACAAGGTGGAAGGTCAAGGGAAATTTTTTGTTTTTTTCGTTTTTTCATTTTCCGGATATTTTTGAGGGTGCCCCGTTCCTTTTGGGATCAGCTTTCCTGCAAAAGAAGCGGCACGAGGTGTCTTGGTTCCCCCTCCTTAGAAAGATCGGTATAGGTTTCCAGTCTCGTCACCTGTACGTCGGATACCCGTATGCCACAGCCCGCAAAGGCGCAGAACTGTTCAAAAACCACCGTCGGTTTGATGTTGCCGCCGCTGCTGGCGTCCACGAGCATGTGAATCGCGCCGTCCTGTGCGCTGATCTCATAGATGCCCTGCTTTAAGTCCAGTTCCACCACGCTCTTTTTCGTCTCCTTTGTATAAGGGATGTGAGCCTGCGCGTAAAACTGGCTGATTTTTTCTGGCAGGTCGTGAATCGGAAAAGACCCCTCCTTCATCCGCAGACGGTAGGAGGCCGCAGCCACGCTTGCCATGGCATTTTTGGTCTGATCCGGCAGTACGGTTACGGCAAGCACTTCCACACCATCTACCATAACCCGGTTCAGCGCGTCTCTCATATCCTCCGGCGTTGACATGGATAAAACTTCCAAATCCATGTATTCGCCCAGGCTCTCGATTCCCACACCGAGGGGCGCGGCGAAGGACATAATCTGGTGGGGGCTGAATCCTTCCGAATATTTCACGTCAATGCCTGCCCGCCTGACCGCTTTCTGGAAAAAGCGCATCGTGTCGAGGTGCCCTATAAATTTCATGACGCCGTATTTGGCGAATTTGATTCTGACTTTCATGTAAAATACCTCAATCTGCTTTCATACTGCTGGTGGATACGTTTTCTGCGGGGCCGTTCAAAGCCGGGTTTCTGTTCTCACAGCAAATACCGGTTTTAAACCGGTTCGCCCCACACCCCTGGCACTGAACCTTACAGTTGGGGGAAACTGTCTGCGCCTGCGCCTTTTTCCACTCCCGCAGCAAAAATTCTCTTGTCACGCCGCAGTCTATGAAATCCCACGGGAAAATCTCGTCGTCCGTCCGCGCTCTTGTCGTGTAAAAGCCGATATCCAATCCGCACTCTTTGAAACTTTCAAGCCACAGGTCGTTGTGGAAATACTCGCTCCACGAATCAAACAGACAGCCTTTTTCATAGGCTTTTTGTATCGCGCTTGCCACACGGCGGTCTCCCCTGGCAAAGACGCCCTCCAGGACGCTCACGTCCGCCTCATGCCAGTTGTATTTGATACTCTTTTGGTTTAACTGGCTCATAATGCCTTTCTTCGTCAGGTGCGCCTTGTCGAGAAAGGCCTCTTTTGTGCACATGGGCGCCCACTGGAACGGCGTGAAAGGCTTGGGAATAAAGAAGGAGGTGCTGGTGACGATCTGCACTTTGCCGTTCACCCGCCTGTCCTTCGGCACGGCTTCGAAGAAGGCAGCCGCGATTTTGTTGGAGAGGGCGCCGATCCCGAGAATATCTTCCTCGGTCTCTGTGGGAAGCCCCAGCATAAAATACAGCTTCACCCGCGTCCATCCGCCCTCGAAGGCAAGCGTCGCGCCGTTTATGATGTCCTCCTCCGTAAGCCCTTTGTTGATGACGTCCCTAAGCCGCTGGCTGCCCGCCTCCGGCGCAAAGGTGAGGCTGCTCTTCTTCACGTCCTGCACCTTGCTCATCACGTCAAGGGAAAAGGCGTCGATGCGCAGGGACGGTAGAGAAATATTGACATGCTTCTGCCCGCATGACTCGATTAAGAAGTCTAAAAGCTCGTCCAGCCTTGTATAATCGCTGGAACTTAAGGAGCTTAAGGAAACCTCCTCATGCCCCGTGTTTTTTAACATTTCCACGGCATAGGCCTTTAGCTTGTCCACATCCCGCTCCCGCACGGGGCGGTAAATCTGGCCTGCCTGACAGAAACGGCACCCTCTGATACAGCCGCGCTGGATTTCCAAAACGACCCGGTCCTGCGTTACCTTGATAAAGGGAACGACAGGTTTCAGGGGATAATGTACCTGCGTCATATCCGTTACGATTTCTTTCACAATCACGTCGGGGATATCCTCGTAAGTTTTTTGCCGTCCCGCGATCGTGCCGTCCTCATGATACAGTTCCTCATAAAACCGGGGCACATAAATACCGGGAATTTTCGCCGCGCCGTGCAGGAAGTCCTCTCTCGTACCGCCGTTTTCCTTATTTTCCAGATACCAGTCAATCAGGGGTCGGTACTGCGTTTCCCCCTCGCCGATATAGAACAGATCAAAGAAGTCCGCAATGGGTTCCGGATTGTAGACGCAGGGGCCGCCGCCTATTACGATGGGCATATCCTCCCCGCGCTCCTTTGCCAAAAGCGGGATCTGCGACAGCTCCAGCACTTGCAGAATATTGGTGTAACACATCTCGTACTGGATGGTGATGCCGAGAAAATCCATATTTTTCACGGGTTCTTGGGATTCCAGACAAAACAGGGGAATGGCCTCCCGACGCATGATCCGGTCCAGATCTACCCATGGGGAATAGACGCGCTCGCACCAGACGTCATCCCACTCGTTAAGCATGCTGTATAGAATCTGGATGCCCAGATGGGACATCCCGATCTCATAGACGTCGGGAAAACACATGGCAAAACGCAGGGCGACTTTTTCCTTGTCCTTTATGACGGAATTGTATTCATTTCCGATGTATCTGGCAGGTTTTTCCACCTGCATCAGAATGTTGTCATGCAGCGCTAATTTTCTCATAAATAATGTACCTTGCCTTTTTATAGTAAGTATATCGCCTGACGAATTGTTTGACGTCATTATATTACCACAAACGCGCACTCAATTCCATTATATTTTGTTTTCATTTCTTGCTGCCCGTTTATGTATTGCTTTATTGAAACAAATCCGCAAGTTCCTCCATCACGGCATTTTCGCCGCCGTCGTACAGGTGAAAGCTGTCCGCCACAATCATATCGTAGACATCGCCCGTGCTGTACGACAGGATCTTGCTGTTCCTTGTGTCACACAGGAGAAACCCTACAAACAGGAGTACAGAGAGCACCATCCGGTACTTGAACCCGCCTGAGACATTTCCCGGAATCCGATCCATATTGTCTCCGTTTCCATTGTCTGGAAAGCCGTCGTTCCCTGAAAGCAGTCCCTTTTCGTACAGCGGCACGGCGCTCTCTTTCCCGTAAAGAATATGTTCCCGCTGTCTGAGTTTTAAGCGGTTTCCCAGATTTTCCTCCCTGATATATCTGGCCAGCTCCATTCTTTTTTCAGGCGTCAATTTCTTTTCTGTCATTTATGTTTCCTTTCCCTCTGCCATGTCCCCGATTTCTGAAAACAAAACCGTGACAGGTTAAAATTCGCTCTTTGTCCCTACATTTTATGCCAAATTGCGCAAAAAAAGAACGCACCCGGAAAGGTACGTCCTCAAATGACAGAAAACAATCACGCTGACCATGTCAGTCAATTATCTCTGGGCAAGTTCGGAGGTAATCTCCTCCCATGTGATGTTTTTCTCCGCCATCAATACCATCATATGATATAAAAAGTCGGAGATTTCGTATTTAATCTCGTTGGCATTGGGGTTTTTGGCGGCAATGACGATCTCCGTCGCCTCCTCCCCCAGCTTTTTCAAAATCTTGTCAACGCCCTTATCAAAGAGGTAGTTTGTGTAGGAGCCTTCCTTGGGATGGATTTTTCTGTCCTTGATCACGTCAAACACCTGCTCAAACACCTTGAGAGGGTTCGTCTCCTCGTACTCCTTCGCCATAATCTCATTGAAAAAGCAGGAACGGGAGCCGGTATGGCACGCCGCACCGATCTGGGAAACCTTGGCGAGAATGGTATCCTTGTCGCAGTCCGCCGTGAGGGATTTCACATACTGGAAATGACCGCTGGTTTCGCCCTTCACCCAGAGTTCATCCCTGCTTCTGCTGTAATACGTCATTTTGCCCGTTTTCAGCGTCATGTTGTACGCTTCCTCGTTCATATAGGCAACCATCAGCACTTCGTCGGTCTTATAATCCTGCACCACCACGGTCACATGCCCGTCGCTGTTCAATTTAAAATCCTCCCACGGGATAGACGGTTCGAACGTGTTCACGGTGATATCGTTGTTCTGACACAGGGCCTTGATGGCGAGAAGCTCCTTGGCGTTCTCGTTGATGGCAAAGCCCGAAATGCCGCAGATATTGTCGTTTGACAAGATCTCCAGAATTTTGTCCAGAGAAACCTCCGGCACTGACGCGATCATGGGGAAACGGGATATAGAGATAGACTCTTTCAGGCAGGTTTCCTTTACGAGAATAATTTCCCCGATATACTCGTCGATGAGGGCCTCGTTTCTCGTAATACTGTCAGCCTCCGTCACGCAGGCTGATATTTTATCTTTTCCAAATTTTTTCGATACTTCTGCCGTAATTTCGATATTACCCGGCTTGGAATAGTTCAGCGCCGCTTTCTTGCATCCCGCATAGAGCAGCTTCTTGATATCTTCCATGCGCTTGACATTTCCCGCGCCCGTCACGGGAATCTCCGCCTCGCTGCAGATGGATTTGATGATGTCTAACGCCTCCTCGTGGGCGGCGTCGCCCTCCGACATATCGTAGACGATCAGCTCGTCCGCATTGTTGTCGCTGTAATACTTCGCCAGCGCCACCGGGTTCGTGTTGATAATCGTGCTGTCGGAAAAACCCTTGACGGCGTCTCCTTTATATAAATAAATACAGGGAATAAATTTTTTGTAGGTCATATCATTTGTTCCTTCCTAGGCAAGCATTTCTTTGGTGCTGAGTACGCCCTTCACTCTCGGGTCATAGGAACAGGCCTCGTCCAATGCCTTGCCAAACGCTTTAAACATCGCCTCAATCATGTGGTGGGCGTTTCCGCTGCTCAACATTTTAAGGTGCAGGTTCATGCCAGCGCTGTAGCTGACCGCATAGAAAAACTCCCGCACAAGTTCCGTGTCTAACTCTCCCACCCGCTCTGTGGGGAAATCGCAGTCGAATACGAAATAGGGTCTGCCGCACAGATCCACCGCACACAGGCAGAGGGACTCATCCATCGGCAGGATAAAGGAACCGTAGCGTTTGATCCCCGCCTTATCCCCTAAGGCTTCCTTGAGCGCCGCACCGAGCACAATGCCCGCATCCTCCACCGTGTGGTGTCCGTCCACATGGAGATCGCCATTGACTTCCATAGTCAAATCAAAAAAACCGTGTTTGGAGAAACCTTCCAGCATGTGGTCAAAGAAACCGATACCGGTGTGCACGTCGCTTTTCCCGGCCCCATCCAAAGTGAGGGACGCCTTGATCTGTGTTTCCTTTGTGTTTCGTTCTATCGTCGCTGTTCGGGACATATATTCCTCCTTATCCGTTTGGAATTTTTACACATCAGCGCGGAGAATGCCGTTTTTCAGGCATTCTCTTATGCGAGCATTATGAGAACCGCACCCGGATGGAGTTCGCGTGGGCGGTAAGTCCTTCTTTTTCGGCAAACAGTTCGATATCCTTATGCGCCTGCTCCAGCGCTTCCCTCGAATATGAGATCAGGCTTGTCTTTTTCGTAAAATCGTCCACATTTAACGGGGAGAAAAACCGTGCCGTGCCGTTTGTGGGCAAAATATGGTTCGGCCCCGCATAATAGTCTCCCAAGGGTTCCGAAGAGTATTCCCCGAGGAAAATGGCTCCCGCGTTTCTGATCTTGGTCATCACCTGATACGGATCTTTCGTCAAAATCTCCAGATGCTCCGAGGCGATGGCGTTGGCCGCTTCCACCGCGCTGTCCATGGTGTCCGCAAGCAGGATATAGCCGTAACTGTCCAGCGATTTTTTTATGATATCCGCCCGGGAAAGCTCCTGCAAAAAGCCGTCGATCTGCTTTTCCACCTCTTTGGCAACACCCTCGTCTGTGGTGATTAGTATGGCGCTCGCCAGTTCGTCATGCTCCGCCTGTGAAAGCAGATCCGCAGCCACATAGCGGGGATTCGCCGTCTCGTCCGCGATCACAAGTATCTCGCTCGGCCCCGCGATCGAGTCAATGCTGACGTAACCGAAACACGCTTTCTTCGCCAGCGCCACAAAAATATTGCCGGGTCCCGTGATTTTATCCACTTTCGGAATGCTTTCCGTACCGAAAGCCATGGCGGCGACCGCCTGCGCGCCGCCGACTTTGTATATTTCGTCTACGCCCGCAATCTTGGCGGCTACCAGTGTGCCGGGATTAACCATGCCGTCCGCCCCTGCCGGGGTCGTCATAACGATACGCTCCACGCCGGCCACTTTGGCGGGAATGACATTCATCAGCACGCTGCTTGGATATGCCGCCTTGCCGCCCGGCACATAAACGCCGGAGACGGCGATGGGCAAAATGCGCTGTCCTAAAAGCGAACCGTCGGGTCTTGTGTCGATCCAACTGTTTTTCAACTGTTTCCGGTGAAATTCACGGATATTTGCCGCCGATTTTTCCATCACCGCGACGAATGCGGCATCCGCCTCCGCACAGGCTTTCTCGATCTCCGCCTCCGTCACGCGGATATTGTCCGCGTTTGCATTCCATTTATCAAACTGACTCGTATAGTCAAATACGGCTTTGTCGCCCTTTTCACGGACATTCGCAATGATATCCGCCACCACGGACTCATACTGCCCGTAATTGCTTGGGCTTCTCTTTAGGAGGCTGTCGAGAAGATCCCGCTGCGTCTCTTTTGTCAATCGAACTGTTTTCATATTGTTGTGATTTCTCCCATTCTATCCTGTTTTTCGGCGTATGCGCCCTGTCTGCATCGTCTCTGTCGCTTTTGCGGCGGGACGCGGCGGGCACTCAGTTTACGGCATAGTTTAAGCGCACCGTGATCGAGGCCGTCTTATTTCGTGAACTGGTGTCAAAATAGCCGCCGTAGCTATACTCGGTGTTGCTGTTTTGTGCGGTGATCTGGAAAACGCCCAGATTAGCGTTTAACAACTCTCCGACGGCCGCGCCCGTGCCCTGGGCCATCAGATCAATCCGGTCCTTGGCGTTTTTCGTCGCTTCCTCGATCAACTGCAGCTTCAGTTCATCCAGTTTCGTGTAATAATACTCCGGCTCTTCTGAGGCAAACTGCACGCCGGATTCGATCAGCCCGGAGATATCTCTGGAAATCTCCTCGATTTTATCAATGTCCGTGGACGTGATCGACACATTCTGGTAGAGATCATAGCCGTCGATGTAATCCCTGATTCTGTCGCCGTTCTCATTGTACTCGGACTCCCAGCGGGCGTTGATGGTAACGGAACTAAACACCATCTCCTCCTGCGTCACGCCGCTGTCAACCAAATATTTTTTCACAAGCTCCGCGTCCTTTTTGATGGAGCGGTAAGCGTCCTGTGTGGTGGCGCCCTGTCCGGAAAAGCTGCCCCGCCAAACGATCAGATCCGCCTCGAAATCGCAGTTTGCGGAGCCGGTGGCGTTTAGGCCCCCGCCAACGGTACTCTTCTTGTAGGTCACCAGATTTCCCGTGAAAATCGTGACGCAGACGATGGCACAGATGCCTGCGATCAGCGCGATGATAATCCCCTTACATTCTTTCATAACGAAACTCCTTTCCGTCACTCTACACTGTTGTCTATTTTTCCAATATGTTTTGCGCCAAAAAGTCTATAGATGATTTTTCAGCTCTGTGATCAACTTCTTAATCCGCTCCGGCTCCATCTGCATACTCACCTGATTCACAATCATTCTCGCGGACAGCGGGCAGATCTCCTCCAGCACTTCCAGTCCGTTTTCCTTAAGCGTAGACCCGGTTTCCACAATATCCACGATCACATCGGCAAGTTTCACAATCGGTCCCAGCTCCACGGAGCCGTTCAGCTTGATGATATCCACCGTCTGATGCTTCTTATTATAAAAGTAGTCTTTGGCGATATTGGGATATTTGCTGGCAACTCTTATCATTTCATGGTGCTGTAAAAGCTCTTTCGCGCTCTTCGGCCCGCAGACACACATCCGGCACTTTCCGTACCCGAGATCCAGCACCTCGTATACCCTTCTGTTTTCCTCCATGATCGTATCCTTGCCGACCACGCCGATATCAGCTGCCCCATACTCCACATAGGTGGGCACATCCGGACCCTTTGACAGGAAAAATTTTAATTTCAGTTCCTCGTTCACAAAAATCAGCTTGCGGGAATCTTTGTCCTTCATTTCCTCGCAGGTGATGCCGATTTTCTCCAGAAGTTCCATTGTTTTATTGGCAAGACGCCCTTTCCCAAGGGCGAATGTCAGGTATCTGTCTTCACTCATTTTCAGGCACGCTCTCTTTTCTTTTCATTTAGCTCCACTTTCTTGCCGGAAGCGCGCATCTGCTTAGCCTCCATCAGCTTTTCCTTAAAGGTTTCTTCCGTATAATACAGTTTTACAGGCTCCTCTATTCCCGAAATGATCACATTCTGCCGCCCCATGGCCGCAAGCAGATCATCCACAACAATCACAAAACCGATAGCCGCGGTTTCCTTGCCGAACCGCCCGAGCAGACTGTCATAACGCCCGCCTTTCACAATCGCGTCGCCCACACCGTAGGTGTAGCCCTTGAAAATGATACCCGTATAGTAATTATACTTGCTTAGCATCCCAAGGTCAAAGGAAACATACTTCTCCACCCCGTAGTCGACAAGCGTCCGGTAAACCTTTTCAAGCCGCTCGATGGCATGTTTAGACCGCTTGTTGGATACCGCCTTTTTCGCGTCTTCCAGAATAGAAACCGTCCCAAACAGGTCGCTCACTTTAAGAAGCAGTTCCTTGTCCTTTTTATTCACACCGACGCGGTCGAGCAGTTCCTCCGCGCCGAAATAGTTTTTGCCGGAAATAAACGCGCGAAGCGCAAGCTCCGTCTCCTCGTCAAGCCCCGCTTCCGCGCAGATGCCCTTGAAATATTCCAGATTGCCGACGCTTAACTGGAAATCGGACAGTCCCGCGTGATAGAGCGCCTCGATCGTCATGGCAATCATCTCCGCGTCCGCCTGCACGGAAGGATCGCCGATCAGCTCCGCTCCCATCTGGGTGACTTCCTTAAGTTTGCCCTGCAGATTGGAGGTATTTGTATAAGTGTTTCCCTGATAGCAAAAACGGATCGGCACGTCCTCATCCATAAAATATTTGGCCGCGCATCTGGCAATGGAGGGTGTAAAATCCGGCCGCAGAACCAAAGTGTTTCCCTCTTTGTCAAAGAACTTGTAAAGCTCTTTGGACGGCGTCGTCCCCACTTCCTTGGAAAAAACGTCAAAAAATTCAAAGGTGGGGGTCTGAATGTCCCGGTAGCCGTAGGCTGTGATCTTTTCATGCAAAAGATGCTCCGCCACCGTCTTCTTCGCCTTCTCTTCCCCATAAATATCCCGCACGCCCTCCGGCGTATGTACTAATTTTTTCCTCATATGCCCCTCGCTTTATCGATTTAAAGTGATAATACGCTAATTTATTAGCAAGCCAAACTCATTATACTATACGCTGTTTTCTTTTGTTTGTCAATCTGTCGCACGCCTACTCCACCCGGTCCTCCAGATCTTTCTGAATCATGTCCAGATAGGGCACCAGAATCCCGTGCTTTTTCGGCAGTACATACGCCGGGTTCAACTCGTCAAAACGGAAACTTTTGCGTCCGCCCTCCTTCGCCCGGTCCCAGAAATAGCGCAGCATCTCGTAAGGCAGATAATAAAAGAGATCCTTGTGAGAATAATAAATAAGGAAGAACGCGATCCCTTTTTGTTTCTCGAACTGTCCCATAAATTCCACTTGGTGCTCATGGATATTCTGAAGGGCGAAAGTGTCGGCCGCACATTCCTTCGCGTCAAAGCAGACGGGAATCCCCTGCACCGCGCCGATGTAATCCACCGTGCTCTTCTGGTCAAAATAGGCGAGTGTGATATGACGGCTGTCTTTGTCTATATTGATCGGGGTAATGGGCGTGGGCACCTTCTGGATCAGCGCAAGCCCGTTTTCCAGATATTTTTCATTGGTACGGTTGACCAGATCCTCCAAAGTGGAGCCGCGAAGCCCGCGTGAGTTCCATGTAGCCATCCTAATCTTCACTCCAAAGTGTTTCTCAAATCCTGATTTTTCATCTATTATACTCTCTTTACAGGAAAATAGCAAGAACAAATGTTCTGATTTTGTGCGCTTTTCTGTTTGCTTCACTTTTTTACATGGCGCTATGGTTTCCCTCCCGTATTCTAGGGAAAACGGGAGACGCATTCGAAAATCTCCGGCGGTTCGCACAGAAAGACACGCTCACTCAAATCCGCAAAGGGTTCGCCAAGGAGCGGGAAAACCACCTTGTAGGCATGTAAAAGCTGTGACGATACGCCCAACTGCCCGCTGTATTTTTCGTTCCACACCTTGTCACCGTACTTGTAATCCCCCAAAAGGGGATGACCGATGCTGGCCAGATGCGCCCGGATCTGATGCGGCTTTCCCGTGATCAGCTCCACCTCCAACAGCGTCTTATCCTTCTCTATTTTAAGCGGTTTATATCTTGTCTGAATATAAGCGGCCTTCTTATCCTCCGATTGGTCCTGCTTTCCGGCAGCTTTTTCGGGGACACCGTTATGATCTTTTGGACAGGAAACAGGCTTGATCATCACCTTATTTTTCTTTTCGTCCTTGACCAGATACCCTTCGATTAGCTGCTCCTGTGTGAGATGCCCTTTTACATAGAGCTTATAATATTTGTGAAGGGTTCTGTCCTTTAACAGCCTGCTTAGAAGCTGCGCCCCCTGAAGGGTTTTGGCGCAGAGCACCATACCGCTTGTGTTGCGGTCAAGACGGTTGCAGACGGAGGGTTTATAGAAACTAAGCTCCGATTCGGACAGCCCGCCCTTTTCCAGAAGGGAGCCGATCAGCCACTCGTTGAGGGAAAGATCGGTCTTAGCCGCTTTCTGTGACAGGATGCCTGCCGGTTTATCGGCGATCAAAATGTGATCGTTTTCATAGATAATCTGAATATCCGAAAACTGTTTGTAAGCCTTGCGGTATGAAGGATCGACAAAAGACACATCCTTAGTCGTGCCTGCCTGTAAAGAAGCGTCTGCTTCCGGATTCAATCCCTGCCCGTTTGGGTGGCTTTTGTGGGAAGGCTGTTCCTGTACTTTCCCCCTGAATTTATCCAAGGTCTCCTGTGCAAAAAAAATCTTAACGCAGTCTCCCGCGGCAACCTTCTCGCTGCCGTCCGACTTTTTGTCATTCAGGGTGATATTCTTTTTTCGCAACATTTTATAGAGGAAACCGCTGCCCGCGTTTGGCAGAATCCGGTGCAGATACTTGTCAAACCGCTGTCCGGCTTCCCTGTCTGTGATAATCGCCTGATACATCATGCCTCTCCTGCTTTTTGAAATGCCACGTCCGCCCGAATCCATGATACATACCGCACACGGACGGGAAATGTGGCTTAGATGGAAACGGCGTACAACAGATTGATAATGCCCTCTTTATCCTTGTGATCGTCCACCCGCATATCCAACAACCGACTCAGTCGGTCAAGATATTTATCCTCCTGAGAAAAGATGTTAACCGTCACGTTCTTAATGCCTTCCTGTACAAGCATCTGTTCCAGATGTTTTTCCGCTTCTCTACAGCCGCAGGAAGGATTTTCCGTTATGCCGCAGAGCATACTGCCCTTTAACGCCATATGGCTTACGGGGTAATTTTTCTGATAAGAAGTAAAATACATGTCATAAAAGACAGTCAGGCCACTGTTATCATAGGAAATAAGTTTTTTATGCAGCGCGTCACTGCAGCCCGTTGCCTTCATAAAGAGAATGAAGTTCACTGCGCTCTTGCAGGCGGGCAGACAGCCTAAAATGGCCACTATGGTAAGCAGATTTTTATTGCTTCCCGTGGTCAGAATGCCCATGGCGTACAGCCCGCCGGAAAGCAGGAAAAAGATCAGGGTGCGGAGCGCCGCATATTTTCTGTGATTATGCAGATAACCGAAATCGCCTTTCGGCACAAGTAAATGTTTCATGGAAATCCCCCTTGTCAGAGTCGTTTACCGCGTTGGTACGCGTGAAAATATCGCTGCTTTTCATTGGTTATGACAGACAGTCTGCGCCTAAGGTCTGAAACACTTCATCATTATGTTTTGCACACTCTGGGTCGACAGGTAAAGCAGTTTGACAGGAAGGCCGCAGATGGAAACGCTTTTTCCGATCTTACAGTCGTCCAGCGCTTTTTTCACCACACAGGCTGTTTCTGCCATGGTAAGTTTTTTCAGCGCGCCAAATCCGGACATGTCCTCATAAGCATGGGCGAGAAACGGCGTGTTGACAGGGCCGGGACAGACGGCGGTTACCGTGATCCCTTTCCCGCGAAGCTCCTGTGCAAGCGCGCGGCTTAGGGAATACACATAAGCCTTGGAGGCGGCATAGACGGCAAAGGCGCTCTGCGGGACAAAGGCGGCCCCGGAGGAAACCTGAATCAGTTTACTGCCGCTTTTCATAAAGGGAAGACAAATCATGGTCATTCTGGTTAACGCCGTAATGTTTAGCTGTATCATGGCGTCGATTTCCTCTTTGTTTTGTCTGGCAAAAAGTTTGTGGCTGCCCACACCGGCACAGTTCACCAATGTGGTGATCTTCGGGTTCTGTATGGCAAGCACTTCCTCGAACTGTTTCAGCGCGGCTTCGTCCGTCAGGTCAATCACGATTGGACGGGCTTTGATGCGCAGGGAATCCGCCAGTTTGTCAAGCGGCTCTCGGCTGCGGGCTAAAAGCCAGATTTCGTCCGTTTTAGCCAGGCATCTGTCAAGCTGCACGGCAAACTCCCGTCCCATTCCGGAAGAAGCGCCGGTGATAATGGCAATATTCATATGCGTCCCTTCTCCTGTTTCCTTGTTTATGGCATGTCAGACCGATAGTAAACCTGTATTTTAGTGTACCACTTTTATCTGTCACACGTAAACAATTACTTTTTGACGGAAAAGGAAGGTTCCCGGGACAAATTATATTATTGTTTTTTCACAAAAGATGTGATTATGAGCTATTATTTTTAGTAAATGTGTTGTATAATTTTAGTAGTATTGTAAAAAGGAGGAAAGCAATATGGCAAAAGAAATGATTGCAATGCTTCTTGCCGGCGGACAGGGTTCCCGACTGTACACGCTCACGGAGAAGCTTGCAAAACCGGCAGTTCCATTCGGCGGCAAATACCGCATTATTGATTTTCCGCTGTCTAACTGCGTCAATTCGGGCATTGATACGGTAGGCATCCTGACCCAGTATCAGCCTCTTGTACTGAATGAGTACATCGGCAACGGACAACCGTGGGATCTCGACCGACTATACGGGGGTGTTCATGTACTGCCGCCCTACCAGAAGTCCGGCGGCTCTGACTGGTATAGGGGGACCGCGAACGCGATTTACCAGAATATATCTTTTATTGAACGCTATGATCCGAAATATGTCATTATTCTTTCCGGCGACCAGATCTGCAAACAGGATTACAGTGATTTTCTGGAGTTCCACAAGGCAAAGAACGCGGAGTTCAGCGTCGCCGTCATGGAAGTGCCGTGGGAGGAAGCGCCCCGCTTCGGTCTGATGGTTGCGGATGAAAACGACAGGATCACCGAGTTCCAGGAGAAACCGAAAAATCCGAAGTCCAATCTTGCTTCCATGGGCATCTATATCTTTAACTGGGATATCCTGAAAAAGTATCTGGAGGAGGATGAGGCTGATCCAAATTCCGAAAACGACTTTGGAAACAACATTATCCCCAATCTGCTTCGCGACAACAGACAGATGTACGCTTACCATTTCAGCGGGTACTGGAAAGACGTGGGAACGATCCACTCTTTATGGGAAGCGAATATGGAGGTGTTGGACGCCGAGAGCAGCGGCATCAACCTGTTCGATGAGAGCTGGAAGATTCACAGCCGCAACGTCGGCATGACGGGACACAAGATCAGCGCGGGTGCGGAAGTGGAAAACACGATGGTTTCCGACGGCTGCCGCATTAAGGGAAATGTAAAGCACTCCATCCTTTTTGCAGGCGTGAAGGTGGAAGCAGGCGCAGTGGTCGAGGATGCGGTTATCATGGGCGGCACGACCATCAAATCCGGCGCGGTGGTAAAACATTGTATCGTCGCAGAGAATGTAACGATCTGTGAAAACGCCGTTGTGGGTGCAATGCCCTCCGGCGATGAGGACGGTGTGGCAACGGTAGGCTCCGGTCTTACGATCGGTGAGAATGCGGTTGTCGGGCCAAATGCGATCGTGCAGAATGATATGAAAGGCGGTGAAGAACAATGGTAAAATCAAATACAAGTGCACTCGGGATCATTTTCCCAAACAGTTACGACGCGCTGGTGCCTGAGCTGGTAAATGTGCGTTTGATGGCTTCCATTCCCTTTGCCAGCCGTTATCGCATCATTGACTTTATTTTATCCGGCATGACACATTCCGGCATCGGAAACATTTCCGTGATCGTAAACAAGAATTATCACTCCCTGATGGATCATCTCGGCTCCGGCCGTGAGTGGGATCTCGTGCGGAAAAACGGCGGCTTACATATTTTCCCTCCCTTCGCGGAAAAAGAGGCGAAGCCTTATGTGGGGCGGGCAAGCGCGCTGGCAAATATCCTTGACTTCCTGCGGGATGCCAAAGAAAAATATATCATTATGTCAGACACCAATATGGTGGTGAATTTTGACTTCCACGCCATGCTGCAGACCCATATCGAGACCGAGGCCGATATGACGCTCGCATACTGTGAACAGCCGATTCCGCGCGGATTTATGAACGCCAAGAATGACGGCAGAAGTTTTTATTATACGTTCGATCTGGAAGGTGACCGCCTTAAAAAGATCTATATCAATTCCAAGGAGGAAGGCGTCAAGAATCTCGCCATGAATATTTTCATCATCAACAGAGAGCTTCTGGTGGAGATCGTGGATAACGCTTTGCTTCGCGGACAGGAATTTTTTATGCGCGATGTGCTGATGCCGCAGATCAACAGGCTGAATGTAAAAGGTTATAAATATACCGGATATGTAGGATTTATCTCAGATATGAAGAGCTATTTTGACGAGAACATGAAGCTTTTGGATGATTATAATCTGGACGCGCTCTTCTCCGGCTCTCCCGTTCACACAAAGATCAGAGGGGATAATCCGACCCACTATATCAACGGCTCTAAGGTACAGAACGTGATGGTTGCTTCCGGCTGTATCATAGAAGGGGACGTGGAAAACAGCGTGATCTTCCGCGGTGTCAAAATCGCGAAGGGAGCGACCGTGAAAAACTGTATTCTGATGCAGGACACCGTGGTTGAATCCGGCGCTGACATTGAATACCTCATTACGGACAAAGATGTCAAAATTTCAGCAGGTAAGGAAATGAAGGGAACCGATACCTTCCCGGTTTATATCTCGAAAGGACAGACAGTTTAACAAATCGTCGCCTGGCAGCGACGATTCAGAGAATGCGAAGCATTCTCTCTAAATGCAATGCCGTAGTATACTGCTAACTTTAAAAAGTCCCGCGGATGGTTTCAATCTGCGGGACTTTCTTTGCGTTATTTTTTCTTCTTATGTACATTGCGGATTGTCTTTTTCTTTCGCGTACTGGATTCTGCGCGGTTCTTCCGGTCGTCAAAACGCGTATGGCCACCGCCTGCTCTCTGGGATTTTTGGGGCACGCCGCCCTCACGCTTCCCACTCTCCTGCTTTCCGTGGGATTTGGCGTTCTCACTTCCCATCTTTCTTGGCCGGATCAGACACTTTTTATCAAAGCCGATCAGGTCTTCTCTTCCGCCCTTTATGAGCGCCTCCCTGACCAGCTCATAGTTGTTGGGATTCCGATACTGGATCAACGCCCGCTGCATCGCCTTTTCATGGGGATTGCGGCAGACATACACCTTCTTGCCGTCCCGCGGATCAATGCCTGTATAGTACATGACCGTAGACACCGTGGACGGCGTCGGATAAAAATCCTGCACCTGCTCCGGCATATACCCCAGATCCCGCAAATACACCGCAAGCTCGATGGCCTCTTTCAGTGTGGAGCCGGGATGGGAGGACATGAGATACGGCACTAGGAACTGCTTCTTTCCAAGCTGTTCGTTCAACATCGTATATTTTTTCACAAACTTTTCGTAGACTTCCTTCCGAGGCTTTCCGAGATACTGCAAAACCTGATCGGAAATATGTTCCGGGGCCACCTTGAGCTGGCCGCTGACATGATGCTCCACCAGCTCTCTGAAGAAGGTGTCATCCGGGTCGGCCATCAGATAATCGAAACGAATGCCGGACCGGATAAAGACTTTCTTTACGCCGGGCAGCGCACGCAGTTTTCGAAGCAGCGCCAGATAGTCGGCATGATCCGCCTCCAGATTGGGGCATGGTTTCGGGAAAAGACACTGCCTGTTTTTGCAGACGCCCTGCGACATCTGCTTCTGGCAGGAAGGATGGCGGAAATTGGCAGTAGGGCCGCCCACGTCGTGGATATATCCCTTGAAATCCGGTTCTTGTATCATCAACTCGGCTTCCCGCAGAATGGAGGCATGGCTTCTGACCTGTACCGTCCTGCCTTGATGAAAGGTGAGGGCACAGAAATTGCACCCGCCGAAACACCCTCTGTTGCTGACAAGGGAAAACTTGATCTCGGAGATCGCGGGCACGCCTCCCGCCTTCTCGTAGGAGGGATGGTAGGTGCGCATATAGGGCAGATCATAAACGGCATCCATTTCTTCTGTCGTGAGCGGCGGCTGGGGCGGATTCTGCACCACATAAACGCCGTTGGGATAGGCTTCAACCAGTGTTTTTCCGGTAAAGGGATCGGTATTGCTGTACTGGGTCTGAAAACTTTTGGCATAGGCTTCCGGCCGGGCCTTCATTTCCTCATAGGTCTGCAGCTCTACCGCGTCGTAAATGCCGCCGGTTTCCTTCGTCTTGTAGACGGTTCCCGGAATAAAAGTAATATCTTTCACCGCGATGCCGCTGTCCAAAGCCTCCGCGATCTCCACAATGGACTTTTCTCCCATACCGTAGGAAATCAGGTCTGCCTGACTGTCCAGAAGAATCGAGCGTTTGAAGCTGTCCGACCAGTAATCGTAATGGGCCATACGCCTGAGGCTGGCCTCGATACCGCCGATAATCACTGGCACATCCTTATAGACACGGCGGATCAGATTGCCGTAAACCACGGTGGCGTGATCCGGCCTTTTATATGGCTCGCCGCCCGGGGTATAGGCGTCTGTCGGCCTGTGTTTTCCTGAGACAAAATAGTGGTTCACCATGGAATCCATGTTGCCTCCGGTGACAAGGAAGGCAAGCCTTGGCCTTCCCAGAGCCGTTATGCTTCGTTCGTCCTTCCAATCCGGCTGGGAGATGATACCCACACGGTAACCGTGTGACTCCAAAACCCGGCTGATAATGGCATGGCCAAAGGAAGGGTGATCCACATAGGCATCCCCGATCACATAGACAAAATCAAGCTGCTCTATGCCCTGCTCTTCCATTTCTTTTTTCGTAATCGGTAAAAATGCCATGTTTTCCTCCGTTTCTTTTCCTCCCCGGACAGCCAAACAGCACTGTAACGGTGGTGACGATACTTGTATCCGCAATCGGAATCATCCGCTCTATGCAAGCACACCTTTTTCTATCAATTCCCGGAAATTATAGGTATAATGGTCTGCCAGCCGGTGTTTCTCCGTATCCTGATATTCGGAATACTTATCATAGACGGCGCAAACCTGCATCCCGGCCGCCTTTCCCGCCTGAATGCCCGGTATGATATCCTCGAACACAAGACAGTTTTTCGGTGAAACGGCGAGCGCCTTTGCCACGGCCAGATAGATATCCGGCGCAGGCTTCCCCTTCTCCACCTCGCAGGCCGTCATGATACAGCCAAAGCAGGATTCCAACTGATGTGACCGCACCACCGTTTCCACCAGTTCTCTGGAATTGCTGGTGGCGATCCCGGCTTTGATGCCGTGTTCCTGGCAGTAGGAAAGAAGTTCTCTGACACCCTCCTTTACGGGCACTTCGTGGGCATATTTATCCCGTGCCATCCGGTTCCAGTCCGCCTTAATGGATGCAAGATCATCAGGCAGTTCAAAACGTTCCTTAAAATAGGCCGCAGTCTCTGAAAAACTCATACCCTCGATACAGGCCTGCAGATTTTCCGGCAGAGGAATCCCGAATCTCCCGAGATATTCTATGTCTATGGAGCGCCAGACCCACATGGAATCCACCATGGAGCCGTCCAGATCAAAAATAACCGCTTCTATCATGTGTACTTTTCTTCCCTTCTGTTTCTTTTGTTTTTGTCATGCCGGCAGGCTTTGCCGGAATATATATGTAAAAATAAATCTCAGCACGCGGTCTGCCGATACGCCATGTTCCGGCAAACCATGCAAAAGACGCTCAAGAATGGAGACGGCGTTATGGCTTATACCCGGAATACGAAAAACGGTCTATGGATTGGCTTTGTGCGGATGCTCTACACGGCCATCGGCGTTTACCTGATTTATCTTCTGCTGCGCTATCCGGCGCTGTCCCTGCAGTATGCGTTTACAGGACTGCGCCTGTGGTTTGAGAAAATGATACCGACACTTCTTCCTTTTATGATACTGTCGGGAATCCTGATCAACATGAATCTGACGGAAGGCTTTGTGCGCCTGTTTCACCCCGTGATGCGCTTCTTTTACGGCACGACGCCAAACGGTTCCTACACGTTGCTTATGGGATTCTTATGCGGTTTTCCCATGGGCGCGCGGATTGCCGGGGAGCTTTGCCGGACAGGGCGGCTTTCCGTCAAAGAGGGAAACCGGCTGTTAGCTTTTTGCAACAATATCGGTCCCATCTATTTTCTGAGTTTTGTGGTGAGCACGCTCTCACTGGAAATGCCTCTTGCGCCCTTTCTTGTCATGTACGGCGTCCCGCTCGTCTACGGCCTGTTCGTTATGAGGATACCTCAGCTTTTTCAGCCTCTCTTCCGTATCTTTGATAGGCTGTTTCTGCCAGGAAAAAGTCGACTGACTGAGTCAGTTAAATTGACTGTTCCGATAACAGAGCTGTCCTCGCAAATGCCGCAGGCGACAGGTCTGCTGGAGGCCACGGACAACGCCGTTCTATCGGGGCTGATCGGAATCGCGAAGCTAGGCGGCTATATGGTGTTTTTTAACCTTTTGAATATCCTCTTCGTCCCCTTTACCCGCCTGCCAGGCACACTGTTAAACGCCTATTACTGTATTTTGGAAATTACAGGCGGCATTGCGCGCTGCGGCCCGCTTCATCCCTTTCTCGTGCTGGTTATGCTGCCCTTCGGCGGTTTCTCCTGTATTGCGCAGACGTACAGTATGATCCGGAACACCGATCTGTCCATCCGCGCCTATGTGTGGCACAAACTGGCGCAGACAGCCATTACCGCCCTGATTTATATGCTGTGGCGGCCGTTCTGAGATCGGATTGCCAGCGGATATTCACACTGTCGCTTACCGGCAGTGATAGCAGCTTTTGCCTGCTCCGGCGCCTGGCGCATCGACGGCTGTCAAGGGTTCACCTTCGCTTTCTTCTCCGGCGGCGCCGTTTTCTGCGCTTACCACGTCTTCTGCCCCGCAGGATCATCGCCATGGACAGGGCGAGGCTGACCACCAGAAGGGTGCATACCAGACATACTGTCAGGAAATAACTGATGGTAGGCTCTTTTTGTTCCTCCGCTTCGTGCGATTGGGCATGCCGCTTCTCCTGATTTTCCGTGGAGACGGCATTTTGTTTCGCCTCTTCTTCGGTCCTGGCCTTGGCCGCCGCCGCGAGTCGTTCCTGTTCGGCCAGCTCTGCGGCGATCTCCTCTGGCGTCTTATAATCCATGGACGGAAGGGAGACGAGATTACTCTCCGTATACAGATCATATCCGTTATAGCCTCTCACCACGATCTGCGGCACAATATGGGGCGGCACCTGCATGGTAAAAGAGATGGTGTCCTTCGTCTTATCGCCCCATGCAGCCCGGGGGAAATAGGTATTTCCGCCGTCATAGCTGTAATCATAGTACAGCATCCCGCTGTCATAATCTGCGGCGGACAGCTCTACCGTGATCTTTCCGGTCTCCATTTCCTGGTCGGTGACCTCGATCATGCAAATGTCCGGTTCGGTTGTGTCGGGCTTCATGACGCCTGACGGAATCGGAACATCCAAAACCGGAAAATCGCTGTAATCTACACCGAGAATTTCAGATTTCAGACGAAAATATTTGGCGGCGGATTCCGCATCCAGTCTGCCAAACGCCTCCCACTGCTCTCTTCCCTCGCAGAAAGGGCGGTCGTTTTCGTGATCCATGTGGCAGTGCTCGATCAGCACGCAGGTTAGATCCTGTTCCACGGCATGCCGTATGATGCCGTAGTAATCCGTCCCCTTTTTCCCAAGCCTTGTCTTGATACCTCTTGAGTAGAGACCCAGATCCGCAAGCGCCTCGATCTCAATGTCGGCAAAGGCATATCCTTCGCTGTAATATCTCCCGAAAGCGGACACCCAGCATTCCGCCCCGAAAAGTGTGTTGTGATCCTGTGAGAGATTATAATGAAGACAGAAAAGAAAATCAGCCTGCACCTCTTTGGCATACGCCACCCGCTCCTCAAGGGACAGCTTTCTGTCGTCCTCCCTTGTCAGATAGACCGTAACGTCCTCATATTTTTCCAGTTCTTCTTTCATGGCTTTGGCGGTAAGTAAGGTCATTTCCTTCTCCACGAAGGAGTCGTACATGCCGCCCTCCTCATCGCCGCCGTGTCCGGGATCGATGACAACCACCAGCTTCTCTTCCGGCAGTTCCTCTATTCCGTCCCCCGTCTGGGCATCCTCAGAATTTGGCGCAGTTTCCACGTCAACCGCTGTTTCCGCCGCTTTTACGCACGGCATGGCGTCCGTATAAATACAGACAGAGAGACTCAAAAACAGGCAGAAAGCAATGCAGATGCCAAGCATGTCAACCACCGTCTGATACGCCAACGCATTTATGCTGTTTTTTTGCAGGCAATGCCTAAAAGTATTGTTCATATGCTCCATAATCTTCCAAAAATATGAAAAAGAACAAGCCGGCTTCGAAAGGAAACCGGCCCGCCTGTCTTTTTCATCCGCGATTTATTTGTTGCGGTCTTACATCATTACATCAGATTCAGTTCCGGCCCGGGTTCCGCCTCCCCCTCGGCCTCCTTAAGCAGCTTTTCCACTTCTACGGGGCGCAGCTCCGCGCGGTTCGCTTTCACAATCTCATTGTAACCGCTGATCGTGTTGAAAAAGCTCTCGTAGTGCTCTGTAGCCGCCGTCAGCGTAGTCGTCATGGCGTTTTCCAGATTGGCGAGCATTTCGTCGAGATACTGCATAGCCGAGGTTTTGACGCCGTTCGCCTCCATGGTCGCGTTATTTAGAATCTCCTGCGCCTGTGTGGTGGCCATGCGCACCACTTCATTCGCCTGCGCGTAAGCCTGCTGCATAATCTCGTGCTCGTTAATCAGCTCCGTGGTCTGTACCGTGGCATCCTTAATAAGCGCCTCCGCCTTCGTGCGCGCATCGTTTAGGATCGCCTCTTTATTGGAAATGATCTTCTGATAACGCTTGATCTCATCGGGGGTCTTCATGCGAAGCTCCCGCAGAAGCTCATCGATTTCTTCTTTATTTACGATAATATTGGTCTTGGAAAGCGGCTGGAACTTGCAGCCGTCAATATAGTCCTCAATCTCATCGATCAATTGTTCAATTCTACTGCTCATTGCCCGCTCCTATCTCTTATATCCGTATTTGTAACTGTCTGTTTCCGTTTCAGTTACATGTAATAATTCATTCCGAATCATTTTCTTACGGTCGGCGCAGTAAATGCGCAGACCTGCCGCACAGCTATCTATATTTCTCATATAGCAGCCGCCCGACAAAATCAGGCACGCACTCGGAGATATCCCCGTTAAAGCTTGCAATTTCCTTGACGGTGGAAGAACTGAGGTATGCGTATTCGAGACTGGTCGTCAAAAACACCGTATCCAATTTCCCATCGGAAAATTTACGGTTCGTCTGTGCGATCTGTAGTTCGTATTCAAAATCGGTAATAGCACGCAGCCCTCTGATCGCCACATGGATATCTTTTCTCGCGGCATAGTCAATCAACAGGCCGCTGAAGGAATCTATCGTTACATTTGGCAGATCGCGGGTCGCTTCCTCTAACATTTTAACACGTTCTTCCACAGAAAACAATGGAGTCTTTGTTTTATTGTTCAGGACGCTCACCGTCAATTCATCAAAAATTTCAGAGGCCCGCCTGATAATATCCAAATGTCCGTAAGTCACCGGGTCGAAACTTCCCGGATAAATCGCTGCCTTCATAGAAAGTCCTCACATTTTTAATTGTAGAAAACCATATGTAAAACCTGACTTATGATACCATATTAAAACAAATTCACCGAAATGTCTTTATATATTTTGAAATTTTTCTATTTTTCTTAAGAAAATACTGCGCGGTATTACACTTTTCGACAGAAAATATGCCTGTTCGTCTTGTACCGCTTCTCTTTTTCCATGAAAAATCCCTGTTCTTCCAGAAAGGAAACATCCGTGCGCAGGGAGGTCTCTATCACAATCAGGGTATTTTCCGTCACCCACGGCAGTTCCCTAAGGGCCGCAAGCACACGCGCCTCATGTCCGCAGTCGTAGGGCGGGTCCATAAAGACGAGATCGGCCTCCTTTTCGTGAATCCCGTAGATGGCGGACAGCACGTCCGTTTTTAAAACCGTCGCTTGATTTGCGAGGTGGGTAAACTGCAAATTTTCCTGAATGCAGGTAAGCGCCCGCTTTTCGTTTTCCACAAAATAGGCGTGTCTTGCGCCACGGCTTAAGGCCTCGATGCCGATGCCGCCGCTGCCGCTGAACAGGTCCACAAACAGGGCGCCGCTCAGATAGGGTTGCAACATATTAAAAAGGGTTTCTTTGATCCGGTCCGTGGTCGGTCTCGTATCCGGTCCGTCCGGCGTTTTCAGACGAAGGCTTCTCGCCGTTCCAGCTATCACTCTCATTTCTTCTCCTCGTTTCTAGGCAGTGCACTGCTCATGGCTATCGCGTACATTATACTCTGATTTTGACGCCCTTGCTGTCCCGGTGCCCGGGTTTGATTTTATTTAATTCCAGCGTGCGGCCGCCGTACTCGATGGTCTGGTCCACCGCGTTTTGCGAATAATAGACGGCCTCGATCTCGTCCTTTGCGGAGAGTTTCATGCCCCGCACGCCGATGGCGCCCTTTTTCTTCTCAGGGATCTCCTCCACGGGGAAGCGCAGAAAGTACCCTGCCTTAGTCTGTAAAATGATGTTGCGCTGCTCTTTGAACGCCGTCACGCTCACCACCTCGTCGCCATCCGCCAGCTTCGTCGCCGCCACGGTGCGCTTGGCCACGTCGAACTCGCCGCCGTCCACCACCTTGAGCATCGCCTGCTTGGTTGCAAAGATGACGCGGTAGAGATTCAAATCGCTCTGGCTCGCGGCGTAGACGATGGATTCCTTCGCGGAATCGAAATTGCTCACATTGTCGATGGGCACGCCCTTATCGCGGAATTTTCCGAAAGGCAGATCCATGGCCTTTACGGTGTGGAGCTGTCCCGTATTGGTAAACAGACAGACTTTTCCCGTATTCTTGCAGACAAAAGCATAGCGGTTTTCCGCGTCCGCCGCCTCCTTATTGCGCTCGTAGGTGGCCGTGTCGATGGTTCTGGCATAGCCGAAACGGTCCATCAAAAAGACGATGTCCATCTCCTCCACCTTTTTCTCCACATAGACGGCTTCCTCGGCATTGGTGATCTGCGTTCTTCTTTTGCGTTTATATTTCTCCTTTATGCCGTCCATCTCATTCATGATGACTTGCGCCATGGAGTCTCTTCTGGCCAGAATATCCTCATAGCGGTAAATATTCGCCATGGTGTCCTCATGCTCGTTGATGAGGGCTTCGATCTCCAGACCGATCAGTTTGTAGAGGCGCATCTCCAGAATGGCGGTGGCCTGTTTCTCCGTAAACATAAGCTGTGACGCCATCACCTTGGATTCCTTGGACTTAAACTTGATGCCGTCGGTTTTTCCCTCCACCAGACATGCTTTCGCCATGGCGCGGTCTTTAGAACCGCGAAGAATCTCGATAATCAGATCAATGACGTTGCATGCCTTGATGAGACCTTCCTGAATCTCCTTGCGCTCCAGTTCCTTCGCCAGCAGATTCCGGTACTTTCTTCCCGCCACCTCATACTGGAAGTTGACGCTCTCCCGGATGATCGCTTTCAGCCCCAGCGTTTCCGGGCGTCCGTCCGAAATAGCCAGCATGTTGACGCCGAAAGTGTCCTCCAGACGGGTCTTTTTGTAGAGCATATTTTTAAAGTTCTCCACGTCGGCGTCCTTGCGCAGCTCGATCACAATGCGAATGCCTTCTTTGGAAGACTGGTTCGTGATATCTACGATATCCTGCGTTTTTTTCGACTCCGCAAGAGCTGCCACATCCATCAGGAATTTGCCGATATTTGCGCCGATCATGGTGTAGGGAATTTCCGTGATCACCAGATTGGTTTTTCCACCCTTGGCTTTCTCCACTTCCACCTTGCCGCGCAGCTTGATCTTGCCCATCCCCGTCTCATAGATTTCTAAAAGTTCGTCCTGATTGATCACAATGCCGCCCGTGGGAAAATCCGGGCCTTTCACATAGCGCATCAGTTCTCTTGTCGTAATATTCTCGTCCAGCATATAGGCTTTTGTGGCGTCGATTATCTCTGCAAGATTGTGGGGCGGAATGTTCGTGGCCATGCCCACGGCAATTCCCTCAGAACCGTTTACCAGAAGGTTCGGTATCTTAACGGGAAGCACGCTCGGTTCTTTCTCTGTCTCGTCAAAATTGGGGATGAAGTCCACCACATCCTTGTCCAGATCCGAAAGAAAAGCCTCCTGTGTGATCTGCTCTAAGCGCGCCTCCGTGTAACGCATGGCCGCCGCGCCGTCCCCCTCGATGTTGCCGAAGTTGCCGTGACCGTCGATCAGAGGCAGACCTTTCTTGAAGTCCTGGGACATAACCACCAGCGCCTCGTAGATGGAGCTGTCGCCGTGGGGGTGGTATTTACCCATGGTATCGCCCACGATACGGGCCGATTTTCGATAAGGTCTGTCGTAGCGGATGCCCAGCTCATGCATGTCGTAGAGCGTCCGCCTCTGCACCGGCTTCAGACCGTCTCTCACATCCGGCAGGGCTCTGGCGATGATCACGCTCATGGCGTAGTCTATATAAGATTTCTGCATAACCTCGGCATATTCTGTTTTGATAATTCTGTCTTCCATCTTTTTCTTCCATTCCGAAACGTCTTGCGCTGTCTCCCTTTAAAGAACAGCATTCCCGCTTCTCTATTTCCAGTCTTTTTCAGCCGAAAACCAAATATCTGTCCGGCCGCTTAGACATCAAGCTCCGCCTCCTGCGCATTTTTGTAGATAAACGCCTTTCTGGGCGGCACCTCGGTGCCCATCAGCATCTCCGTCACCTCGCTGGCCATGCGGGCGTCCTCGATTTCCACCTGCTTTAAAAGCCTCTTTTCGGGATCAAGGGTGGTCTCCCATAGCTGGTCGGCATCCATCTCGCCCAGACCCTTATACCGCTGTAAGGTGAAAGGCCCTTTATGTCTTTTTCTGTATTTTTCCAGCGCCTTGTCGTCGTAGAGGTACTCTTCCGCCCCCTTTGACGGCATCGCTTTATAGAGGGGCGGCATGGCGATATAGACATGTCCCTCATAAATTAACTCCGGCATAAACCGGTAAAACAGTGTGAGCAGCAGCGTGGAAATGTGAGCGCCGTCCACGTCCGCATCGGCCATAATGATAATCTTGTCGTAGCGAAGTTTCGTGATATCAAAATCGTTGCCATATCCTTCCGAAAAGCCGCAGCCGAACGCGTTGATCATCGTCTTAATCTCGGCGTTGGCAAGCACCTTATCTATGCTCGCTTTCTCCACATTCAAAATCTTGCCGCGGATCGGCAGGATCGCCTGATACATGCGGTTTCTGGCAGTCTTGGCGCTGCCTCCGGCGGAATCACCCTCCACGATAAAGATTTCGCATTTGGAGGCGTCTTTTGACTCGCAGTTGGCTAACTTCCCGTTGGAATCGAAGGAAAATTTCTGTTTGGTGAGGAGATTGGTCTTGGCTTTCTCCTCGGTTTTCCGTATTTTCGCAGCCTTTTCCGCACAGCCGATAATGCTTTTCAGGGTATCCAGATTGCGGTCGAAGAAACGGACAATCTCGTCGCCCGTCACTTTGCTGACCACTTTCGCCGCGTCCTGATTGTCCAGCTTGGTCTTGGTCTGGCCTTCGAAACGTGGATCGGGATGCTTGATGGAAACCACTGCCGTCATGCCGTTTCGCACATCCGCCCCGGTAAAGTTCACATCCTTTTCCTTTAAGATGTTAAGCCCTCTGGCGTAGGTGTTAATGACATTTGTAAACATGGTCTTAAACCCGGTCAGATGGGTGCCTCCCTCGGCGTTATAAATATTGTTACAAAAGCCAAGCACATTCTCATGGAACTCGTTCACATACTGAAAAGCGCACTCCACGGTGATGCCTTCCGTCTCTCCCTTAAAATAAATCACGTCGTGAATGGCCTCGCGGCTCTTGTTCATATCCTTGATAAAGCCCACAATGCCTTCCGGCTCATGGTACTCGATCTGTTCAACCTCCGGCCCTCTCTTATCCTCATAAATAATCGTAAGTTCCGGATTCAGATAAGCGGTCTCGTGGAGGCGGCTCTTTACGTCGTCCTCCTTGAACCGGGTCTTGTCAAAGATCGTATCGTCCGGCAGGAAGTTGATGGTGGTGCCTGACTCTCTTGTCTTTCCGACAACGGGAAGAAGCCCGTCCTTCAATTCCAGAGTGGGAATGCCGCGCTCATAATGATCCTCGTAGATCTGGCCCCCGGTTTTCACGGTCACATGCAGGTAGGTGGACAGTGCGTTGACCACCGAGGAACCCACACCGTGAAGTCCGCCGCTTGTCTTATAGGCGTCGTTGTCAAATTTGCCGCCCGCGTGAAGCGTGGTGAATACAAGACGCTCCGCGCTGATGCCCTTCTCATGCATCCCCACGGGAATGCCGCGCCCGTTATCCGAGACGGTGGCGGAGCCGTCCGCCTCCAGCGTCACCCGGATGGTGCTGCAATAGCCCGCCAGATGCTCGTCCACCGCATTATCCATGATCTCGTAGATCAGGTGGTTCAATCCTTTGGTGGATACGCTGCCGATGTACATGCCGGGCCGAACCCGGACCGCTTCCAATCCCTCCAGAACTGTGATGCTGGAGGCGTCATATGTATTGTTATCTGTCTTTGCCATTTTAAATTTAACCTCATTTCGCAGTATCAAACCGTTTCAAAGATATTTGCCCTGCAAAACCCGCATTGCAGGATTTCCTTCATATTTACTGCTGTCTGCATACCGCTTTCGCTATGCGTAGCATACCATACATCTGGTATTTTTGTAAAGAAAAAGTACTATATTATGTAACTTGCCATGTGGCTTTTCAGCCGCCTTTTGGACAAGTCATTCCCCTGAAAAACAGCGGTTTAGAGAGATTTGCAAGTTTTGCAGGAACAAAAAAGCGTTTGGAGGACATTTGTTTTTTGCTTTAACATATTTTTACATATGTTTTATCGTCGCCTTCTCACTCTTCTACCCGGTACAAATATTCACGGCTCCGCTTCCCCTCCCGCCGCAGAATCTCCAGATACATCAGAATCGGCACGGCATCTGCAGCGAGGTCCCGCCTGATTCCCGCCGCCTTCGCAAAGTCCGTAATGGTGAAAGGCTCCTGCAGATCAATCGGGACAAACTGCATAAAATCTTCCGTTCTCTCCACTCGTATCTCGTCATAGAGGGATAGCGGCATCCTGTCATAGCGTGTGGAGCCACGCTTTTTATTGCGGCTCCAGCCGTTTAAGAGCCGGTACTCGTCCATATCGATCAGCGGAAAGGCAAAGGACAGATTCGGGTCTTTCAAAAAAGGTTTGATCCGGTACAATTCCGCAAAAGCGTGGTAGGCATTTCCGGTCACCGGGGATTTGTGCTTTTCGGAGAGCTCGCCGCTCTCCTCGTTCATCCAGATCAGCCATTTGAAATGCGGAATCGGAAGCACCACAGTGACCGGGTAAAGCGGCAGGAATGCGGCCAGCTTGGGGCGCAGTTTCCCGAAATTTCCGTTCTGTATCTCTATGATATGTCCGTCCCTGTAAATATCCGCGATATATCCCTCCACAGGCACCTCATGACAGTCCTCGTCTGGTTCATAATATAGTTTCATCACCGCATGGACCGTCTTTTCCTGCAGCGTCCCGAAGCCGTGCGGATCATTCTGCTTTAACAGTACCTTTAATTTTGCGCTCTCGAATGCATTCTTATCCATAACATAGAGTATATCAGATATTTGACGGTCGAACAAGTGTTTTCTTTGCGTCCGCTATAGGAACCGGGAAAATATCATTGGTATAATTTGCACAATTTGCGGTATAATTGGTCGGCCGTATCGCTTGACATCCTAAACATTTGCAAATAAAATGAGCAAGAGTATAATAAAATACATTAATTGTGTATAAAACCTTACAAACAGGAATCCGCTTATGAATAGAAATCAATGGAAAACCCGCTTGAAAAAAGGCTTTTGCAAATTAAAAGATGTTTTGACAGGTAAGACTCAGATCACAAACCGCTTGAAATTCCATACGCTGATCGGTTCCATCGCATCGGTGCATGTTTTTTTGCTTGTCATTTTTTGTGTATTTCAAATTATGCCTTTGTTCTATTTCAATATTTTCAGCGTGCTGACCTATACTGCCTGTTTTGGGATGATATGGAGCGAGCGGGAGAATTATCTGACAATTTACATTATTACCTATATTGAAGTTATTCTGCATTCCTTTGCCGCGACAATCTGTCTCGGATGGTCATTCGGGTTTGCACAGTATATCATAGCCATCGTCCCGGTGGGTTTTTATATTTGCTACACGCTCGATATCAGACGCAGGAAATTTACCGTCGCTACCGTATCCGCTGTTTTTTCGGCGGCCGCCTTTTTAGCATGTAAATTTCTCTCTTTCTTTGGAGCCCCTCTGATCGAGACAGACAATATCGCGCTGGAGTTGTCGCTCTATGTGTTTAATTCGCTCTGTGCCTTTGCGTTTCTGATTGTCTTCTCGCTGGTTTTCGTGTTCGAAATGAAGCTTTCGAGCAGTCAGCTCAAGCATCAGAACGCTATTTTGAATAAACTTGCCAGCACTGACCCGCTGACCGGGCTATACAACCGCAGAAGCATGGATATCTTCCTCAATCAGGCAGTGGAGTCGGCTTCCAGCTTTGCTCTGATTATGTGTGATATTGATAATTTCAAGAAGGTAAACGATACCTACGGGCATGATTTCGGCGATGTGGTTTTAAAGGGAGTCGCCGGTATCGCGGTCGCACAGACAAGGGGGCACGGTTACGTCTGCCGCTGGGGCGGAGAAGAAATTCTGATTCTGATCAACAACGCCTCAGAAGAAAGCGCCTTGTACATCGCGGAAAATATTCGCAGAAATGTGGCAAACCGGGTGTTTGAACTGAACGACAAATGGATACACTGTTCCCTGACGCTGGGCATTGCCCTGTATGACGGCAAGGAACCCGTGGAGGAGACAATTACAAGGGCGGATTACAATCTCTACTGTGGGAAACGAAACGGAAAAAACGCTGTGGTCTTTTGAGGCTACAGCGTTTTCACATGGCGGTCTCCGTGAAGAATCCGCTCTCTGTCCGACGCATTAATCTGCGTCAGCTTTCCGTTTTTGTCATAATAAGTTAACAAGGTAGAATTTTTGGCGACGGATCTTTTGCCGTCATCCGTAAGCAGGCTGATCACCTGCTCCAGATTCCCGGAGCGAAGGTGCTTTCGGATTTTTTCATCACGCGCCGCCTGTTTTGCCTCGAAATTCTCTTTCTCCTCCTGAACGGATGCACTTTCCGAAGCATCTGCGCCAGCAGCTATTTCCTCCTTCGTACGCGCTGCGGCGGCCTCCGGTCTGGGAATCCCCTTCATCGCATAGTATTCCTCTGTGTAACGCTGCGCCTCCTCAGGCGACACGTCTTCGGAAGCAGATTCCTTAGGCGGATCATTCCAGACCTTATAGAAAAAATTCCCAACCGCTTCGAACAGACTCTTAAAAAGCGACAGTACGGCATCAAACACCCCGCCGTCCGCGCTTTTTGCTTTCGAGGCGCCGTCCGCATCCTGCTCCTGTCCGTCTATCCGGCTGCCGGATAATTCCAGCTTTACGCCGCCCTGCGTCCTGATATCAACGCCGGGTTTCTGATGCAGTTTTTTATCTTCGCCCTTCTCTTCTTTCTTTTTCGGAACTTCCTGTTCCTTCTGCCGGTCCAGACTGAACTTTTCCTGGCTTTCGGCATTTTTGGCGGGCTTTAGCTGACTGCTGTAGTCATATGCTGGATTATCACCCTCACCGACCCTGTATATCATAGTACCACCCTGTTATTCCCGCGAGCAGCGGGCCAAAGTCGTGCTTGCATGACCTTGGCGACTGCCGCGAGGTATTTCATTTTTGATTGATATAATTTACCAAACCTTCCGCCGCGATGATTTTCTGCATAAACGGTGGGAATGCCTGACCCTGATAGGTCGTTCCTTTGGTCACGTCGGTGATCACGCCGGAATCAAAATCCACTTCCACCTCGTCTCCGACCCCGATCTCTGCCGCAGCCGCAGGGCACTCCACGATAGGCAGTCCGATGTTGATGGCGTTTCTATAAAAGATGCGGGCAAAGGTTTCCGCGATCACACAGCTTACGCCTGCCGCCTTGATGGCGATGGGCGCGTGCTCTCTCGAAGAACCGCAGCCGAAATTCTTTGTGGCCACAATGATATCGCCTTTCTTTACCTTATTTATGAACTCTTTGTCGATATCTTCCATACAATGTGTGGCCAGTTCCGCCGGATCGGAGGAGTTTAAGTAACGCGCCGGGATGATCACATCCGTGTCCACATTGTCTCCATATTTAAACACTGTTCCTTTTGCAGCTTTCATTACCCGTTTTCCTTTCTCTTTTTCTTTTCTCTCTGTTCCTTTTATTTGCGCTTTCCTATCGGACGACAGCTTGACCGCCGTCTGCGGTCTGATTCGTCATCTATCCGCTTCTCATCAGCGGAACTTAAGACAGCTTACAGGGGCAGGAAATCGTTCCCGTCACCGCACTGGCTGCCGCCACCGCGGGGCTTGCCAAATAAATCTCGGAATTGACATGTCCCATGCGGCCCACGAAATTACGGTTGGTGGTGGACACGCACCGCTCGCCCTCCGCGAGAATGCCCATATAGCCGCCGAGACACGGCCCGCAGGTAGGGGTGCTGACAATCGCGCCCGCCTCGATAAAGGTCTTTAAAAGGCCCTCTTCCATGGCCTGTAAGTAGATTTTCTGTGTGGCGGGAATCACGATACAGCGCATCCCCGGTGCCACATGTCTGTCTTTCAGAACCTTCGCGGCGGTCCGCAGATCATCCAGTCTGCCGTTGGTACAGGAACCGATCACCACCTGATCGATTCTGATATCGTCTGTGATCTCATCGATGGTCTTTGTATTCTCCGGCAGATGGGGGAATGCCACCGTGGGACGAAGCGTGCTAAGGTCAATGGTGTACTCCTCGTCATAAACTGCGTCCGCGTCCGCCTCATATATCTTATATTCTCTCGTGCCGTGTTCCTTCATATAGGAAACGGCGAGATCATCCACCGGGAAAATGCCGTTCTTTCCGCCAGCCTCGATGGCCATGTTTGCGATGGTGAAGCGGTCGTCCATGGTCAGGTTCGCAATTCCGTCTCCGGTAAACTCCATGGATTTATAGAGCGCGCCGTCCACGCCGATCATACCGATGATGTGCAGGATCACATCCTTGCCGCTGACCCACTCGGAAGGCTTGCCTGTCAGATTGAATCTGATGGCGGAAGGCACCTTAAACCACGCCTTGCCTGTAGCCATTCCCGCAGCCATATCCGTACTGCCGACACCTGTGGAAAATGCGCCAAGCGCGCCGTATGTACAGGTATGGGAATCCGCGCCGATGATCACGTCACCCGCCACAGTCAAACCCTGCTCCGGGAGAAGGGCGTGCTCGATGCCCATCTGTCCCACCTCAAAATAATTGGTGATCTCGTTTTTCTTCGCAAATTCCCGCACACATTTACAGTGTTCCGCGGACTTGATATCCTTATTGGGGACGAAATGATCCGGTACCAGCGCGATCTTGTCCTTGTCAAACACACCGTCCACCTTCATTTTTTCCATTTCATGGATCGCCACCGGGCTGGTAATATCGTTGCCAAGCACCAGATCGAGATCAGCCTCGATGAGCTGTCCAGCCTCCACTTTATCCAAACCGGCGTGCGCCGCCAGAATTTTCTGTGTCATTGTCATTCCCATTGTCGTTCCTCCTTGTCATCTCTGTGAACTTACAGCTTAGTTTACCACAATTCTGTCCGGCCGTACAGATATAGAAAGGAAATCCAAGCCTGTTTTATAATTCCTTCCAGATTAAGCGCACTTTAAACAGATCCCCGTCGATCTCAATCTCCATCCTTCCGCCCTGCAGTTCCACAAAACTTCTGGCGATGGCAAGACCCAGACCGCTGCCCTCGCTGCTTCTTGCGCTGTCGCCCCGGACGAACCGTTCCGTCAGGCTATCGGCTGGAATATTCAGCTCATAGCCGGAAATATTTTTCAGCTCAATTCCGACTTCCCCGTCGTGCACTTCCACGCTCACATATACCCTTGTGTCCGTCATGGCATACTTGATAATGTTCGTATATAAATTGTCGAAAATCCGGCTTGTTTTATCCCCGTCCAGCATCAGGAACACTTTCTGCTCCGGGAACCGGAATCGGAAGACCAGTCCGGCCGCTATTGCCTTGTCTTCATATTCCAGATACATCTGCCGCACCAGATGGCAGATATCCACCTTTTCCGTGTGGAACGCCACATTGCCGCTGTTCGCCTTACTCACCTCAAACAGATCCTCGATCAGCGTTTTCAAGCGCATGGACTTACGCTGAAGCACTTCCAGATATTCCTTCCGCTGTGTCTCGGTGACGCCCGCCTCCTGCATGAGTTCGGTGTAGGTGATGATGGCGGTGAGAGGCGTTTTCAAATCATGGGACACATTGGTAATCAGCTCCGTGCGCATGCGCTGGCTTTTTACTTCCTCCTCCACCGCCATGGAGAAACCGCTCTGAATCGCCACAAGCTCTTCCTGAAAAGCGGAAAACATACCCCAGTCTCCCGTGATTTCCGTCTGCAAATTTCCCTCCGCCACCGAATGGGCCGCTCTGAGCATTTCACCATACTGTCCCTGAACAATCCGGATATACTTTCTCAAAAGACCATAGACAAACAACGTATACGGAATCAGCAAAATCACACCGAATACCCAGAACAGACTGATGACCGCAAGGATGAAATAATTCGCTAATATCAGCTTAAACAGCGGCACGTTCATATTCTGTTCCAGATCCATGTGCAGAAATTCCCGCTTGATATGCGCCCGCTTTTTTCTGATCGCAGCCCGTGCATAACGGAACACTCTGTAACAGAGGCAACGTTTTCGCACATACCCCCGAAAGCCGAATACATAGACCTGCGCGTACGCGGTGATCAAAGTAAACCACAGGGTAAATGCCATCGTCAAAAACAACAGGTTGATTGCCCACACAATGGTGTTTGCTCCCACCGCTGCACTCAGTCCCGGAAATACGCTGCGGAGCATATAGGGCAGACTGTCCGCCCAATTGTCTGACATGGAATACATGACAAGTGTGGCGGCCAGTTCTCCCAAAATAAGAAACGTGGCGAATACCAGCACCGTCAGCACCTCTATATGCAGCGGCAAAAGATGATATGCATGCAGGCGGTACTTTTTCCAAAACGGCAGAAGCATGGCTGTTATTCCCAAAACAATAAGCAGAAGGTGGAAAATGTCCTGAATGCCGCTGTTCCAATAGTTACCAGCCGTACTCATGGAGAGAAACATGCGGGACGATGCTTTCACATCATTTAACTGTGTCTCCGTCAGCGCATAGCAGACGGTGCAGTTTTTCGGTGTATTCAAAACCGCCAGATCCATCTGCATCACCGCGCCGCCGTCAGGCGATTTATAATAGACGGCATCCTCCCAGTTGACATTTCCATAGGCGGAGTAAGACAGACTCTCATACAGGCTTCTCTCCAGATAGCGGCTGCGCATCACGCGCTGTACACTCTCCACAAAGGTATCCGCATCCTCGCCCCGCACCCATACATGCTCCAAAAGCCCGCTTTCATCGAAGTCCAGTTTCAGGTAATAGGAATAATAATCATCCAGATAAACGGTTTCCTCCTCCGTTCCAAGATAATGCAGCGCGCGCTCGGTATTGGAAAAGGTTTTCCCGCTCTCCCAATCCATAATCTCATAGTCGAGCTGCTGTGCCAGTCCGTTCTGCAAAGAAAGATTCCACTGGTAAAGAAGTTCATCCAGATGTTCTCCCGCATAGGAAAGGGGCGTTTCGTATTCCCCGCCGAAATTATAGTACTCGTCAAAATTTTCCGCTTTCTTAACCTCTGCACTGAGGTATATGTCCTCTCCGGACGCCTCCTCTCCGGTTTCGGAAAAGGCCCTCCAGTCACACAACTGCTTGTAGAGCACAATATTAGCCTGATAAATTTCGTGCAAAAACTCGCTTCCGGCAAGAATATTCGGCTCGTCCGCCGTCGCTCTTTCTTTAAAAACCCCATACTGTGACAAAAAAACGAGAGAAGCGGACAAAATCAATGCTGCCGCGGCAAGCATCCCCGGAATCCTCTCCTGTCTGTTTCGTTTTTTCGCCTCACTGTTTTTCAATTTTGTATCCAACGCCCCACACCACCTTCAGATATTTTGGTTCCCGGGGATTCATTTCGATCTTTTCCCGGATTTTTCTGACATGTACCATAATTGTGTCCGTGTTAATCGCCTGCTCGTTCCAGACCCGCTCATAAATCTCCTCCGCGGAATAAACCCTGCCGGGACTTTTGATCAGAAGCAGAAGGATTTTAAATTCCGTGGGCGTAAGCTTTACGGGATTGCCGTCCAGAAAGACTTCGACCGTGTCCTCGTGCACTTCCAGACCGCCTATCGTATAGACACGCTCCTCGCCTTCCGCTTTTTTTTCATCCTTTATTTCCAAAAAGCGGCTGTAACGCCGTAAGTGAGAATTGACTCTGGCCAGAAGCTCCATGGTCGTAAAGGGCTTCGTCACATAGTCGTCCGCCCCCATATTCAGTCCCATGATTTTATCCACCTCTTCCGATTTGGCGGATAGCATAATCACCGGGAACTCATACCCAAGCTCCCGCACCCGCATCATCATGTTGATCCCGTCCATCCTTGGCATCATCACGTCCACAATCGCCAGATGGATCGTTTCCTTCTCGATCACGTTAAGTCCCTCCACGCCGTCCGCGGCCTGAAAAACGACGTATCCCTGATTTTTCAGGTAGATCTCTATGCCCTCTCTGATATCTCTGTCATCCTCCACGATCAAAATATGGTAGTCCATTGTCCGCTCCTCACTCGTTTTTTTACATGGTTTATAGTATAAACGGCGTATCTAAACAGAAACCGCTGTCAGTTCTTAAGAAATTCTAAACAAAATCCTTAAATTTCCAAAATATCCGAAAACAAGAAAGGCACCCCGGCCGGATGACCGGCGGAATGCCTTATATTATCTTATCTTTGTTAATTTAATCAGGACAAATTAATTGTTGATAAGCTTGTCCTCGCCGTTCCAGCTATAGAGCTTTCTGATGTCCTCGCCTACAACCTCAGCGGGATGCTCGGAAGCTAACTTCCGCATCGCCTTGAAGTGTACCTGACCGCCTGCGGAAGACATGTCAAGCAGGAAGTCCTTCGCGAAGGTACCGTCCTGAATATCGGAAAGAATCTTCTTCATAGCTTTCTTGGTGTCCTCGGTAATGATCTTCGGACCCGTGATGTAATCACCGTACTCAGCGGTGTTGGAGATAGAATATCTCATGCCCGCAAAACCGGACTGGTAAATCAGGTCTACGATCAGTTTCATTTCATGGATACACTCGAAGTACGCGTTTCTCGGATCATATCCCGCCTCAACGAGCGTCTCGAAACCTGCCTGCATCAGCGCGCATACGCCGCCGCAAAGGACTGCCTGCTCGCCGAAAAGGTCTGTCTCTGTCTCGGTGCGGAAGGTGGTCTCCAGAACGCCTGCCCTCGCGCCGCCGATCGCCAGCGCGTATGCCAGCGCCTTATCCTGCGCTTTTCCGGTAGCGTCCTGATGAACGGCTACCAGACAGGGAACGCCCTTGCCCGCCTGATACTCGCTTCTTACCGTGTGGCCCGGGCCCTTGGGCGCGATCATGGTCACGTCCACATCCTTGGGCGGTACGATACATCCAAAGTGGATATTGAAACCGTGCGCGAACATCAGCATATTGCCTGCTTCCAGATTCGGCTCGATGTCTTTCTTGTACATAGCCGCCTGCAGCTCATCATTGATGAGAATCATAATGATATCTGCCTTCTTAGCAGCCTCGGCCGCCGTATATACCTCGAAGCCCTGCGCCTCAGCCTTCGCCCATGACTTAGAACCCTCGTAGAGACCGATAATTACGTGACAGCCGGACTCCTTCGCATTCAGTGCATGTGCGTGTCCCTGACTGCCGTAACCGATGACTGCGATTGTCTTACCATCCAGAAGGGATAAATTACAGTCTTCCTGATAGAAAATTTTTGCCATTTCTCTTCTCCTCCGTTACCTGTAGATTGGTTGTTGATATATGTCTTCTATAACTGAAAGGGAAACTCCCTTGAGCTAACTACAAATAGGTGACCTGATCGATACCGCGGGTTAAGCCTGCAATACCGGTACGGGCTACCTCCAGAATCTCATAGCCGTCCAGAACCGCGATAAAAGCGTCGATCTTATCCTGATCGCCGATCAGCTCGATGGTGATGCTGCCGGGTGAGACATCTACGGGGTCTGCCCGGTACGCGTTCGCCACCGCAAACACATCAATGCGGTCTCTGGCGGAAGTCACTCTCACTTTAATCAGGGCAAGCTCCCGGTATACGCTCTCTCCGGGCTTTAGTTCCTTGATATCGCGCACATCCACCAATTTGGCCACCTGCTTTTCGATCTGCTCCAGAATCTCGTCGTCCCCGGAGGTAACGATCGTGATGCGGGTATAGCGGGGGTCCGCAGTCGAACCGGCCGTAATGCTTTCGATATTGTAACCGCGTCTGGAAAAAAGGCCGGCAATACGGCTTAAAACACCCGATGTATTATCTACCAACAACTGAAAAACCTTTTTCTGCATACAAGCACCCTTCCTTCCGTTTGCAGACAGCACATCTTTCTGCAATCTGACCTTTCGGTATAAACACTGTCAATAATTGTAGCAACTTAAGGGAAAAAAGTCAACTGTGCCGCCCTTATGGCATCGGGAAAATTTGAACATATTTTTTTAATATTTCATTCTGAAAAGCCTCCGGCAGCCTGTCAAATTCCTGTATCTCTATCAAAAACGGAATGTCGCTGTCGTTTAGGATTTCCCGCAGTTTTACAATAGATTGTTTCCATACCTGTCACCCATCGTACCAATTTAGCGGAGAAAAGTCAACTGTGGCGGACGAGTGTGCTGGCATCTTATTGAAAGGATAGATGTTTCGCTATTGTAATGCAATGAATCCGGCATAGATTTTGCATCTTAATTATGCTATATTAAACATATATTTACAATTGATTTTAATAGTTGGGAGGTGACACAAATTGCCTGGTAATGGAGAAATTATTGAAAGGAATATAAACGAATTTCAAAAAATCCAAGCCCATATGATGATTGCTAAAGAAGAAAACGCAATAAAAACATATGCAAGTTTGAAAAAAGATTATCGGTCATTAAAGGCTGTATTAACTTCGTTGGGTGTAAACCTCACAGATATTGACGAAATTAAAGAATAATACAAGGGTAAAAAGGCGCATGGTTTACAATATACTGTTCCATGCGCCTTTATGCTGTTATTTTTCTTTTTTATTATTCTTCCGCCTCCAGGCACTTTTGCAGCGCCAAGGTCCCTGTGCGGGCCATCTCCACGATGCTGATGCCCTTCATCATGCTGATAAACAGTCGCACCCGCTCCGGCGTGTCACAGATCTGGATGATAAACATATTCTGGGACATATCCACGATATCCGCGTGCATAATGTCACAGGTTTCCATGATATCTTTCCTGTTGTTTTTATTATACTTGACCTTCATCAGCATCAGCTCACGGCTTACGCTTGACGGCTCGTCAAAGGTCTTCACCTTGATCACGTCGATCTTTTTGTTGAGCTGCTTCTCGATCTGTTCGATGGTGCGCTCATCCCCGGAACTGACGATGGTCATACGGGATACGCTCGTATCCTCAGTCTCCCCCACCGCCAGGGAATCGATATTGAAACATCTTCTGGAAAACAACCCCGCCACCTTGCAGAGTACGCCGGATCTGTTTTCCACCAGTACGGAATAAATTTTCTTCATCTTGTCCTCCATCATATAATGGTTCTCAACCTTTCACCAGATCCATGGGATCAATCAGACACTCCAGAAGCACCGACTCATCCTTCTCCAAAAAGGCCCTTATGGTCTCCTGTGCGCCTTCCATCGTCTCCTGCCGCATAAACTTAAGTCCGAAGGCTGCGGAGAGTTTTCCCAGATCCGGGCTGCCCGATAAGTCAACCACGGAATAGTTATCTTTGTAGGTATAATGCTGGTATTCCCGCACCATGCCCAGATAATTGTTTTTCAGAACAATAATTTTGACAGGTACGTCAAACTGCCGCATGGTGGCAAGCTCCATCATGGACATCTGGAAGGAACCGTCGCCGCAGACCGCCACCACCTGACGGCTTTTGTCCGCCAGCTTCGCGCCCATGGCCGCCGGAATGGAATAGCCCATGGTGCCCATGCCGCCTGTAGTGAGGAAACGCCCCTTCTTCACGATATGATAGCCGCAGGACCAGATCTGGTTCTGCCCCACATCCGCCACGTAAACCGCATTCTCATCCATCTCGCGGGAGAGCATGGTGATAAAGGCCGCCGGATCGACATAGGCAGGATTCGGTCTGCGCACGGGCTGCATCGTATCGCGGTAGTTGTTTAACGTCTGTATCCACTCCTCATGCTCACAGCTAAACTCTTCCGTCTCGATGTCTTCAAATATATGTCTCGCGTCGCCCACCAGCGGAATGGCGGGTCCTACGTTCTTGCCGATCTCAGCGGGGTCCACGTCGATGTGGACAAGGACTTTGTTTTCCGTGATCAGATCGGGCTGGTTCACCGCTCTGTCGGCCACCCGCGCGCCTACCATGAGGAGAAGATCCGACTCATTCATGGCCCTGTTGGCAAAAGGCTTGCCGTTGTTGCCCACCATACCGTAGTACATGGGATGCTCGGTCGGCATGGCGCCAATGCCCATCATCGTGGAAACCACGGGAATCCGGTATTTCTCGGAAAAAGCGCGCAGAGCCTCTTCCGCCTGACTTAAGAGCACACCGCCGCCCGCACAGATCAGAGGCCGTTTAGACTTTGCCAGCTCCTTAATAACCTTCTTGATCTGGGCCATATTGCCCCGCACTGTCGGCTTATAGGTTCGCATATTGACCTCTTCGGGATATTTGAACTTCCCGACAGGCGCATTTTGGATATCTATGGGAATGTCGATCAGCACAGGTCCCTTGCGGCCTGTGGACGCCAGATGAAAGGCTTCTTTAAAGATCTGCGGAATATCTGCCGCGTCTTTCACCAGATAGCTGTATTTGACAAAGGATTCCACCGCGCCGGTGATATCCGCCTCCTGAAATACGTCTGATCCGAGAAGTTCACTGTTCACCTGCCCCGTGATACATACGAGCGGTATGCTGTCCGCAAAGGCGGTTGCCACCCCCGTAATCAGATTGGTTGCGCCCGGGCCGGATGTCACGGCACACACGCCCACTTTTCCGGACACTCTGGCGAGGCCGCTGGCCGCATGGGCCGCATTTTGCTCCGTGCGGATCAGAATGGTTTGGATATCGGACTCCAATATGCTGTTGTAAAAGGGACATATGGCCACACCCGGATACCCGAACACATACGAAACGCCTTCCGCCTCCAGACATTTTACGATTGCATCTGCACCTATCATATACCTTATCCTCTCTTCTATCGTCTATTCGTAACTGTTTTTTACCTGCACCGGCTCATTATATCTAACCGTTCAATCCCAGCAATTTCTGCGTCAGTTTCACCGCATCGGCCGCGTCCTTGGAATAGCCGTCGGCACCGATCTCTCTGGCGTATTCCTCGGTGATGACCGCACCGCCGATGATGATTTTCGCTTGAATCTCCCGCTCCTTCGCGTAATCGACCACATGTCGCATCTGCTGCATGGTGGTGGTCATAAGCGCCGAGAGCGCGATGACCTGCGCGTTATGCTCTCTGGCCGCCTCTATGATTCTTTCCTTTGGCACATCCTTACCAAGATCAATCACACGGAAACCGTAATTTTTCAGCATCAGGGCCACCAGATTTTTCCCGATGTCATGGATATCGCCCTCCACCGTAGCGATCACCACGGTAGGCATGTCCTCCCCCGCACTCGCCTGCAAGAGAACAGGTTCCATGTATTCGATAGAAGCCTTCATCGCCTCCGCGCTGGCAATCAACTGTGGCAGGAAATACTTGCCCTTGTCAAACAGCTCGCCCACCTCATTGATGGCTGGCAGAAGAACCTCATCCAGAAGCGCCTTTGCCTCAAAACCCTGCTCCATCGCCGTTTTCGTGTCCTCCACGATGACGTCCCGTTTTCCCTTCAGCACATCGGTGCGGAGTCTGTCTTTCGGTGATGCGCCGCTCTCCTCCTGCACGGTCCGGTTCAGACGGATTCCCGTCTCTTTCGGCGCGGACTCCCCGGCCGCCTCCTTCTTTTCCCGGAGTGCATCCATCAGCCGGATATAGCGGGTGTCCGCCTCCTCCTTATTCAGAAGCAGGTCCGACACGAACGCACAGCTCATCAAAAGCTCCTGAGACGGGTTGGCAATCGCCATGGTAAGTCCCTCGCGGATCGCCATGGTGAGAAAGGCGGTGTTTACAAAGCCTCGCTCCGGCAGGCCGAAGGAAATATTGGACAGGCCGCAGATTGTGGCAAGCCCCCGCTCCTTGCAGTAGCGGATCGTCTCAAGCGTCTCTATGGCCGCGTTCTTATTGGCGCCCACGGTAGCCACCAGACCGTCCACCACAATATCCTCTTTTGTCAGGCCAAGCGCAAGCGCTTTTTCCTGTATATCATCGATAATCGCAGTCTTCTCCGAAAGATCTTTCGGAAGTCCCGCATCCGACAAAGGCAGAAGAATAAACATAGCGCCGTATTTTTTCGCGATGGCAAGCAGGGCGTCCTGCTTCGCCTTTTCACCGGAAATGGAATTGATCAGCGCGCGGCCCGGATATCTGCGAAGCGCTGCCTCCATCACGTCCACATGGCTGGAATCGATGGACAAGGGGAGGTTTGTGACGCTGCTCACCGTCTCCATGGCCTTTAACATCATGGCCTTCTCGTCGATGCCGCTCATCCCCATGTTCACATCCAGAATGCTTGCGCCGCAGGCTTCCTGTGCCTCCGCAAAATCGGCCACCATCTCCATGGAGCCTTCCCGAAGCGCCGCCTGCAGCTTCTTTTTCCCGGTAGGGTTTATGCGTTCGCCCACCACGATGAAAGGATCATCCAGACCGAATGCCACCGTCTGCCGCTCGCTCGTCAAAAACCGCTTTTTCGGCTTTTCGCGGTGTATGACGGCCATATCCCGCACCGCCTCCTTCGCCGCAAGAATATGCGCGGGTGTGGTGCCGCAACAGCCGCCGATCACGGACGCGCCAGCCAAAATCAGATCCCGCATATGACGGCCGAACGTCTCGGCCCCCATATCGTAAACCGTATTGCCATCCCCATCCAGAGAGGGCAGGCCGGCGTTTGGCTTGGCGATGATGGGAATACCGGTAACCTCCGCCATACGGCACACCGTGTCCACCATCTTGTCCGGCCCCGCAGAGCAGTTTGTGCCTACCGCCGCCACACCCAGACTCTCCAGCACAATCGCCGCGGTAGCCGCGTCGGTGCCAAACAGTGTTCTGCCGTCCGACTCAAAGGTAAGCGTCGCCATCACCGCCAGGTCACAGACCTCCTTCGCCGCGATCACGGCAGCCCTCGTCTCCTGCAGGCTCATCATCGTCTCTATCACCAAAAGATCCACACCCGCCTCGACAAGATAGCGGATCTGTTCTTTATATACGTCAACCAGTTCCTCAAAATCCAGTCGCCCCATGGGAGCAAGCTGCTCGCCTGTCATGGTCAGGTCGCCCGCAATATAGGCTTTCCCGCCGACCGCCTCCTTGGAAATCCCGACCAGATCCCGGTTGATCTGCTCGATCTGCTCTTCCATGCCGTACTCTTTCAGTTTAATCCGGTTGGACGTAAAAGTAGGTGCATAGACAATATCGCTGCCAGCGGCTACGAAATCCCTCTGCAGGCCGATCATAATATCTCTGTGTTCTAAAATCCATTGTTCCGGGCAGACGCCCGCAGGCATGCCCTGCTTTTGCAGATTGGAGCCGGTGGCGCCATCCAGAAACAAGGGTGTATTCTTGATTAACGTCTGAAATTCCTGTCTGTTCATCTATCCTTATTCTCCATCCGTTTCTGAGGGTTCCTCGTAGAAAACCGTATCGTCCGTGTCAAAATCATCCTCCGGCACGTCCTCTTCCCCGTCAGGGTTCTCCCCGTCCTCCGATTCTTCGTCAGCCGCTTCGTCCTCGTCCTCTTTGTTCAGATAGCCGCCGCCCAAAAGCGGATGCTCTTCTGTATACGTAACGCCCTCTCCCTCGGGAATTTCTCCGTGCAGAATCGTAATGATATACTGGATACGTATATTGGTCCTGTCATAGTATTCCAGCGCTGCCTGCTCGGAACTCTCGTCATAGGATTCCCCGTCATAAGCCGCATGGAAAAGCGCTACCGCCTCTTTCATATTTTCGTCCGCCTCGTCCGCAAGGCTTTCCACCGCCGAAAACTGTTCCGGCACCGTAAGCTCCGCCATCCACTGGATATCCTCCGCAAAAGCATCCAGATACCCCAGAAGCTCGATCACCGCGGTATCGGATTCGCGGTCGATGGCGTTCATCTTGTCATTGTATTCGACCGCCCGCTCAAAAAAAGTGTTCATATCCTCTTGATAAGCCGTCAGCTCCTCATCCTCCCCGCAGGCCGTAAGCAGAAAAGCCGACAGCAGGGTGACAAGTATCATCTTATATTTTGTCAAAGCAGTTATCCTCCGAATGTATAAAAAATCCTGATACCCCTATCTAAACATAGTACTGATTTCCACCCTTTTCGTCAACCTTTTCTTTTTAAATGGAAAACAAATGAAACAGGTTTTGGACCGCGCCGATTCATCTATCATGCATAAAAATCCGGCTTATGTGTAAATGGCAGCGAAAAGGAGCGGCTGCCTCTTTGGCC
>CARUOB010000003.1:11391-33606 GCA_949076555.1 uncultured Lachnospiraceae bacterium | reverse complement strand
CCTTTTCGCTGCACCCTGTTTCGTCTGTCAAAGCGCGATATCACAGTCAGGCTCCACCTTCCGGCACGCCTTCAAAACCTGCTTCATAACGCTCTTTTCGTCCGCGCCCTCAGCGAACTCCACCTTCATTTTCTGGGTCATAAAACTCACGACAGCCTCAGCCACGCCTTCCGTCTTTTTAGCGGCTTCCTGCATTTTCTCCGCACAGTTTGCACAGTCAACCTCAATCTTGTAAGTTTTTGTCATTTCCCTCTTTCTCCTTTCACACAATTTTCCATTGAAATTACTAAGCGGATCTCAAACTTTGCTCCCTTCCATAATATGTTCCATACCCATATTGAGAATGGAACGGACATGCTCGTCGTCCAGAGAATAAAAAATCGACTTGCCCTCTCTCCGGCTCTTCACCAGCTTGGAGGTCTTCAAAATCCGAAGCTGATGACTGACAGAGGACTGGCTCATCTGCAAAAGTCCCGCGATATCATTTACGCACCGCTCCGTGTCAAGCATGGCATACAAAATTCTGATCCGTGTGGGATCACCGAAAATTTTAAAAAGCTCTGCCAATTCAAAAATCGCTTCCTCCTTACATGTTCCCTCCACAAGCGTCCTCCTTCCGGGTTTGTTTATATATGCTTATTTGTTCATATTTTAATATGAATCCCTCTGTATTGTCAAGTTCATATTGCAAACCGACGGTTAACATTTTGGCACCTACTCCGGCACCATAAAACAAGTACATGGCGCGGTACGAAACATAGCGGCACATAATCTGCTTCATGGCGTATAAGCTGAAAAAAGGGGAGACCTCGAAAGATCTCCCTCATACATCTCATGTTCAGAATCGGTTTACAGTTTAAAGAAGGACACATCCTCTTCCAGTACCAGCGCCATCGACTTCAATTCACCGGCTGCCTCTGCCAGCAGATTGATGGTGGCGTTCATCTCTTCCATAGACGCGTTTGTCTCCTCGGTAGAAGCCGCATTCTCCTGAGATACCGCAGACAGATTTTGGATTACGTCCACAACCTTTCCTCTCTCTTTGTTACACTCTTGGGCCTGGTCATTGATGATGGCGGTCTCTTTTCTGGAGTCTTCGATCCCGCTGCTCACGACGCCGAATATCTCCTTTGTCTGTATGAGTTTCTGCTGCTGTTCCACGACAATCGCATTCACTTCATTCATAATCTGTACAGACGCTTCGGAGTCAGCGGTCAACTGATGTATAATATCCTCAATGGTCTTCGTGGACCGTGCGGAATCCTCAGACAGCTTGGAAATCTGGGTCGCAACTACGGCGAATCCGCGCCCTGCCTCTCCGGCTCTTGCCGCCTCGATGCTCGCGTTCAGGGCCAGCAGACTCGTCTCACTGGCAATAGACGCGATGAGGTTAACGGCATCCTGTATTCTGGTGACGGACTCGTTGGTCGTATGTACGGAAACTTCAATTTTCTTGATGGCATTCGTCGTTTTGTCATTGGACTCGCTCAGTTCATGGATAATTCTGGAAGCCTCCACGTCAGACACATGCATCTGCTCCGAGAGATTTTCCAATTCTCTTACGCTGTCCGCAATTTTCTCTATGATAGCGCCCATATTGGAAATCTGTCCGGTAGCGGATTCGATATCCTCAGCCATATTCACGGCGCCTTTGGAGATATCCTCCACTGCGCTGCTGATCTCGTCCGCAGTCGTAGATGTCTGGGATGCCATGGTCTCCAGATTGTCACCCTGCTTCATCAGCGAATCCGTATTTCTTTTAATACTGCCAATAATATTCTGCAGTTCTTCCAGCAATCTCTGTACGGCATGTCCCATCACACCGATTTCATCGGCTCTTCTTAAAATTCTGTCGTTTACGGTTAGATTCAGTTCCCCATCCGCCAAGGAGGAAAGCAGTGTCTCTGTCTGAACGATCACCTTTGCGATCGCACTTGCAATCTTCACGCACACGATCAGTGCAATGAAGAGAATAAGCGCGGCAATTCCAAGAATCATCAGGGAACTCCGGTTGATTCTGGCACCGGCCTCGGTCGCCGGCAGTCCGGCGAACACCATACCCACACATTTCCCGCCGGAGTCGATCGCCGGCATATAGAACGCATAGTAAGTTTCCCCGTTAATGGTAACGCTGTCCGTCTCGTAGTTTTTACCCTCGTTGATCACGGCCTGAATAACCGCATCGGACGCTTTCGTGCCGAGAATCCGCTGCCCCGTATCTTTATCACGCAGAGACGTTGCGCGCCTCGTATCCCCGTAGAAAAGCGTTACATCCGCAGCGCTTCCTTCCACAAAGCTGTCGATGATATTCCCGTTTTCCGATACATTGTAATCGCCTTTAAAAAGCGTATCCCCCTCCAGCCGGTACGCTCCCGGGTCAAGCGCCTCATAAGCGGCATATACGCTCCGGCAAAGATTTTCCAGTCCTTCCATCGTGGTATCATGCACCATGTTTCTCATAGTGCCGATTGCGTACACGGTAACAAATGTGACCATGATCACCAAAGGAATCACACAAAGCATCACAAGTTGTGCCATTACGCTCAGTTTCTTCTGTTTTTTCATCTTTACCATCTCCTTAAAGGGATACGACTTTTCCCCTCCCATTTGAGTGCAGCGGAAAAATATCATGCATTCATAGGGCGGGCGCTCACCAGACTCAAAAATCCGGCAGATATATTGATTGTATCATGTTTTTTTGTATTTTTAAAGATACAATCCTGAAAAAGCGGAAATTCTGCACAAACAGCATATCTTTTTACGCAAATACCAATTTTATCCGCCTTTTCTTCGAACCGCTTAATCACAAGGTGCGATTTTATTATACAGAATAAACGTTACATTTCTACTGAAATGTCATCGTTTGCACTTTTTTGGGTATGCTTTGCACGTAATAAGGATTTTGGACGCAATTTACAGATGCACAATAATAATCAGACGCAATCAGGGCGTGTGAGCAGACTCATCTTTTCATCACAATATATATAAGCTATACAGTTAAAACAAAAAAATAGCAGCGCCATTTCTATTAATCTAAAAACAGCTCTGCTATTTTAGTTTATAATTTATTCTTCTGTAGGCGAATAATCCTCAGAAGATATATTTAATTTATTACCAAGTTCGGTTTCTTCATATGTATAAGTTACCTCATCATACTCAGTTAAAATCTCGCTTTTCATATTTTTTGTGTATATAACAACTCCAATGGCAACCACACAAACACTTGCCAGTATAAGTAATAAAATTATCCCTTTTTTCACCATTTATCTCCTATTCATAATGGGTATAATTGTGAGTGCCATTTGCATGAACAGTAAAGGACTATAATCATACATCACATTATAAAATTACTAATAACGGAACTGAAAACGAGCTCCTCTTTCAATTAAGTATAGGGGAAAAATACAGTAAAACAATATACTCTGCAGAAAATAGCTACTATTGAGCAGAAAATGGTGCAATAATCATACTTTTTCCCAACCGGTTCATTGATCAAGCTTAACTCTATACCTATAAAGTATATCAAATAATCTATTGATAGTATCGTTGCCTGAAATCAAATGATAGTTCAATTCAAGAGGTCTTTCTTTATCGGCTTTTCCGCTAAAATCTATTTATTTAATATACTCTTACATACTAACCCAAAACTTTCTTTCTAACTCCGTATTAATAATATTCGATAAGAAATTTGGATTCTGAGTTTGAAAGGCTTTCAAACTTTCAAAAAAGGCTGATTTACTTTCTGTTTTCAAATCTTTAAATGTCGAATTTATTTTTTGTTTTTTTACATTCTCATTCATATATTTGTCAGACTTGGCTTCATACTCGTCTACCATATGAGAATTTTTAGTTACAGCATTAGCATACCAATTTGTTAAATATTTTAAGGTATTAAGCGGCCTGTCAGAATCGCTGCTTTCCCTCTCGATTCTCTGATACTCTTCATATGCACCAGAATCCATTGTCCGCATCATATCAAACACATCCGTAGTGTAAACCAAATTGCTTCCATGCCCTAAATAATGTCCCTTTTTTACTCCGTAATCCATATTTCCATTTGCACCCATTTTCCCGGCACTTGCCAGCTTCGCAACAGATTCCATTGCTTTTAAAAAGGAACTTTTATTATCTTCTGATATAAAATTGTTAGCTGCATATTCTGCTTTTTTCATTCCTAATGAAATATTGGCCAGACGCTCCTCCTCACTCATAGAGCCGCCGTTATCAATAAGAAAATTTTGTCGAATAATATCATATACAAATTCCTGTTCTTCTTTACTGCAATTTTCAAGAGCCGATGATATTGCCCTATCAGCATCAACCATTCCCGAATATGCCGGCAAATAACCTGCACTTTTGTCCATATGAACAATATATTGCTCAATATCTTCTTTTTCCTTTAACTGTATCGCCGCCATTCCTTTTACGCTGATTTCCAGAGTAGCAGCCTCTTCCCATTTCTGAGAAAGATCAAATTTTCCCTTTTCACTCCGTCGATTATCCCATTTCGAAATGTTAATTCCTTCCTGATACTATTTGCTAATTATCTTCATTTCAATCCTCCTTTAAATTTGCATAATAGGCTGTCAAACTATTACAGTGTGACAACCCATTTTATACTTGCCTACAATCAAAGTCTAAACATTAAGAAATTGGAGGATATATTGTATATGCCAATGTTACAGCAGCTACGATCGACATAAATTTATTTTGACACGGTCATTATATCAAGCTATGTACTATTTACAATGTGTCTTGCAGAAAGTGGCTATTTTTTGCAGAAAATGACCATCAAAACAAATATCCCCCTGAATCAGGTGAAGCTATGTCCGAACAGGCTATGGGCGTATCTGTCCATTTCCTGTAATCTGATATTTATAAGAAGTCAGTTCCTTTAACCCCATAGGCCCTCTGGCATGAAGTTTTTGGGTGCTGATGCCGATCTCCGCCCCGAAACCGAACTCGAAACCATCCGTAAAACGGGTGGAAGCATTGACGTACACACACGCCGAATCTACCTCCCGCAGAAATTTCTGTGCATGCGCCTGATCCTCTGTCAGAATGGCATCAGAATGCCCCGTATTGTATTTGTTGATGTGAGCGACTGCCTCCTCAAGCGAAGCTACGGTTTTCACGGAAAGAATCAAATCCAGATACTCGGTCCCATAATCCGCCTCGGTCACGGCATGCGCCTCCGGTATTTGTGTAAGTACCGTCTCGTCGCCCCGGATCTCCACCTGCTTTTCCAGAAGGGCCTTCCCCAAAGCGGGCAAAATCTGTTCCGCGATCTTTTCATGCACAAGCAGGGATTCGCAGGCGTTGCACACCCCGATGCGCTGGGTCTTTGCATTGATCACGATGGGAATCACCTTCGTCAGGTCGGCCGACTCATCGATATAAATATGACAGTTTCCGGTGCCCGTCTCGATCACGGGTATCGTACTGTTCTCCACAACCGAGCGGATCAGTCCGGCACCGCCTCTGGGAATCAATACATCTACGTATTCTTTCAGTCTCATAAAAGCCGTGGTCACTGCCCTGTCATTGTTTTCTATCAACTGTACGGCGTTTTTGTCTATGCCTTCCTGTTTCAGCGCCTCACGGATCGTTTCCGTAATGGCCTGATTGGAAAAAGAGGCATCTCTGCCGCCCTTCAAGATCACCGCGTTTCCCGTCTTAAAACAAAGGCCGAAAGCGTCTGCCGTCACATTCGGTCTGGCCTCGTAAATAATACCGGTTACCCCCATGGGAACCCGCACCTTTTCTATGTGAAGACCGTTTGGACGGTCAAAGGACTCCATCACCTCTCCCACCGGATCAGGCAGGGCGGCAATCTGCCTCAGCCCTTCCGCCATCGCCTCTATCCTTGCAGGCGTCAGCTTCAGACGGTCGAGAAGCCCCTCCGCCATGCCGTTTTCCTTTGCGCGCACACAGTCCTTATCATTTGCCGCAAGGATGCTCTCGCTCTCACGCACGAGCGCATCCGCCGCCTGTGTAAGTGCATGGTTTTTCTGTGCGGTGTCCAGTCCGTGCAAAACCGTTTTGGCAGTTTGCGCCTTTGTGCCGAGCTGCGTTAAATATTCGTCGATTTCTGTCGTGCCGATACTTTCCATCATATGTTTTCCTTTCCAATGAAACGATTCGAAAATCTCCTTCTCCGTGATCACACACATCGGACAGATGTCATGCGCCTCACAGGGAATTGTCTCAAAAATCTGACAGCTAAAGGAAAGCGCGACGGTGGTAAACTTCATCTGCGGATGCGCTGCCGCATCTGTCCCGCTTTCCTTTTCTAAAAATCCGCTTAAAAATCTGTCATAAAATCCGCCGCCGTAACCGATCCGGTGTCCCGCTCTGTCAAAGGCCGTGCCGGGCAGACAAACCAAAATTGACGACGCGCCAAATGCGCTCTCATCTGCCGCTTTGGTATTTAAGGGTTTCCCCGTCCGGAATTTTCCACGTTGACCCAATCGGTCATCAATCCACGAATCGATCAACTGCCCACCCGAAGGTTCTAAAATCCCGCGATAGCCTTCCGTCAAGTCCGCCAAAGAATAGATACGAAAAAAATCCATTTCTTTTCCCAAAACCTTTGGCGCAAACACAGCCTTACCGTCCGCAAAAGCCTGTTCCATCAGGGAAATGGTGTCCACCTCGCTGCGAAAGCTGACATAAGTGAGAACCGCGTCCGCATCTTGATAGCAGGGCAGGCTTGTCAGTTTCTTTATGATCCTGTCACTGTAGTCTCTTCGCCACTGTGCCGTCAGACTGTCCCGCCGCGCAAGAGCCTTCGCACGGAATCGTTTCTTTTCCTCATCCATGCCGTTTCTTCTCGCCCAGATTCGTGACGCTGCCGTCCTTCTCCAGGATGGAGATATTGTCGAGCTGTCCCCTGAGGTTCGCCCGCACATTGGCCACATAAGCCTGCCGCAGCATCGTCTGCTCCTCCTTCTCTTCCGGCGTCAGCCCCTCGCTCTGGGATTTGTGATATAGCTCGTTGATCCGTGCCGTCATCTGTTCTACATTCATTGCTCTATTCTCCCACCGCATATTTTATTAATCACCTGTTGACAGACGCCGCCATCCTGTGATAAGTGTGTCTCACGCCTCTGATTGCCACAGAATAAGCCATGATATTTTCCGGCAGCGCGATCCCCGGATAGCCGGTGTCCCCGATATGATGGATATCCGTTCCAGCCATTTTACACATCAGCGCGATCCGTCTGATCGTGTCCACATCCGCGCCTTCCTGCGAAGTGCCGATGGCTGTGATCGTGAGTACGCCCTTTTCATGGGCATGTGCGATCAGCTCCCGCACATACTCCATGGTAATTCCCGGTACGGTGCCCGGTGCGGGAAGAAGAATAATATCCGCTCCCGCATCAATAAATTCGTCCACATCTTCCTTTGTAATGATGTGCTCGCCGCCTTCCCCCGGGACGCCGGAGGCATGCATCTTTCCGGCCGCCAGTATCAGATCATCCTTCAGCCGTGACGAAATGGCTCTCAGCGAATCGGTAATTGCCCGGTTGCTCACGCCATTGCCGGGATTTCCTGTCAGGAGCACCATATCCACGCCCATTTCCGAGGCGCGGACCGCATTTTCGACCGTGGCCATACGCCCCGCCGACATAGCCCAGAGCGTATCGTCATGTTCCCGCGCCGCCTGCTCTTCCACCGGTTCCAGATTAATGCCGATCATCCTGCCCGTGAGGCGTTTCAATTCCCGCACGGTTTCGGCAGACTCCACTTTCGGCAGGCCGTTTATCACCGGCTGGTTCACGTCAAACATATTGAGCAGCAGCAGATCCGCCCCGACGGAAGCCGCCAGTTCCGCATTGGTAACATCCGTAAGTATGGGCATGGTAATGCCGATACACTCACAGGCCAGTACACGTCCTTCACTTCCTGCAATGGCGCTCAGATAATCCTCTTTCGTAAAATTCCTCAAGTCAGCAGATGTGCAGTCCAACATTCTCTTTGCCATATTGATTCCTCCGGATACATTTTTTAGTGCGCGTGCATTTGCTGTACGTAAAGCGGCAGATCGAACTCCTCATTCTTATGCGCCAGAAACAGCGTCCCGATATTCTGCCCGCTTAAAATTCGATGGATCACTTTGATATCTTTACTGTTGGCGATCACCATATCCACCCCGGTGCTGCTGGCAATCTTTGCCGCCTGCAGCTTGGTGGTCATGCCGCCGGTGCCCACGCTGCTCCCGGTGGACGCCTTGCCCATGTTCATCAGTTCGTCCGTCAGTTCCTCCACTACCTCGATATACTTGACATCGGGATTGGTGCGGGGATCGTCCGTGTAAAGACCGTCGATATCCGACAACAGCACAAGCGCATCGGCTTCCACCAGCGAAGCAACGATAGCCGACAGCGTATCGTTATCACCGATTTCGATTTCGTAGGTAGCTATGGTATCGTTCTCGTTCACGATCGGAATCACGCCAAGTTTAAACAGCTCCGCAAAGGTATTTCTGGCGTTATAACGGTTCAGATTGTCCACAATTGTGTTTTTTGTCATCAAAATCTGTGCCGCCACCTGATTGTACTCCGCAAAAATTTTCTGGTATATCATCATCAGCCTCGCCTGCCCTACCGCGGCGCACGCCTGTTTCACGGCGATGGGATTGTCTTCCTCACGGTTTGGAAGAAGCGCCTTCTCTCCCACGGCGATCGCACCTGAGGTGACAAGCACCACATCCTTCCCCATGTTTCTCAGGTTACAAAGCTCCCGCACAAGCACGTCCAGCTTTGTGTAATCCAGATCCCCCGTCTCCTTGTGCTGCAAGGAGGAGGAACCTATCTTTATCACAATTCGTTTTTTGTCCGCCATCAAGGTTTTTCTGTCTATCATTTTAAGTTATCCTCATTTCCGATTGTATCTATGTGCATTGATGCAGTGCCAGCTCGAAAAACCTCTGGTTTTCCTCGCTGTCGGGCATTCGCCCTATATATCTGCTATCTGAAAAAACTGTCAGCAAGCTGCCATTTTTTCAAATCGCAGATATGCACTGCTCTATGCTTTCGTCATTCTATCACACACATGTAATGCATTGCAACCTTCTCTGCTGTCAGAATGCCGTCCATCGCCGCCGACGTGATGCCGCCCGCGTAACCGGCGCCCTCGCCGCAGGGGAAAAGCCCTTTAAACGTTGACTGTCCCTTCTCGTCGCGCAATATCCTCACCGGGGAGGAAGTTCTGCTCTCCACGCCGGACAGATAGGCATCCCCGTCAGAAAAGCCGGACACTTTTTGACCAATAAGGTCAATCCCTTCCACCAGCGCATCGTTCAGAAAATCAGGTAAAATCTCATGCACAGGGGCAAATGTCCACGCACCCTTGATGGCAGGCGAAAAATCGCTTTTTTCCACACAGTGCCCGGCATTTTCAACGCTTTTCCCACAAAGCCGCCCGTGCAGAACTGCCGCATGAAAATCCCCGTAACGCTCCACGGGTACCGCGCCTTGGCCGATCTCATAAGCCCGCTCTTCCAGATGCCGCTGGAACGCGATACCGGCAAGCGGCCCTGTCCCGCCGTATGGCTCATAGTCTGTCGGCGACACGGTGACGATCATGGCGCTGTTGCTGTTTGCGCCGTCCCGCCCGCTGTAGCTCATGCCGTTTACCGCCGTTCTTCCCGGCTCCGAGGAGGCGTTGACCACATAACCGCCGGGACACATACAGAAAGAATAGACGCCTCTGCCGGATGCCGTCTGCGCCGTCACTTTATAGGATGCCGCAGGAAGCCGCAGGCCGCAGTCGCCATATTGCAGTCTGTCGATCATCGCCCGCGGATGTTCCATGCGAAGTCCCACCGCAAAAGATTTGGCTTCCATGGGAATATGCAGCGCATGAAGCATCTGAAAGGTATCCCTCGCGCTGTGGCCGATGGCGAGAACCACCGCGCTGCTTCGAATCTCTTCTCCGTTTGCCACCACGCCTGTCACCCGGTTTTCCTCTTTGAGAAGCGCTGTCACCTGCGTGTCGAAACGCACCTCACCGCCCCATGCTATGATTTGTCTGCGCAGGTTTTCAATCACATGTATCAGAATATCCGTGCCGATATGGGGCTTTGCCTCATACAAAATCTCTTTCGGCGCACCGGATTCCACAAAGATGCGCAAAACTTCCCGCATCCGGCCCTTCGGGTCCTTGACTGTGGTAGTCAGTTTTCCGTCGGAAAAGGTTCCGGCGCCGCCTTCCCCGAACTGCACGTTGGAGTCAGGCTCCAGAATCCCCTCCCGCCAGAAGCGTTCCACATCCTCGCGCCTTTTATGCACCTCTTTTCCGCGCTCCAAAAGCAGGGGACGGTATCCCGCTTTCGCCAGCATATAGCCGCAGAAAAGACCCGCCGGGCCTGTCCCGACAATCACCGGCCGACCGCACGATGACGCTTCCCGCCTATCTTGTTTTCCGGCCGCCGCCGTTTCGCCTGTCCGTCCTTCTTCACAAGCCGGATCTGCCGCCAAAAAGCGGTACGGCTTCTCCTCCACAAGCTGCATCTGTCCGTTTTTTCCCCGGAATTTTCGAAAAGCGGCCTGCTCATCGGCCACCTTCACATCTATCGTATAAACTGCGTATATTTCCGGCTTTTTTCTGGCATCCAGAGATTTCCTGACAATGGAGAGCGACTGTATGGCACAAGGTTCCATTTTCAAAAGTTTTGCCGCCTTTTTGAGAAGCGCCGCCCGCTCGTCCTTACAGTCCGCCGCTAATTTTAACTGTTGCATCCGAATCATATGATATACTCCCGTCCCGCTTTTTCGCGCCATCTGTCTTGGCACTGCGGTTTTATCCCTTTCCCGTTCCTGACATCCTAACTGCTCTCAAGGCTTGGCTTTCCGGCCGCCGCCCATCCGGCCACAGAACCGCTGCTCCACGCCCACTGTAAGTTATAGCCGCCGCACAGCCCGTCGATATCCAGAATTTCTCCCGCAAAATAAAGTCCCGGCTGCTTTTTTGACATCAGATGTTTTGTCACCTCACTGCAGTCCACGCCGCCCGCACACACCTGCGCCCTGTCAAAGCCGTTCGTCCCCGTAACCGTCGTCTCCAGACAAAGATATAGCTCCTGCAGACGGCGGAACGCATTCTGGGGCACATCCTTTGCCCGCTCTGTTCCCCGAATGCCCGACAGTTTCAGAAGCAATCGGTTGATCTTGTTATTGACTATTCCGGTCAGAAACAGATCCATCTCGTCTTCTCCGTGCAGCGAAAGCCGCTCGCGAAAAAAAGCGGCGCAGGACGCCTCGTCAAAATCCGGGAGAAAGGACACCCGCACCGTGACGGACTTGTTGTCAAGGAGCGCGTAAGCCGCCGTCCGGCAGAGCTGAAACGCCGGTATGCCGGAAAGCCCGTAATCCGTAAGCTGCAGTTCGCCCCGCTCCACGCAGGCGTTTTGTCCCTCTATACGAAGGGTAAGCGCCGCGTCGCATCGCACCCCCGCCACCTGTTTATAAAAAGATTCTTTACAGCACATCGCCGCAAGCGCAGGCGCCGTCCTGACTATCCGGTGTCCGAACTTCCCGGCCAGACGAAAACCGTTCCCGTCGGAACCGGTATGCGGCGCAGCCTGTCCGCCACAGCAGAGAATAACCGCGTCATAACAGGCATTCTTCCCCTGACATTTTACAAAAAATTTTTTCCTGTTCTGATCGAAGGAGAGCGCCTGCACCGCTTCTCCCGTATGTACCGTTACACGTTTCCTGTCAAGCTCGTAGCGCAGCAGATCGAGCACCGTGGACGCCTGATCGCTGGCCGGATACAGATACCCGTCCCGCGCCCTGATCCGCATGCCGAGAGAAGAGAAAAACGCTTTTGTCTGCGCCACGCCGAACATGGATAGAATGCCGTTTGCCAGTGCCGTCCCGCTCCCGTGATAATATTCTGCGCCCATCGCCTCGTTGGAAAAATTACATCTGCCGTTTCCCGTAGACAAAATCTTTTTTCCCACTCTGTCGTTTTTTTCATATAGGCTCACCGCCGCGCCCGCACCGGCCGCCTGAATTGCCGCCATCATGCCCGCCGCGCCGCCGCCTATCACCGCAACCTGTCTGCTCATAACCTTGTTCCCTTTCAAATCCGTGTGAAGAATGCCGCCTTGTCAACTGGAATAGGACTCCAGAAACAGATACAGTTCCTCCTCGCTCGCCACGAACTTCCCCGCCATAATTTCCCCCTGCAGGGAATCGGGCAGCCGCTCCAACAAAATATCCGTGTTCATGTAAAGCGTGCTCTTGTCCTCCTCGTACACCACGATAAAATGATCCGCCACCATCAGATAAAATCCCTGCGGTTCTTTCACTTTATAATATTTACAGACCGCTACCCGGTCTTTGGAAAAGGCCGTCAGCTCGATCGTTTCAAATCCCTGCTCCAGCTCTGTCAAAGGCGGATTGTCCTCATAGGCGGCTAAGGCCTCCAAAAGCTCCTCTCTGTTCAGACCGATATACATGACGGGAATGGTATCCTCGCTCTCCGTGACGGTTCCCTTTGACAAATCCACCATTTCCAGCAGATACCGTGTGTCCGCCGTCACCACAGGCTCCTGCGCTGCCGCCGCCTCGATCACCGGTTCCTCCGCCGCCCTGTCAATAACCTGTTCTTTTACCGCCGTACCGGTCTGCTCATCCTGTGAAAACGGGGCAGACTGGGAAACGGCATCCGCAAGCTGCGATACCGACTGACGCAGACTGTCCGCCGATCCCGTCCCCGCCTGTTCATAACTGTTCCTGTACCGGTGCGGGTAAAAAAATTCCTCCGCTTTCAGCGCACCCCAGCCGCCAAGACCAAGCATGATCACAGACAATGTCATAAAAAGACTGATACGTTTTACAAGTTTCATTCCGTTTTAAACCTCTCTCGTCGGATTTCCTGTAATCAGTATCAGCCAATTCCTGTTTTTTATACAATCATCTCATAAAATGCCTATCGTTCTGCCAATCATTATGAACAAGAACCCAAGCGGCATCTCCTGCAGCTCCACCTCTCCGACTACACGGAGAATCACGAGGAAAAGGATATGTAAGAAAACCCCTATAAGCAGGGAAACAATAATGCAGACCGGAGCGATCGCAAAGCCCGAAAGCAGCATGTTCAGCAAATATACCACAAGCCCGGAAACCGCGGCGGCAGCAAGCGGAAACACCACTCCGGTCAACCAGTCAGGCCTGTATTTTACACGGCGGTTTAAAAATACAAATGTCAGAACCATATAGGCGCCGAAAAACAAAATCAACGCACAGAACAGTCCGTCCACGCCCATATGTCCGCGCTGCGTCATAAAATATGCTGCCGCCAGATGCAAGGCGAAAGCAGCCACAGCCGCCAGAAAAAGTTCCCGCACCATACGCATTTTATACAAAATCTGTCCGAACAGGAAGCTGAACGTAAATAAAACGGCTACAACGGCGCCCTTTGCAATCCATCCCGCCAATACCGCGGACTGTGCCGTCGCTCTCCCGTAACAGCAGACAGCAAAGGGTTTTCCCAAAACTGCCAGATATACCGCCGCCGGGAAGGATATCATAGAAGCGTTTCGTATCGCCCGGCCCATCCGTTCCCGCATATTGCGGTATTCTTCCCGCTCGTAGGCATTGGCTATTTTTCCGGTCATGCCGTGCACAAACAGGCAGGAAACCCCCGCGCATATACCCAGAAGCGGCACAAATTTTCCATAGTAACTTCCCCAAAGGGCCGTGCGTACCGTCCCCTTTTCCGTCATATTCATGCAGTGGTTAAAATAGCGCTGATCCGCGAGCATAAACAGATTCGAAAGCACGGCAACAGCCGCAAGCGGCGCCGTATTGATAATAAGCATTCTCTGAATTTCAAAACGGGTCTCTGCCCGTCTGCTGTTGTCCTGTCCCGGCCGTCCTTTAAAGGCTCCCGCATAAATCACATAGACAAGTAACAGATGAAGCAAGGCAATTACCTGCGAAAGAAAGACCCCGAGCATCGCGCCGAGCGCGCCGTAGGCATAGCTGTGCGCCTCCACCTGCAAAAGAGCCGCCACCTTCTGTCCGTATCCGTAAAAAGCTCTCCCGCAAAGAAGCGCTCCCGCAAACATGGCGATTTTTTCGATATACTGAGAATGTGCCGTGAGCACGCCCATGCCATAGCCGTTAAAATATCCTCTGAAAATACCGACAAGGGCCGCAAAAAATACAGAAGGCGCTGCCGCCATCACCGCCATGCGGCTCAGACGCTCCAAAACCAGCACCTCCGCAATCCATGAGGAAAAGAACAGCAGAAACAAAGCTGCCGCCACACCGGGAAAAAGATTCATAACAAAAGCTGTCCGAAACACCTTGTCCGCATTTCGATACCGCTCTCTTTTCACCCGGTAGCGGATGATACCTGCCATGGCGTTGGACATCCCATAGGATGTGACCAATGAAGTCAATACAAACAACTCAAACGCCGGGGCAAAGAGACCGACGCCCTCATCCCCTATAAACCGCGAAAGCGGAATCCGCAGGAGAAGAAGGATCATATAAGAGACAATCCCCGCCGAGAGGACGATTCTGTTTTTCCAATTTTTCGCCATCCATTGTATATTCATCGTTATCCTCTAAGTACTATACTACAGAAACGCTTCTCACTCTTCTCTGGTGATGGAAAGCGTCTGCAAAACCGCCTCCTGCTTCTTTTCCATCACGGCCGCTTCCTCCGGCTCCATATGGTCGTAACCGCACAAATGATACAGGCTGTGGGCCAGAAGGAACGCAAATTCTCTGCGCTCGCTGTGTCCGTATGCCGCCGCCTGCGTCTTTACCCGCACCGCATTCAGAATGATATCACCCAAAACCAGTTCACCGCTGTCCGGGTCGAAACAGTCTGCCTCCTGCTCTTCCACACCGGAAAAATCCCCCGGCGTCTCAAACTCCAGATTGGGAAACGAAAGCACATCCGTCTCGGAATCGATCCCCCTGTAATTTTTGTTATACGCCAAAATCCCCTCGTCGTCTGTCACAAGAAGATTCACCGTCGCTTCATAGGGACAGTTTTCGCTGTCAAGAACAGCCTCTACGACAAGGTCAAGCAGCTCCTTTTCATCGAAGGAAAACGTCTGCATTGCCTCATGTTCAACGTAAGAAGTCATAGTATAGCTTCTCCTTGATAAATATTTTCTTCATTTCACATATCTGCCCTAAGGAAATCTCATTTCCCCAAAGCTCGTCCGTCTCAAATTTCTTTTTGAACACCGTGTCGATCAACTGCTCGTAATCCAGTTCCGCCTTCGGATCTTTGGCAAACAGATACAGGATGGACGACACGATACAATCCGCAAGCAAAACGACGATCGTCTCCTTTGAGACAATCTTTACATCCGGGTCCACATACTCCTTTAAAATCTGCTTTGTCTTCGGCGGGAAATGATATTTATCGCAGATCGCGGACACATTTTCCCACGTGTTTTCTCCGGTAAGTTTCCCGATTCTGTGGTAATACCCGCATGCTTTCACCGCAGCGTCATCTATGCCGAGGTTTCTTGCCACCTTATCTCCCAGATAGGCCGTGTGAATCGCGTGGTAATACTCCTCCCTGGAAAGCTCCTTAAGCTGCACGAGCAGCGGGCACTCCGGATCATTGATCTCCATATATCTGTCCCGGTATCTGTGAATTACCATGGAACTGACCATCTTCAGGCTGACCAAAAGCAGAATGCAGCATACCATCAGATTGATGCCCGGTATCATAAACTGTGCGATGGAGAGCCGCTCCTTCGCAAACAGGATCACGTTCGCCGTCAGGCTTAAGGCAAGAACCAGCAGGGAAATCAACATCGGAATCCCCACATGAAACTCTTCGTCCAACGTGGCAAATACCAGTATCCCGGCCATGCCGCTGATAAAATAGAGCCAGAAAATGGCATAATCACACCCCGCAAAATTCACGGAGAGCAACAGACACAGACTGCCAGCCACAAGTCCTGTCATGCCGTTTGAAAAGACGCCAAGCAGCACAAAAAACACCAGATACGGCCATCCCGTAACCGGAAGGAAAGGCAGAAACACCGCCGCCACAAGACATCCCAGATAAATGAGGGCAAACCTCCCGTACCGTCCCTCATTGCGGTAGACGAAAAACCCGGCAGACTCGCCAAGGACATAAGAAAAAATAGTGATTCCCGTCCCCGCCAGAACCATAACGACATTTCGTATCATCATATCCGTCTGGTTATGGTAAAACATGCTGCCAAGCCATGTTATTACGCCTGCCAGAGCGAACATAAACATAAAAACTACGATTCTTTTAATGATATTGCTGTTATTTTGAAGATTGATATTATTTTCCACGCCTGTAATTCCTGTTCCCTGATTTTTGCTCACTGCGCCGTTTCTCTTTTGCTTCGTAATCGTCGTAGGCCTTCACGATCCTCTGTACAAGCGGATGTCTGACCACATCTTTACTGCTCAAGCTGCAAAAGGAAATATCGTCGATTTTTGAGAGTACCTTCACCGCCACGTCAAGTCCGGATTTCATATCCGGCGAAAGATCTTTCTGCGAAGCGTCACCCGTAACCACCACTTTCGAGCCGAATCCAATTCTCGTCAGAAACATTTTCATCTGCGCCGGCGTCGTGTTCTGCGCCTCATCCAGAATGATATAGGCGTTATCCAGCGTCCGTCCGCGCATATACGCAAGAGGCGCCACCTCAATCAGCCCTTTTTCCATGTTCCTCGCAAAACTCTCCGCCCCCATGATCTGATACAGCGCGTCGTAAAGCGGCCGCAGATAGGGGTCTACCTTGCTTTGCAGGTCGCCGGGAAGAAAGCCGAGCTTCTCTCCCGCTTCGATGGCGGGTCTGGTCAGGATAATGCGGCTCACCTCGTTATTTTTAAAGGCGGTCACCGCCATCGCCATCGCCAGATACGTCTTACCCGTACCCGCAGGACCGACCCCAAACACAATCATATGGTCCCGCATGGCGTCCACATACTGTTTCTGTCCCAAGGTCTTTGGCTTAATCGGCTTACCGCTCACGGTATGGCAGATACAATCGCTGTCCATGGCAAGCAGCATGTCCTCCTTATGCTCCTTACCTAGCTCAATGGCATAATCCACGCTCTGTTCCTCCAAAATCGTGCCTCTTTTTGACAGGGCAAGAAGTTCGTTTACAATCCGGGCCGCCCTGTCCGCCGCTTCCCGCTCCCCGGATATCCGAACGGCGCCGTCTCTGTCTACGATCACCACGTTCAAATCTTTTTCAATTCTTTTGATATGGGAGTCAAACTCCCCAAAAAGATTCCGCATGTGCTCCACCGGCACATCTATCCTGACTGTAAACGCGTCCATTCTCCGCCTTTCAAAACGACAGCCTGATCACTCCGTCTGCGCCTCCTGCTCCTGATCGGAATCTGTCACGGACTCCGTTACGGCCGTCGGCATCAGCTTCACCGCTGATTCTTCAAGCTGCATATGGGCGTGCAGCACCCATTTTTTTTCATTCTTTTTTATTGTAACATTTTTTTCTGCAATTTGTACCCCTTTTTCATTTAAAGTTGAGATAATTTTTCTAAACCGTTCCTGCAAAAGCGTTTTCATTTCCTCTTCCGTGTGCGTTTTCGACACGATTTCATATTCCTGCACCGTTCTTTTCCCGTAATACAGAGGCAGATACAGGTGGTCCAAAAGCTGCACCTGCTTTTTCTCCTCACTCGTATCGTAAAATTCGTAGGGAACCTTGCGGAAGCGAAACGCGATCTCCTTTTCCCCCGTGCCTGCCACCGGAATTTCAATGCTCTCCCCCGTATAACATTTCTCGTCGTAAGCGACCTCTTCCTCCAGCGAAAGATTCCGCCCATAACTTAACGTAATATCCGCATCCGCCTCCACATACTGGTATCTGCGCACCGTGGTGTCCTCGTTGTAGACAGGAACCGCGCCGCTCACCAGCACGTCTCCTTTTTCCACACTGTCCCCGCAGGCCACAAGCGGCACACCGCTTCTGGTGATGATATAAGTCACCACGCCATCCTTTTCCGCTACCAAATCCATGCCCCTGTTCGTTTCCGCCTTTTCCCGCTTATCGTAGACCGGCATATCATTCTCTTTGATATGAATCAAAAGCGTGGTACCCCGAAGCTGCACGGAAGTCCATGTAATCAGATCATAGTCCTCCCTGAGTTCCTGTTCAAGAGCCCCGATATCCAGCCCGCTTTTTTTCATGGCGGTATGTACGCCCTGCTCCTCCAGATAATCCATCAGCACATCTTCCGTCAGGGCAAAATTCCCCTCGATCTGAATATCCCAGATAAAGCGGGATGCCAGACACCAGAAGAAAATGCAGCCGAAAAGCCCTGCCACAAACAGTTTTCTCTTCCACATTTTCGACACAAAAAAAGGCAGGCCGTATTTGCCCATAACAGCCGCCCTCGTCCCGGTTTTTTTCAGGAGAGGCTTCAGGGCAAAAAAGCCCGCTATACTGATATGCATGGTATGGTAATCGCCGTGATCCTCGATGTCCCAGACCAAAACATCATGATTGCCGCAAAGATTCAAAAGACGCTCCACAGAATAGCCCCACACCTTAATGGCCACATATCCTCTTAAATACTGTATCCAATGAAGCATAGACCTTCCCCTGCACGCGCGCTCAGATATAGCGGAGCGCGTCGATCTTTCCGCTGATTTTCATGTCTTCATTGGTGTAGTAGTCGATGGAAAGGCCGCTTCCCTCAAAACAAATCTTGGCGTTCTTGCCCTGCAGCACAATAGACTCCGTCGTATATTCCAAAATTCCCTTATAATTTTCGATAAAAGCCTCCCGATTGCCTGTGATCGTGACAATGGCTGCCCCCAGCATGGTATCCTTCGGCAGTTTCAGCGATTCCACAATCAGTTCCTTTGACTTGGTAAACGGCGAAAATGGTTGACGTCTGTTCTCTCTTCTCATGTTACACTATATGAACGCCATTGTAGATTCATTCCCATAAATGCCGTAGTCTTGGGAGAATGCCCGTACTTCTTTTCACCCTATTTGTGATAGGGCTCTTTGTTTATAATCCGAAACGCCCGGTAAATTTGTTCCAACAAAACAACCCGCATCAACTGGTGCGGGAATGTCATGTCCGAGAAGCTGACTGCCAGATCAGCTCGTTTCTTTATCGTATGATGTAAACCGAGTGAGCCGCCGATCACGAAAACGATGTGCCCCACACCGTTTACCCCCAGCCGCTCGATCTCTCCCGCAAAAGCCTCAGAAGTAAATCTGCGCCCTTCGATCTCCAGCGTCACCACAAAGGCGCTGTCCGGCAAAAATTTTGCAATGCGCGCTCCTTCCTTCTGTAGAATCTGTTCCCGCTCCGTTTCAGAAGCGCCGTCCGGCGTCTTTTCATCGGCAGTCTCGCGGATCTCCAGCCGACAGTAGCGTCCAAGCCGTTTCTCATACTCGGACACCGCCTCGCGGAAAAACTTCTCTTTCAGTTTACCCACCGTAACCACTGTTATTTTCATACATTTCCTGATAATATCCGTCCACAAAATCGTCCATGAACGCCTCATCCAGATTCATAAACTTGTCGTTGATAGCCGCCCGTATGCGTGCCGTGCGTCTGTAATATCTTTCCGCATCCGAGAGCGCCACAAGCGACTCTCCCTCATCCAGAATTTCCGCATCGATCGCTGCGAGGTCCAGATTCTCCTGACACCATCTGGCCATTTCCGAGCGCAGGGAATTTTCCGATTTCGCTTTCACCATCAGCATCTTGGAATCCCGCATAGACACGATGCCGAACACGATAAAGAGCACAAACATCGCGCCCATAACACCGCACACCAAATACTTGGTAATGCCTGCATTCCGATAGACCGGTATCACGTTAAAGAAAATCAGCAATACCACAATGAAACCGACGCCGCCTACTGCCAGAAGTGTGTACGCGGAAGAACGGTTGTTCTCCGCCTTTGCTTCGCTGCTCTGATATTGGGGCATAAACCACACCCTCCTTATCTTACGAATTGGAAATTCTGCACACAAAAACATCCGTACGGTTCTATTTTATTATCCTTTTATACAAATTGCAACTACTTTAAGAGTTCCCGGATACCCTGATTTTTGTTTTCCGATTTATCTATGTCCAGACAGACGGAATGGTCATCCATATAACGCCATACGGCACATTCTCCAATGGCGCTCATATCCCGCCACAGCGTAAACACGCCTTCCTTTGCGATGCCGTCCCACTCCTGTACATTGCCGGTATAGTCCACGGTATTGGCGTACATATCCCCATTGTAAAGACCGTTCTTAAACGGGCCGACCACATTTTGTAAAATCCGTCCCTGCGTGGGAGCAAGTTTGGAGATATCCACATCGTAGTGCTCCGCGCCCTGGCCGTTTGGCAGATCGTCCGCCCATTCCCCGGAATAGCTGTGGGACATATAGATGCCCTTGGCGTTATACTTATTTTTTTGGTTAATGTAAAACCGGAACCATGTGCCGTTGCCGTTTCTTTTCCCGCTGCTCCACTCCCCGAAATAATAGCTGTTCTTTTCATAGATGGCAAGCCCCGTGCCGTGCGGCTTCCCCTCGCTGTCCACGTCGCCCTGATAATAATATTCCCCGGTACCCTCAAGACCCTTGGAGAGCTTCACATAGCGTTTTAAATGAGCCAGGTCCCAGATGGCATCCTGATTGTTGTCCGCAAAGAAAGGATACGCCTCCTTCAAAATATATTCCTTCGTGTACGCTTCGTCGTTTTCATCCTCTATGTCTACCACAACGGCCGTTTTCTCATTGTCTGCGGAAGACGGTTCTTCCTCTTCCTCCGTCTCCTCCTCTTCCTCGTCCTCTTCTTCCTCGTCGTCCTCCGGTTCTTCCGCTGCAGGTTTGTCCTCCTTTTCCTCAAGAACCTGCTCTTCCAACTCCTGCTGTTCCTTTGCATAATCCGTAATGCTCTGCTGGAGATCCTGATCCGTCTTGTCCTGGCTGCTTCGTCTGTTACTGACTACAACTGTGAGCAGAACCAGAATAAGAATCAAGAGAACGGCAATCACCCCCAAAAGCACCTTCGTCGTCAAGGCTTTCTGCAGTAAGTTCTCCGAACCATCCTGCTCCTCTTCCCAATTTTTATCTTTGTCCGGATCAGTCAATTTCATAAACGTTTCACACCTTTCTATTCTGGCAGATTATTTGCAACTGTGCAGCCTTCGGCTTTACAGTTACAATTGTTTTCGTATCCTGACTTCTATCATACAGCATACTTTTAAAGAATCTGTATCGCAAATTATTAAGAAATTCTTAGAAAAAAACGTCGCTTCACAGCGACGATTCAGAGAACGCTGCGCATTCTCCTTCCATTTTTAAATCTGCCCGCCGCTTTCCGGCAGGCAGATCTTCTTTTGTATGTCTTATTTGGAGAGGTACTCGTCGATCCCCTTCGCGGCAGCCTTTCCGGCTCCCATCGCAAGAATCACGGTAGCGGCTCCCGTCACCGCGTCGCCGCCCGCATAGACGCCCTCTTTCGTCGTCGCGCCAAAATCCTCCTCGGCCACGATGCATTTATGTTTATTGACTTCAAGCCCTTTTGTGGTAGAAGAAATCAACGGATTCGGGGAAGTGCCAAGGGACATGATCACCGTATCCACTTCCATCAGAAACTCCGAACCCTCGATCACCACCGGACGGCGTCTGCCGGAAGCGTCAGGCTCGCCAAGCTCCATGCGCACGCACTTCATGCCGGACACCCAGCCGTTCTCGTCCGCAACAATTTCTGTGGGGTTGGTCAGAAGGTCAAAGATGATGCCTTCCTCCTTCGCGTGGTGTACCTCCTCCACACGGGCGGGCAGCTCTTCCTCGCTCCTGCGGTATACGATATGCACTTCCGCACCGAGACGAAGGGCCGTTCTCGCGGCATCCATCGCCACATTGCCGCCGCCCACAACGGCCACTTTTTTACCCCGCATAATGGGCGTGTTGGACGTCTCGTCAAAGGCTTTCATCAGGTTGCTTCTGGTCAGATACTCGTTGGCGGAGAATACGCCGAGCGCCTGCTCACCGGGAATCCCCATGAATTTCGGAAGACCCGCGCCGGAACCGATAAACACGGCGTCGAATCCTTCTTCCTCCATCAGCTCATCAATGGTGACAGATTTTCCCACCACCACATTGGTCTCTATCTTCACGCCGAGACTCTTTACATTCTCGATCTCCTTCGCCACCACGTCCTGCTTGGGCAGACGAAACTCCGGAAT
>CARUOB010000003.1:298-11383 GCA_949076555.1 uncultured Lachnospiraceae bacterium | reverse complement strand
AACTCCGGAATACCGTAAACAAGCACGCCGCCGGGTTCATGGAGCGCCTCGAAAATCGTCACCTCATAGCCCATCTTCGCCAGATCCCCCGCGCAGGTCAGTCCCGCAGGACCGGAACCGATAACGGCTACCTTCTTGCCTTTCTTTTCCGACGCGCCTTCCGGCTTCACGCCGTTCTCTCTGGCCCAGTCAGCCACAAAACGCTCCAGCTTGCCGATGGAGACAGGCTCTCCCTTAATGCCGCGGATGCACTTGCCCTCACACTGGCTCTCCTGCGGGCACACACGGCCGCAGACAGCGGGCAGGGCGGAGGCTTCGCTTATAATCTGATAAGCAGCGGCGATATCGCCCTCCTTCACCTTCTCGATAAAACCGGGAATATTAATCGCCACAGGGCATCCCTTGATGCACTGCGCGTTCTTGCAGTTGATGCAGCGGGCCGCCTCGCACATCGCTTCCTCTTTATCATAACCGAGACACACTTCCTCGAAATTCGTCGCACGAACCTTAGCGCCCTGTTCCCGGACAGGAACTTTCTTCAATACATCTGCTTCCATTTTCTCCTCATTTCTACGCCGCATCTAAATGAACTGAGTTTGTGCCAGGCAGCGCGCGGACACAAACTTCACGCTATTCTTTTCACTCTGAACTCCCGCAATTTCCGCACCCGCCATGATGGGTGTCTCCCTCTTTGGCTTTCAGGAAGTCTCTGCCTTCCTTCGTCTTATACATCTGCTGGCGCTTCATCGCCTGATCGAAATCCACTTTATGTCCGTCGAACTCAGGCCCGTCCACGCAGGCAAACTTTACTTCCCCGTCCACGGTCAGACGGCAGGCGCCGCACATACCCGTGCCGTCCACCATAATGGGATTCATGCTCACAATCGTAGGCAGCTCATATTTCTTCGTGGTCAGGCACACAAATTTCATCATAATCATAGGCCCGATCGCCACGCATACATCGTAAGATTTTCCTTCGGATTCCATCAGATCCTCGATCACCTTCGTCACCATACCGCTCCTGCCGTAAGAGCCGTCGTCGGTGGTAATATAGAGGTTTCCGGCTGCCGCCTTCATCTCCTCTTCCATAATGAGCAGATCCTTCGTCTTTGCGCCAACGATCACATCCGCGTCGATTCCTCTCTCATGCAGCCATTTTACCTGCGGGTAAACGGGCGCCGTGCCAAGTCCCCCGGCCACGAAGAGAATCTTTTTCTTTTTTAATTCGGACGCCTCCTCGTTCACAAACTCGGAAGGGCATCCCAGCGGCCCCACAAAATCCTGAAAACCGTCACCCGCTTTCAGATTTCGCATCATTTCCGTAGCTGCGCCCACCACCTGAAATACGATGGTGACGGTTCCCTTTTCCCTGTCATAATCACAGATCGTCAGAGGAATCCTCTCTCCCTCTGCATCCATTCTGACAATGACAAACTGTCCCGGCTGGCAGGACCGCGCCACGCGGGGCGCTTCCACATCCATGAGATAGATATTCGCTGCAAGTTCCTCTGCTCTTATAATCCTGTACATCTCAACACTCCTTTTTCTTTTATCCGAACTATTTTATAATAGCGAAATTTACCGGATGTTGCAAGATATAATATTTGTTTTACGAATAGACTGTAACAGTTCAGCCTTCGGCTTCACTGTCACCCGTTTTTTCATTCCTTTTCTCCGAAATTTATGCTTTTATACACCGCTTCCACCTCATCCCGCGAAGCCAGATATTCTGAAAACGCGCTGGCGCTTCCCGCGCTGATCCCCATGCGGAAGGCATGGCCATAGTCCTGTCTTTGCATCCACCCGGCAAGGAAACCGGCCACCATGGAATCTCCCGCCCCCACAGCATTCACCAGCGTTCCTTCCGGCGCGGGAAGCTCATGCACATCCCCCGCCGCATCCACGAAAACCGCCCCCTGCGCGGACATGGATACCAGCACATTTTGCGCGCCCTTTTCCCGCAGTTTTCGCGCATAAGGAATCACATCCCCCGGAGTGCGAAGCCGTGCGCCAAAAATTTCTCCCAGCTCGTGCATGTTCGGCTTCACCAAAAACGGCTCGTACCGCAGCACGTTTAAAAGAAGATCTCCCGTGGCATCCACCACAGACAGGACGCCCCTTCCGGAAAGCCTCTCTAAAATATCGCTGTAAATTGTGTCCGGCAGACATCTGGGAATGCTGCCCGCCAGAACAAGCACATCCCCCGCTTTCAGCCCATCCAGCTTCGCATAAAGCTGCCTCACGCAGTCTTTCGTAATGTCCGGTCCCATGCCGTTAATTTCCGTGCCGTCATAGTTTTTCAGCTTGACATTGATTCTGGAAAACCCGCCGCCGACACGGATAAAATCCGTGCAAAGCCCCATAGCCGCAGTCTCCCGCTCAATCTCTTCCCCCGTAAACCCGGCAATGAATCCAAGGGCCGTATTTTCGATCCCGAGATTGTTAAGTACAATGGAAACATTGATGCCCTTACCGCCGGGGAAAAGCTGTTCCCCGGCAGTGCGGTTTGTCATCCCCATGGTAAAGTCCGGCATGGTTACCACATAGTCTAAGGACGGATTAAAGGTCACCGTATAAATCATAAGTATTTCCCCCGCTCTCAATAATGGTTTGCTTTTTTTATTGTAACAGTTTCTTTTTCCCATTTCCATTCAGAATAAAACATGCTACAATCAATGGGAACTGCTCAATTTATGAAAAGAGGCGTATATCAATGAGTATCACAGTCGTATTACAGCAGATGGTAATTATCTTCCTACTGATCGGCACAGGCATCGTCCTTTATCGCCGGGGCATGATTTCTGACGCAAGTTCCAAACAGATTTCCGGTCTGATTATCAATGTCACCAACCCGGCGCTCCTCATCTGTTCCGCCCTCGACGACGGCCCAAAAGCGTCCTTGCAGGAGCTTGGCACTGCTCTCATCGTTTACGCCGCCGTCTATGTGATTTTAATCGCCGCGGGCCTTCTGCTCCCCTATCTTCTGGGCATACCGAAAACGCTTCAATACGCCTACCAGATGCTTACCATTTTCGGCAATGTCAGCTTTATCGGCATCCCTCTGGCCTCCGCCGTGCTCGGCAGCGGGTCGTTAATTTTTGTATCCATTTTTAATCTGCTCTTTAACCTGCTGGTATATACGCTGGGGATCTCTCTGCTGCAAAGTGCAGCCAGCAGACAGGCAAAGGAAAGCGCCGCTTTGTCTGACGGCCAGACATCAGTTTCTACAGGGCAGGCTTCGGAAGGCATAGGGTCTTCCGCAAACCAGTTCAGCTCTGGCCGCCTGCAGAAACTTGTGAACGCGGGCACCATTTCCGCCGCGCTTACCATTGTTTTCTATCTGGGAAATTTCCATGTCCCGGTCATTATATCTTCCACCCTCAACTACGCCGGACGCGCCACCACGCTCCTGTCCATGCTGGTGCTTGGTGTTTCCGTGGCACAGATGGCGCCAAAGGATATCTTTTCCAACCCGAAGCTCTATATTTTCACCCTGATCCGTCAGATTCTCGTACCCATCGGCTGCGTTTTGCTGATGCGTATGTTCATTGATAACCGGCTGATTTTAAACACCATGCTTCTGATGGCCGCGGTTCCCGCCGCCAACATGCCCCTCATGCTCGCCAAACAGATGGATATGGACACGGAAGCCATCTCACAGGGCATTATTCTGACTACCATTTTAAGTCTTGCGACCGTACCGGCGGCCTGTCTGTTCTTAGTACAATAACAGGTTTTCGCGGCAGCAAAACAACTTGGCCCTGTCGAACCGTTTCTCCTCGTTCGACATAAAATAGAGTAAAACGACACAGGATATTTTATTATGTACTTTTTACTCTTTGCTTTACTTCTCATAGCTGTTCTCGGCTGTATCTTCTTTCAATGCCGCAGAAAAAAAATAATCTGCAAGATAAAAGGGATGGACTGCTGCGCCAAATGTTCTCTTTTAAACGAGCTGGTATATCCCTTCGGTTACGATTTTCAATGTGACTGCGGCTTTTTTTCCTCCACGGTGGATGCCCCACAGAGACAGGCCGGATACGCCTGGCTCTACGATCATATGGCGCCCCGTTTCCAGATGGTTTTCGACTCTCTTCCCGTCTATTTTGATTACAGAGGCCGCACATGGCTGATCGAATTTTGGAAAGGCCAGTACGGCATCAATACCGGGGCGGAAATCGGCATCTACCACGCGGACGGTATTATTCCGGAAACAGAATACAAAACCGCCTGGTTCTCCTGCGCCAAGGACAGCGAAATGCTGGACTGCTCTTTCAGACTTTGTAAGTTTGAGAACGAGTGCATCTGCAATTCCGGGCGGCACTGGTGGCTTACCGCCTTTCTCGTGGGCTGCTTTTCCAGCCCTTCCTCACTTACCATGGAGTCCTGCATCGGTTTTCCCAACAGGGAAATGCTGTGCGCCTTCTTGGACGGTCTAAGGAGAGCCGGTTACCCGGATGACTGTCTTTCCGTCAGAGGTCTCACCGTCTGTTTTGTGTTCCACCAGGATTCCACGAAATACAATTTCATTACACGGTTTTTTCGAAAGTTCTCTCAGTGGAAAAACAAATTTTTCTGCAAACTTTACCTGTGGGTTACCAGACCCTTTCTCTGTACCGAAGACCGGGTTTTATACCTGTACTACTATCTCCCGGCAGCTTTTCGGAAACTTCTCAGACTGCGCCGTTTTCACAAGCGCTGTCACAAACGCTACTATAAGGAGCACTGACTATGAGCACGTTTTCGCGTCTTGACCGCGCTTTTCAAAACGCTCTCCTGTTGCCTCTTAGCAGCCGCTCCCGCTATGTACTTATGAGCGACTGTCACAGAGGTATGGGAAATTCTTCCGACAATTTTTTAAAAAACCAACACCTGTATTTTGCCGCGCTGGAGCATTACTACAGTCAGGGATTTACCTATATCGAACTGGGCGACGGGGATGAGCTTTGGGAAAACAGGAACATGAAAAATATCATTGACGTGCACAATAATGTCTTCTGGCTTTTCAAGCAGTTCTATCAGGAAGACCGGCTGTATCTTCTCTATGGCAACCATGACATTGTAAAACGAAAAAAAGGCTATCCTTCCAAAAGCTGCGGTACTTATTTCTGTACGCAGTCCCAGCAGATGCAGCCCCTCTTCCCTTCCCTCACCTTTTATGAGGGAATCATACTGACCACAGACCTGCTTCCGGGAAGCCGGTCCCGTGTGTCCCTTTATCTGACCCACGGACATCAGGCCAGCCTGCTCAACTCTACGCTCTGGCCACTTTCCCGTTTTCTCGTCCGCTATATCTGGCGGCCTCTGGAAAACCTTGGCATACTCGACCCCACCAGCGCCGCCAAAAACTATTACGTTAAGAACAAATCCGAAGTCCGCCTAAACCAGTGGGCCGAGGAAAACCACCGCATTCTGATCACCGGGCACACACACCGGCCCATCCTCCCCGCAGAACCGGCCCATTACTATAATACGGGAAGCTGCGTCCACCCCCGCTGCATCACCTGCATCGAAATTGAGCGCGGCCTTATGACCTTAGTCAAGTGGAGCATGAACGCCCGTTTCGACAGCACCCTCTATGTGGCAAGAGAGGTCATCTCCGGGCCGGTGCCGCTTTTAAACCCGCAGGCAATATAGCGGAGAATGCCCGCATTCGCACCTCTCACTCCAACCGCCATGATTCCGCATCGCGAAATCTCAAATCAATGCGGAGAATGCCGTTTTTCACATTACGATCTGCACCTTAATCATGTTCGTGGTGCCGGAAATACCGATCGGCACCCCGGATGTAATAACCGTCAAATCGCCCTTCGCAAGAAGTCCCTTCTTCTCGGCCGCCGCAATCGCCTTGTCAAACAGGCCGTAGGCGTCCTTCTCCTCTTTAATCAGAAGCGGCGTCACACCCCATGTCATCGAAAGCTGTCTGCACACCTTCTCTGTGGTGGCGCAGCTTATGATATCGCTCTTTGGACGGTAGCGGGAAATCATCCTTGCCGATCTGCCCGATTTGGTAACCGTCACGATGGCTGTGGCATTCAGGTCAAGAGCCGTCGTGCAGGTTGCGTGGCAGATCGCGTCAGTCACGTCGGGATTCGCCTCGCGCTCCAACAGGAAAAACCGCTTGCGGTAATCCACGTCCTGCTCCGTGCGCTCCGCAATCCTGACCATCGTCCTGACCGCTTCCACCGGATAGGCGCCCGCCGCCGTCTCCCCGGAGAGCATGATCGCACTTGTGCCGTCGTAAACCGCATTGGCGACGTCCGTCGTCTCCGCCCTAGTGGGTCTCGGATTCTTAATCATGGATTCCAGCATCTGCGTGGCCGTGATAACCTGCTTTCCGGCGCGGTACACCTTCTTGATGATCTCCTTCTGGATCACCGGCACATCCTCATAAGGAATCTCCACGCCCATATCCCCTCTGGCCACCATAACGCCGTCGGACACCGACAAAATATCATCGATGTTTGCCACGCCCTGCGCATTTTCAATCTTGGAAATAATTTTGATATCCTGACCGCCGTTCTTTTCGAGCAGTTTTCTAAGCTGTAAAATGTCTTCCTTTTTCTGCACAAAAGAGGCCGCGATAAAGTCCACATCCTGCTCGATGCCGAAAAGAATGTCCTCTCTGTCCTTATCGCTGATGTAAGGCATGGACAAATCCACGTCGGGCACATTGACACCTTTATGGTTGGAAACCGTGCCGCCGTTTACGACGCGGCAGACGATATTGCTTTTGTCCACCTTCTCCACTTTCATCTCAATCAGCCCGTCGTCAATGAGTACCCGCATTCCCTCTTCCAGATCCTCATAGAGCCTGTTGTAAGTCACGCTCACAATATCCTTTGTTCCCTCCACCTCATCGGCTGTCAAGGTAAAAAGCTGTCCCTCTTCCAGGATCACCTTTCCTTCCTTGAAATGCTTTACGCGAACCTCCGGCCCTTTGGTATCGAGCAGAATCGCCACCGGCCTGCCCACTTCCTTCCGAAGTCTTTTCACCACGTCCATTCTTCTCTTGTGGTCCTCGTGGACGCCGTGGGAGAAATTACATCTGGCAACGTTCATGCCTTCCAGCATCATCTGCCGCAGCACTTCCTCGTTGTCTGTGGATGGTCCAAGGGTACATACAATCTTCGTTTTGCGCATAATTACCTCCGTTTCGGTCGCAGACCTGATTTTTACCTTTTCTTTATATCATATTTTACACAGGATTTCACTGCTTCATCCTCAAAATAGTACCTTGTTCTTACTCTCCGGTGACAATTGTTGATCTCTTTACAGAACGCATGTTTTATGTGGCATAAATTCCCTGTTTCATGTATAATGCAATTATTGGGTTATTTTGTCAAAAAAACGATAAACGGGAAATGATACATGGATGAATATATTTTATTTATAGACGAAACCTTAAAGGCACCTAAAAATCCCTATTTTTGTATGGGTGGAATATGCGTAAAAAGAAATTATTACGAAGACGTACTTACTGCAGAAATAAATTCTTTGAAAGCCCGGCACTTTAGTTCATCCAACATTATATTCCACTATAATGAAATGGCACATTCGAAGGGAGTTTATACTATTTTTAACGATGCAGAAAAGCGGACAAACTTCTGGAATGATTTTTGCAACACAATAAAAAAGTTGGATTTTACTTCAATGGGAGTTTACTTTGACCAAAGCAAAATGAGTTATTTGTACAAAAGCAAGAACATAAAATGTTATAATATTGCTTTCGTGGAACTTTTAAAAAATTATCTTCATTATTTAAAACAGTGTAACGGGATTGGTTCTATCTGCATTGAATCAAGATCTTTTAATGAAAATGCCGATTTGCAGCACACTTATTACAAATTTATTCGAAATGGATCCATTTATTTTTCACAGGAAGATTTTGATAAACATTTATCTTCATTGGGTTTCGTTTTAAAAGGTGATAATTGTATTGGATTGCAAATCGCCGATGTCCTGCCCTCCGCATTATTGCGGCAGGTAAATTGTGTGAAAGATGTCTATAATATAGGAAGCATGTATCGTAAAAAATTATACTGTTATAATACTGACAATGAAGGTATCCTTGGATTGAGAAACCTCTTGTGATAACCTTGACATTTACAGGATACACTATTATAATGATTATACTCTGAGAGATAGCATAGTCTACGATCCTGGGGTATACTGATATGATCTATCATAAGATAGGAATCATTTCGGGTGAACATCATTAGTTTTTGCGGGTGTCTGGCATAGTCCATTCACCCGCATTTTATATAGTGTCTGCTGATTAAGCGAATATCTGCATACTCCAACGTTTGTATCCATTCCCATATTGGAACAAATATAAAAGAGCGTAAAGTATCCGCTGTTAGCGTCGGGAGAAATTAGCCACTTAGAGTCGGAAGAAAATGACCAATCTCCGCCGAACAGAAACGACCAATGCACCAGCTTTTCCTTTCTTTAATGTTGTGGTTTAGGCAATGCCGATGGTGCACCGGCTGATAACGCTATTGTTTCACACTTTTGACCACGATAGCTGTTGCCTTTGATTATAAATACTGTGGCATCATCAAATATACGGTCAAGGGCACATAGCAGAGAGGAATCTTCGTTGAAGAATTCTCCCCATTTATCAGGACCCTTATTACTGGCAAATATCATCATATTGGGACCTTCTTTATTGTATCTACGGTCGATGATATCGAAAAACATTCTTGTGTTTTCTTTATCAAATACACATCTTCCCACCTCATCGATGATTAGGCAGGAGGGTTTTACCAGGCCGTTGATCGTACTGCTTTCCCGTCCATACCTGCGCGCATCTGTCAGACGCTGGTTCAGTTCAGTTGCTTTTAGGAAATACGCTTTCAGGCCGTTCTGGCAGCATTGTCGCCCATAGGCCATTGCGAGATGCGTTTTGCCAACTCCCTGCGGTCCTATAAATGCCAGATTTTTATGTGCATAGAGGGCGGACAATGCGGGCAGGTTTTTAAGGGCATCCGCCTGTTTTCCGTTAAGCTGCCCAAAATCAAAGCCTTCAAAGGTTTTTGGCTCCTTTAATGGCAGACGGCTCAGACGCAGCAGGGTTGAAACGATGTTCTCTTTCTTCTTCTGCTGCAGATACATAAGCATTTCAGCAACCGCCTGTATATTTTCTTCACTGTATCCACGGTTAACGGCAAGCTGTGCCATTTCCTGTGCATTAAGATCAAGATTCAGATATTTAGCAGCGTTCTGGATCTGTCCGAAAAGCGACTCATTCATCCCACAGCCCCTCCTCGAAGTTAAATCTGCTAAAACCGGGGTCATACGGCGGTGGGGCAAGCTGTTTGATCTGTACCTTTACCGGTGCGGCAGGTTTTTCCTCCGGCTGTTCTGTAGTATACTGGTCTCTGCAGAAGCTGTCCCGGCGGCTCCATGTCACATCATGTGTGGTAAGTACCTTTGTCATGCCGGAATCGTATACATAAAGGATGCAGCCGTCTCTTTTTACGCGGCAGGTTTTTCCGGTATACCAGTAAGGAACGCCAAAACGGCGCCCGTCATAGTGGACAAAGCCATCAAAGGATATCTTACGCTCCGGGCACAGGTAGTACGATAATTCGACCGTTTCCTCAAGTACAGCAGCATTCTTCATACACTCCATCGTATGTTTATCATCCGGGATGCAGTCAACTGCACGATGGTAAATGCTGTTTTGGGTATCACACCAGCGGACTGCTTCATAATTCAGATCGGTGATCTCATTGAAGATGCGTCCCGGCAGGAAGTTGTCTTTTACGAACCGTACCAGACGCTCGACGGCTCCTTTGGTAAACGGATGCCTTGGTTTACACAGTTTTGTTTTGAAGCAGAGATTGCCCATAAACAGCTCATAATCTTTCTGCCAGATTGGGTGTCCCTGTTCATCACGCCGGATTACAACACTCTTCATGTTGTCTGTCAGGATATACTCAGGTATCCCCATATACAAAAATGCATGGATCATTCCGATAAACAGATTCTCCTGTTTTGCATTTGGGAAAAATTCAATATACCGCTGCCCGCAGCAGTGACAGATCATGGCAAAACAGGCAGCTTTAAAAGTGTTGCCGGAAGCATCTTCCACGTCGACAAATCCCCAGTCCATCTGGGAAGATTCTCCCGGCGCGGTATGGTAACGACGCCCACGGCTGCCTTGGGGAGCTACAAGCTGCCTTTTAGGAGGGATAAGTTCTTTATGGTTGGAAATATACTCTTTAACGATGGTCAGACCACCTTGAAAACCATTCTCTTTTAATCTGTCATAGCAGACAGAAGAATTGGTGACTCCTTTCCGGAGCAGTTCGTCAATAATACCTGTAAAGCCCGTCAAAAGAGTATGCTCGGCTTTCCGTCCGGTAAGGGCATGTGGAAGGTCGATAAACCCTGATTTCTTGATCCTGCGCAGTTTGGCCCGTGAAATACCTGTCCTGCGTTCTAACTCCGCAAGGTTGACCTTGCCAGGATCAAATTTTTCCCCCTGCTCCATCTTCATTTCAGAGAGGGTTTGTGCTATTATTTCAGTTAAGTCATTGTGTTTTTCTCCCATAGTGATTTCTACTGATGCATTGGCACACATCATTTTAGAACACAAAAGGGAAAATGCAATGGCTTTTTCTATCCGACTAGAAATGGTCAATTCTAAGCGACTCTGGGTGGTCAATTCTGCCCGACCCTAACAATTGTGTAAAATACTTTCATCAATCCATTACAGAAAGGACACTAAAAATGGCAAACAGAGAACGCAAAAACGAGTTAAAAATCTATCTGAGTGACGATGAGCAGTATATCCTTGAGCAGAAGGTAAAAGCCTCCGGCATGAAAAGCAAATCCGCTTTCCTGCGCCGCCAGATTTTGTATGGTTTTGTCTATGACATTGACTATTCCGAACTTCGGGAATACAATGCCGCACTCGGAAAAATCGGCGGCAATCTGAACCAGATAGCAAAGCGCATGAACGCCACAGGAAACGTCTATGCCGCTGATGTAAAAGAGGTAAAGGAACTGATGAAAAAAGTGTGGGATACACAAAAGTCCATGCTCTCAAAACAGCCATACATGAAACAGTAAACC
>CARUOB010000003.1:0-288 GCA_949076555.1 uncultured Lachnospiraceae bacterium | reverse complement strand
GTAAGTTTCAACCTTCCTTGCAGTACACCTTGATGTGTATAACCATTCCGTATTTTTCGTTTTTTGCATATATACAGTTTTTGTTTTTTTCTAAACATGACCTGTCCCTCTCTGCCATCTTTTACAAAAAAGAGAACAGCGTTTTATACTCAAATAAAACCACTATTCCCTAATTTATGAATTACATATTTATGTCATAAAGATTGCATTATCAACCACCATTAGCGTTTGTATTGAGTATATAAAGCAAATCTTATGACTTCTTTGTAAAATCTAAAAGCTATATTT
>CARUOB010000002.1 GCA_949076555.1 uncultured Lachnospiraceae bacterium | reverse complement strand
GTGGAAGAAAACGAAATCCGGTTTGAAGAGATCATGGTATCAAATGACGTCATGTTTTCCATGGGATGCGGTTATGCGGCAAAGAAGATTGCTGCTGATCCGCATGTAATTTACTGCATTACGATGAACAAGGGATCACTTACGAACCAATTGAGCGAAGAAATGTACGATATCAGAACGGGTGTCTTTTTCCGCAGATTTACTTTTCTTAAAGAGCGCCTGACCAAGGAAGAGATGCAATATCTGGAGATCAATGGCCGGATCAAAGTGTTGCAGGCGTTACAAAACGGATACGGTTTAAGAAAAGTGTTGCAGCTTTTAAAGGAGTACAGAAAATATGGAGTACATTTTTGGGACTGGGATTTGATTCCCAAGACATTTCATTATATCAGGGTGGTATTGGTGCAAGTTATGATCCGAAGGAGAGATAAGAAATATATTGTTCGCTAGATCCTCTGATATGGCTAAGTTACTATTTTTTGTAAAAATCATCCAAGGAGTTGTATGATGCCCACAATCGAAAATAAGACGTGCCAAAAGCCGATAGTTTTACACATTATTTCAAGCGATAAATTTACAACCGGATACATCAATTTTATGACAAAAGAAGTCCCTTCCTATAATCACTTCTTTGTTGTTTTAGGCATGTTTGACGAAACCGGGCTTATAAACAAAAACAATGTTTATATAATTCGCGATTATTTTGAAATATTGTTAAAGGGCTGTATTAGAACGCTTGTTAACAGTTCAAAAAAAATTATTGTTTCAGGAGTATTTACATCCTATATTGCCGTTGCTTTTTGGAAGAAAAAATTTTTAAAGAAAACTTTTCTGCACTTTTGGGGAGGTGATTTTTATCATTTAAGAAAGCCTGCAAAAGATATTAGAACCGCAATGAAAATACGTTTAAAAAAATACTGCGCAAGAAACTGTGCCGGATTACTTTTTCTTATAGAGGGAGAATATGACAATTTTCATGAAATTACAGGTATTGTCAATCGGCATTATATTGCTCCAATGCCCGGAGACCCGCTCGAAAAAATCCACTATGCCGCTTATCGTTCCACCTCGGACAAAACAGAGCAAAAGACACACATAAATATTTTGGTAGGTAATTCGGCAACGAACACAAATCAGCATGCAGAAGTGTTTGAAGCGCTCGGAAAGTACCCGCTTAATATGATGAATATATATGTCCCGTTATCATATGGCAGCCCTGTTTACAGAGAATTCGTATTAAAAGAAGGGCATCGACTGCTAGGCACATCATTTCATCCGATGCTGGATTTTATGAGTAAAAAGGAGTATATCTCCTTTCTTGCAAAAATGGACATAGGAATATTTAATAATGACCGACAACAGGGGATGGGCAACATCAATGCAATGCTTGGTCTTGGAAAAAAGGTATTCATAAGAAATGATACAAGTATGTGGAAAAAGTATTTTAATGAGGGCTGGGCAATATATAGTATTTCTTCCATTTCGAATCTGAATTATAGAGATTTTTCCTTTTTTTCTGAAGAAGACCGCCAGAAAAACGAACTACTGGATGATGCCCGCGATTTTGGAACTATAGCAAAAACCGCATGGAATAAAGTATTCGAAGCGCGCACCGAATTCTAATTGGGAGATGCATCATGGAGCGATATCAAATTTTTTCCAACTTAATTTGGCGCTTTGCCGAACGTTGCGGTGCACAATTCGTTTCTTTTATTGTAACCATCGTTTTGGCCAGAATGCTGACCCCCGAAATATATGGAACTGTCGCCTTAATAAATGTCTTCACCAACATATTACAAGTGTTCGTCGATAGTGGTCTCGGAAACGCGCTAATTCAAAAAAAGGACGCAGATGAAATTGACTTTTCTACAGTATTTTACACAAATCTGATATTTTGCGGAATAATATATGCGCTCCTATTTTTGTGTGCACCTTTGATTGCAGAATTCTATCATGATTCATCCTTAATCTTTTTAATCAGATTATTGGGAATCACATTGCTCGTTTCAGGTGTAAAAAATATTCAACAGTCCTATGTATCAAAAAACATGCTGTTCAAAAAGTTCTTTTTCTCTACATTGGGCGGTACCACAACCGCAGCTCTAGTAGGAATCGGAATGGCTGTACTAGGATATGGCGTGGTGGCTTTGGTGGCACAGCAGCTTGTTAACATAACAATTGACACTGTTATTTTGTGGATTACAGTAAAATGGCGTCCCCGGAAAGTGTTCTCTTTCAGTCGATTAAAGTCGCTATTTTCGTACGGATGGAAACTTTTATTATCATCCCTGCTTGATATTCTATACAATAACAGTCGGCAATTAATTATAGGTAAGCTGTACTCATCGTCAGATCTGGCTTATTACAATAAGGGAAAAGAAATTCCCAATTATATTGTCGTTAATATAAACAGCAGCATTGACAGCGTTTTACTGCCTGCCATGTCAAATGTTCAAAATAACCGATGCGATTTAAAGAACACAACTCGAAGGGCAATTAAAACCAGCGTGTATATTATGGCTCCTCTTATGATTGGATTAATCTGTACATCTGATATCGTTATCAAACTGATTCTGACAGAAAAGTGGATAGGATGCGTTCCCTATCTGAGAATTTTTTGCATCACGTTTGTGTTTTGGCCGATTCATACCGCAAATTTGAATGCAATTAAGGCACTGGGAAGAAGCGACCTATTTTTGAAAATGGAAATTATGAAAAAGAGCATCGGTATGGTGCTTCTCTTAAGCACAATGTGGTTCGGTCCTATGGTAATGGCATATAGTTTGCTTTTAAATAGTGTATTCAGTCAGCTCATTAATTCTTGGCCCAATAAAAAGTTATTGGATTATGGATATGCCGAGCAATTAAAAGATGTATTCCCCGCTATTGTTTTGGCAATCGGTATGGGAATGATCGTCAACGTTGTCCCTCTTTGGGGGCTGACAACATTATTGACACTAATAATTCAAGTTCTTTTAGGTATGTTCATTTATGTGATTGGGTCAAAAATATTCAACATTGATTCATACGCATATCTGAAAGATATCTGCCTAACATTTCTAAAAAATTTTAGAACAAAATGAAATTTCTGTTGCGATTTGTAGATAAAAGGGAGAAAAAACATTATGAGCAAAATACTGGTTACTCGCTCTTCCATGCCACCCATAGAAGAATACTTCAATGAAATACGTGAATTGTGGGAAACCCACCTGCTCACTAACATGGGCACAAAGCATAAGCAACTGCAAAATGAACTGAAATCCTATCTGGATGTTTCAAATATTGATTTGCTGGTAAACGGTCATATGGCTTTGGAACTGAGTCTTCAAGCGCTAAATCTTAAGGGCGAAGTGATTACAACACCTTTTACATTTGCTTCAACAACACATGCAATCGTTCGGAACGGACTTACACCGGTTTTTTGCGATATAAATCCAAACGATTTTACACTGGATGTAAACAAACTCGAGGCTTTAATCACAGATAAAACATGTGCGATATTACCTGTTCATGTATATGGAAATATATGTGACGTGAATGGAATCAATGAAATTGCCAGAAAGTATAATCTGAAAGTGATTTACGATGCTGCACATGCCTTTGGTGAAAGCTATGAAAATCGTGGCATAGGTTCCTATGGAGATGTATCCTGCTTTAGTTTTCATGCTACCAAAGTCTTTAATACAATTGAAGGTGGTGCCGCCTGCTTTAAGGATGAGGCATTCGGTTTGAATTTATACCGGTTAAAAAACTTCGGCATACGTGGACCGGAAATTGTAGACTGGATAGGTGCCAACGCTAAAATGAATGAATTTTGCGCTGCCATGGGGCTCTGTAATCTGAGACATGTAAATGCTGAAATCGAAAAAAGAAAACGGATTGCCGATCGCTACCGAAGCCACCTCGAAGGGATCACCGGTATACAATTAAATACCATTCAAAAGAATGTCAAGTCGAATTATGCATATTTTCCAGTCATTTTTGACGCGAATGTTTTTGGTGCGAGCCGGGATGCGATATATGCTAAACTTGCCGAACACGAAATCGTTGCAAGAAAATATTTCTACCCGCTTACTAATTCGTATGACTGCTATCGCAAAAGATTCGACTGCCGTCTCACCCCAGTCGCTATGCATATTAGTAAAAATGTTCTCACACTTCCGCTATATGCTGACTTAGATTTAGATGACATAGATAACATCTGCGAGATTATTTTGAAGTGCATGACAAAAAACGATAAACCACTTCGGAACGGAGGAAAAATGAAAAAGATATTACTGCTTGGCGGCGCCAGATCGCAAATTCCGGCAATCGTTAAAGCCAAAGAACTTGGTTACTATACCATAACATGTGATTACTTGCCCGAAAATCCCGGGCATAAGTATTCTGACCAATATCAAAATATCAGCACAGTCGACAAAGAAAAAGTATTGGCGTTTTCCCAGAAAGAAAAAATTGATGGGATAATAGCCTATGCATCAGACCCTTCTGCCCCCAGCGCTGCATATGTATGCGATAAAATGAATTTATCGGGAGCTTCCTATGATGCAACCAGAATACTTTGCAGAAAAGATTTGTTCAGACAGCTTCAAAAGGACAACGGATTTTATACTCCTTGGTATTTCAGTATAAGTAATTTAGAACAACTGGAGGAATTAAGAGATAAGATTTCTTTTCCCTGCATAGTCAAACCTGTAGATTCATCCGGGAGCAAAGGTGTCAAGGTTATACGGCATGACGATGAAATAATCGACGGCGTAAAAACCGCACTGCATTTTTCCCGTTGCAAAAGAGCAATTGTCGAACAGTATATTGACTCTCCCTATGATCAACTACACGGAGACGGGATTGTTAACGGTGGAAAACTGGAATTCCTGATATTAGGTGATCAAAGATTTAAAAACTCAGTACCTATTGGTACGTCTATTCCTTCTAAAATCGACGAAAAAGTTATGACACAGGCAATTGGCAATACAGCGAAACTAATAGAAATATGCGGTTTTGAATGCGGAGGAATTAATGTAGAAATCAGAATTACAGATACTAATGAAGTTTTTGTTCTCGAAATCGGTCCTCGAACCGGTGGAAATTATGTCCCGCAATTAATGGAGCTATCCTCCGGATTTGATGAAGTGGAAGCATCGCTAAAACTTGCTATGGGAGAACCGATTCATCTTTCGCGTAAAGACAAGGCCGTATGCTGCATGCAATATATCGTCGGAAGTGAACGTGCCGGAATCTTTCAAGAGCTGTATATTGATGAGTATATGCGGAAAAAAGTAGCCCAAAAATATGTCCACAAAATGCCTGGAGATATCATTGAAGATTATGAGAACAGCAATGGAGTTGTAGGGGTTTTATTGCTGAAATTTGATAGTATGCAGGAAATGGAAACAGATATAGAAAATATGAAGCAGCATGTTAAAGTTATTTTACGAGGAGAATAATTATGCAGAAGCAGGCAAAAGCAAAATCAACAATCTTAATTTTTGTGTCACTCTTTATTAGTGTAATTGTAGGCGTAATTCTACAAGGAAGCGGAAACGCTGCGGCGGCAGAACTGTTTCGCCCACTGGGTACCATTTATATTAATCTGGTAAAAATGATTATGGTTCCACTTGTGCTTTCTTCATTAATAGTAGGTATTTCCGGCATTACAGATGTTAAACAGCTCGGGAAAATGGGAATCATCACCGTTACCTATTTCTCTGTAACAACAGCGGTTGCCGTAATAATCGGACTGGTACTGTCCAATATCTTCAAACCCGGTATCGGAATTACTGTTGGCAGTGAAATATACAACGCCAATGAATTTCCGGACATAATGGAGCAGATTGTAAGTATTTTCCCTGATAATATCTTGGAGGCACTATTAAATGCAAATATGCTGCAAATTATTTTTATAGCAATTTTAATAGGCATTGCCATTGTAAAAGCAGCGCCTAAAGGTGAACTGTTGCGCAAAATAGCAGAAGATGTCTTTGAAGTGGTAAGTCTCATTACAAAATGGATTATGATAGTAACACCGCTGGGAATTCTGGGGCTTATGATCCCGACTGTAGCTGCAAACGGCATAAATGTACTTTTACCTCTAGGTAAGTTGATTTTAGTATTCTATTTAGCCATTGCCATTCAAAACGGAATTACATACACTATTTCTTTAAAGTGTTTCTCTAACTTTAAACTGAAAGAATTTTATGGCGCACTGCTTCCCGCACAGATTATTGCGTTTGTAAGCTGTAGTTCAGCCGCCGCGCTTCCCGTCTCTCTGAAAAGGACTCAGGAGGAACTAAAATTATCCACGGAAGTAAGCGGTTTTGTATTACCGCTGGGTGCAACTATAAATATGGATGGCAACGCACTCTATCAAGGCATTGTAACTTTATTTATCGCGCAGGCATACGGTATTGAAATCAGTATCCCCCTGCAGGTAATAATAATTCTGACCGGTACTCTGGCTTCCATCGGAGCAGCCGGTGTCCCCGGCGCCGGAATGATTGTTTTGAGTACTGTATTGGCTTCCGTAGGACTGCCTATCGATGGTATTGCGTTAGTTGCCGGAATAGACCGCATATTGGATATGGGACGAACCTATACAAATGTAACAGGCGACGCCATTACAGCATGTATTGTTGATAAGCAAATGAAATAATTCTTTTTTAGGCCGAAGGGATGAATTATATATTGAAAACTTCAGATCACGAAACATATCATATCGAATATGTATTGCCGGAGTCAGATCCAAGAAGAATTTTAACGATGCTGGAAGCGCTGGATACCGATTTTATCCCTGCGCTTTCAGCAAGAATCGATTTGAATGCATACGCTCGAAAAATTAGTACATACGCAGTTGTATTTTACGTAAAACTTAATGAAAAAGATTGTGGAGAATGCAGCATTTACTTAAATAAAAATTCTGGAGGATATATTACCTCTTTCGGAATTCTAAAAAGGTATCGTAGAACAGGGGTGGCCGGCCTTCTATTAGATACTGTTATCTCTTACTGTAAGAGTCAAAACTATCCGGAAATAGGATTACGTGTTTCCAGCAGTAATTTTATTGCGCAAAAATTATATTTGAGCAGGGGATTCCAACCATTCGAATCTGATGGAAAATGGCTGGAAATGAAATTAGCCTTCTGCCCGTTTTAACCCATTTACCCATACTTCCTTAATGCCAATATCTTTTATCTCCTCAGCCGGAGTGCTTAAGATATCCCGGTCAAGCACAACGAAATCCGCCCGCTTTCCCGGCGTTAACGAACCAATCCACGCTTCCACACCGTACTGAAACGCCGCATTGCATGTCACACCCTTCAAGGCGTCATATACGGAAATCCTCTGCTCCGGCGCAATGACCTTGCCATTTTGTGTCGTACGGGTTACGCAGTTCCAAATTAACGACAACGGCGATGCCTCAGTTACCGGGGCATCATTATGAAGTGAAAAGCACATCTGCCGCTTCACCGCTGACCCAATGGGGTCAATCCTGCTCCCCCGCTCCTCTCCAAGAAACGTATGAACATGATTATCCCCCCATACATAGACATGTGCCGGGAAAAACGATGGCAAAACACCCATTTCCTTCATGTGGTCGAGCTGATCCTCCCTTGCCGTCTGACAGTGAATAATAAGATTCCTTGCATTCCTGTTTGCATGCGGCGCTCTCTCAAACGCATCAAGCACCATGTCAAGTGCCGCATCACCGTTACAATGCACGGCAAACGCTCGACCCGCCTTTCCGATATCGTCCACAGCCTTCTCCAGCTTCTCCTTTGTTATTCCGGGATTTCCGCAATAGCCTTCCGGCTTTGGCCTAGAAGGATGATTTTTATAGTATGGCCTTGTTAAATAAGCGGTATATGCTTGAATACTTCCATCGGCAATCAGCTTTACCGGTCCGTCTATCAGATGTTTTCCACTCTTATATTTAATCCGCTCCGGCAGTTTTCCATCCACTTTTAGACTCTGACATACAATCGCCCTGTTTTTCATTCGCTTCTGGCGAAAGGCAAGTTTATAAAGTCCCGCCATATTTCCGGCTCCCTCGCACACGGTTGTAATGCCGTTTTGAATATACCGCTCGCTTTCCTCCTCCATTGCCTTCATAACAGAAAACAACATTTTGGCAGAAAACATCTTTTTCACAACAGGTGCCATCGCACCGGCTTCTTCAAAAATACCTATCGGTTTCCCCTTTTCATAATATACCCTGCCACATTCCGGTTGGAAGGTATCGTCAGTAATCCCCGCCTTCTGCATTGCAACCGTATTTGCCGACAACATATGAAGTGATGTATGCAGCACAATCACACTTCTTGTGGATGACACCTGATCGAGGTCTGCCGCTGCCGGCATCCGGTATTCTTCCGCCAATGTATCGTCAAACCCAAAACCGATAATCGGACTTTTGCCAGAATGTTTTTTCCCATAATACTTCAATTCCTGAATCAGCATGGAAATACTCTTTATTTTTCCAACCGGATGACAGCTTACATCCGCAAACAATTTATGCGCCATCGCAGAAATAAAAAAATGTCCATGGGGATCAATAAATCCGGGAACAACTGTAGCGCCGCCCAAATCCACTACATCCGCATCTTTTACTTTCTCTGCAATCAACTTCCGTTCCATCCCGACAGCAAGGATTCTGCCGTCCTCAACAATCATACAGTCACCGGAAACCTTTTCATCCATCGTAATAATGTTTGCATTCTTTATCAGCTTCTTTGACATAATATTCTCATCCCATCTCAAATAGCCAGCTTATCCCCAAGCCATTTTTCCCCTTCGTCCGTAATATATCCATTCACGCATCCCATGGGCGTAAAAGTCATCTCCCCGAACAATACTTTTCCATCGCTATTGTAAAGATCCACTCTCACAAAAGGAAACGGTTTTGACAATTTTTCCGCCACCTCTATCATGTCTTTCAAACAGGATGGTTTTAGCAACTGGTAGTCAAAACCCTCCTGCATCTTTTCCCCGCAAATGTTTAGCAGTTCAAAATTCCTGCCCGTAAAAAATCGCTGAATTTTTTCTTCTCCTTTTTCCCTTCCCGCTGCCACTAGGATACATTCCACCCTGCCGTTAATAGCAAAAAATTTGTAGTCTACCGGAAAACTATTTACCCCCCCCCTGTATTTCCGAGCCCGGGAATAAACTCCTCACAGATAATGCCAGGTTTGATTAGGCGGTAATGTATTTCTGCTGTATATCCGCCATACTTTTTCTTCATCCAAAAATGCAATCTTTCTTTTACTTCTGTTTCCGAACATTTACTCTTTTCGCGGACAATAATATTATAGCCGCAACCGTGATTACACTTTAATACAAACTGCTCCGGCAGTTCGTCCCATATAATCTCATCCGCGCTCCCGTACTCTGCAATCTCCGGCACAAGAATTTCCGCAAGTCCACACTTTTTCACATAATCCCTCACCCGGATCTTATCCGCCAAATCGGCTACTTGCCGATTATTTTTATATAAACCGAATTTGAGGCACATCAATTTATCATCCAAAAAAATCGGATTTTTGAAATTTATATTTCTGTGAAATCTTTCCCGAAACATATAGTTACTGGCAAACTTAGGAAAAAACCATCCGCCAACTGTCCTAATTTTCGCCTTAATCTGCTCTATTTTTGACTGCATCTCGTACTCCCTGTTCCTTTCATTTTTCTGCCGCATATCTCTGCTCCGCCAAAACACAGAAACATGGTCAAAACATTAATACCCATCCATGACCAAAATCCAATCAGCGGCGCCATCACTGCAATTCCCATAACAACCGCTGTCAACATCTGAAGAATATTCCACCAGACAATCTCCTCCGCTACCAATGTTTTATATTCTGAATCCACCATGCGAAGAAGCAACATTCCCGTAACCGCCGTTCCGGTCGCAAAACCAAACAATGCCCTAAACCGCTCCACATAATATTCGCCGCTTCTTACCGCAAACATAAAACCAACTATTGCGGTTACCGCCACAGTTACAATACATACCAAAATAATCGGGATCATATAATGTGTAATCATCTGTATGGATATGCTCATCATGCACGCTACTATCAGCGTATCTGTCATAAAATTAGTAATACTCGTCTGCAATTCACGATCTATAAGATAATCACATCGCGTTTTTCGCATAAAAGCTCTTACAATATTAGCCGCAAAAATGCCCCAAACAAACATCATATTGTATAAGTTATCCGCCACGCTTTTGTCTGATATGACAGAACATATTGCTTTTACTACCAGATATGTCAGCAGATATGTACCCATAAGAACCGCCGCATGTGTTGTCAGCGTATCTAGATTACAGCGGTGAGTGGTTTGATATCCCATTGTTTTACCACGCCCTGTATAGACGGCATATTCCATTTCCTGTTCATATCCTCCGGTGCCATCGGGCGCTACTCTGCCGCTTTTTCTCAATGCGTTGCATATGGGAACTCCCACTATGGTAGCGGCCAAATATCCTACCGCTGCATAAAAGCAGCCGACCTGAGCAGCGTTCGCGATCCCGAAGCTCTCCCATGTTCGTCCTATTGCTAGCGCCTGTCCCGGACCCTGTGCAAAACCGGATGCATTTAAGCTTCCCAGAAAACCTGAAAAGCCGCCCCCAGCCACTCTACAAAGTTCTCCGATCATTCCGCCGCAAAAGGCCTGCATGGAATAGAGAGCGCTCCACATAAACGCAAGCCATAGCCCGCCTTTAAATGCCTTCTTACTTTGACTGCCTTCCTCTTTTCTGGTTGAAGCCAATGTAATCGACATAAAGCTCAGGTTCATGATGTGAAACGCTAAGTCTTCAAAAATCTTCTGCTCTACGGGTATAACTCCCGTATTCATCAGAATGAATCCTATCATACCGGCTATAATGCTGGCAGGCATCAACGTTTTACGAAAAAAAATAACATGTTTTCTTAAAAAAATGCTGACAAGCAGTAAAACCGCCATAATGCCCGGTACAATAAAAACCAGATCTCCCATGTGAATTGTTTTAGCTCCTCTTTATCTTATAATACAGTTTTTTGATTTTCGCTACCGTATCGTCCGGCAGATAATGAACAATCATCTTTTGAACCGGATTTACATGATAGTGCTTGGATGCCATGGCTTTTTCATAAACATAGTCACGGTAAACCGTATTGCGTGCCGGAACAGGAAACTCCATCGCTGCTATATCAAACTGATAACTTGTACTTTCTCCTTTTGTATGCGTGGCATCCGCCCTCCCAAACCCGATATTTTCAACCAGATTCACAGACGGCGTGATTCCAAGACCCGAGTTAATCATACGGGCTAGCAACCACCGATAGGCCCACGAATTCATACGCCCGTCATAGACCCGGTCCATTTCCCCCTCAATAATCTGGGCCGCCGATTCGGGAAACAGCCGATATATAATCTTCTTTTTCCTAAACGCCGGATATTCCTTCATAGAGAAATCAAACTTCTCCCATGCACGTCTCCATGTAGCCCATCCCCATATACTGCAGAATACGGAAAACAGATATGGTTCCTCCGTTTTGTATTCCGGCACAAGATTCCCGCCGGATACCATCATGACTCTGCTATCCTCGCGATACCGAAAGAGCATTTCTTCGCAAAAACGAAAATACTCCTGCCGCGGCACACAGTCATCCTCTAAAATAATGGCCATTTCTTCTTTCTGAAAGACGAAATCAAGACCGCTTGCCACGCGCCGCTGACATCCCATATTGTCCTGCGCATACTCAAAATACTTCTCGCACTCCCAGTCAATATGTGTTTCTATATACTGCCTGACCTCTTCAACCTTCTCCTTCTCTCCCTTTCGCTGTGCACGAGGTGCGTCAGAAATAATATAAAGCTTTGACGGTTTCGATATTCGTACCTGTTCGAACACTTTCTGCGTTGTATCCAGTCGATTAAAAACAATCATAACGACCGCTGCCTGTAATCTTTGCTCCTGCATCTTTGCCTCTATTCCTCAATTAATTGCTGTAAATGCTCATAATATGTCTTCTCAAAATATGGCTTTATTTTCTCTTTCGGCGGATTCTTAAGCCATTGCACAGCCTTCTCTTCCGCCTCCTTAAGATTCTCTGCCAAATAAATATAGTCGTCATATATGCCTTTAAACCAATCCAGCCCAGTTGTCACTTTATGATCGGTCGTCTTTATTACAATTACAGGAGTACCCGCGGCAAGGGAAAAAATTGTTCCGTGATAGCGGTCTGTAATAATGACCTGATAACGTGAAAATTGCTGTAGCATCCTGTTAAGATACTTTCTGACATTTGCGCGCACAAACATATTCGGGGTCGAAATTGTTGTGTCTGCACAGCCCACCACTGTTTGTTTCTGTAAATGATGCTTAAGTGCGTCGATATCTTCCTTGGAATAGAATTTTTCTCCGTCTACTCTCTGACAGAGCAGGACACCCTTTCTCTCTCCTGAAAAATGATATTTTCCGATGAGAGTTGTCACAATGTCAGGATACAATACTACTTTTAAATCCGGAAACATCTGCAACGCCTTCTGATAAGAAACATTATCCCGGGCAAGAAACAGCATTCCCTTATTCCGGGAGTATGCGTCTGAAGACTGTCTCTCTCTTTGGAGCGGAAATACACAGTCTGCGGCATCATCACCATTTTTTGTTCGGGAAAACGGGGAATTACCATCTTATGCATAAAATCCTCTTCACCGCCCAAATCATGTGTATCATATCCGCTTTGAAAGAAGATATAATCCTCCGGTTTAAGCTTTTCCTCCAGAACGTCCATGAAGAAACAATTCCGGTATAGAATGCTGCGGGAAGGAAAGTCCGCCACATCATATTCCGGATAATTCTTTTTAAGCCACTCAAGAATCAGCAAATACTGTGTCATATCTCCCAGATTTGCCGCCGTCGGGATTCCCAGCAGATATATTCTTTTCGAATCATCCAGCTTGCGGAGTTTCGATATATCCAGTTTTATTCTGATCCACGTGACAAAACGTATATAGCAAAAATATACCGGTTTTACAAACTGATTAACCGGTCGGCTGTTACGCAGCTTTTGAATTATTGCTTTCATCATTTTATTGACCTCGCTATATTCTCATCCTGCTATTCATCTATTTTTACAAATTTTTTTACAAACAGGATCAGCCATCCCGGCGCTATATGTCCGTAACTTTCTATAAAGCGGAGAATATGCTCTTTTAAATCAACTTTTACCGGCATACAGTATTTTTCACGTAAAACATCATACGCCATATTATTTACGTAATCATTCCAAAACAAATCCGCCAGTTTGTTTTTTTCATAGGGTTTCTTAAATCCGGGATTCCTTTTTTGCGCATACTCCAGTGTCTGCTCTTTCCAGTAGCCCCATGTCTTTATTCTGTCAAACAGCAGCTTTCCTTTATCCGTGTTAACAGCAACCATGGATGCCCCCTTCTGATCATTTTTCGATTCTTTCTCATACGATTGGTACCCCCAGAAATCGGCAATCGTAATATCACCCACTCTATGACTGGACGCATATTTACATGCATGGCAACAGTCACGCAGATATAAATCACTCAGGAAGCCAATCAGATACGGGTCTTTATATTTTGACGCAATATATGCCTTATGATCTGAAAAAGATATGCTCATACTGAAAATACTCCAGCTCGGTTTTTTATAGCGGAAGTTAATATCCGTAATATTGTTACTGTTTCTCCGTTTTATATAATCCAGATACTTTTCGAATATTCCCGGTGACGGAACACCATGACACAAAATATCGACTGTATACAAATTGCTATATTCCCGGCCCAAATAAGATAATAGTCCTGCCACTTGACAGGGCGTCCCTGCAAAAAGCACCTCATGCTCTGCATCCAGTTCTTTTTTTACCTCTTTATGCGTATTTCCAATATTGCTCTGCACATATTTAGACCCGCGTATCTTCGGTATCTCATCTGTATGTCTGATACCTTTGTGAACTACTTTCCAATTCTTGTCAAATCCCGCACCAAAAACACAGCTCTCATCTGAGTTGTTTAAAATTACCTCTGCGAGAAGAGAAAATGCCCCACCGGATGAGCTTTTTTGTCTGATCTGCCTGTCTGATGCCCATGCGGAATATACATGCTGTATATTAACCTTATTATTGTGCTCTTTATTCGCCGGGCAAACATTCTTACACTTACCACAGGAAATACACTTTTTCTCATCCACTACAGGAATGAAAAACCCCTTTGCGTCCGCTTCCATTCTTATGGCTTCTACCGGGCACGCAGAAAAACAGGCGTTGCACCCATAACATAAACCGTTACATATTTCCATTTCAGTCTCCGTTTTCGTCTAATCTGCTTTTTCCAAACGCTTTTCTTTCAGAAGTTGTTCCAATAAAGCCTCATATTTCCTGCCGATCTTTTTATAGGTAAACTCATTTTTAACTTTTTCTTCCGCATTTGCGCCCAAGAATTTATTGACACAGCAAAACGCGATTCCTTTTGCAAGCTCCTTACAATCAAATGCTTTTGCCAGATATCCGGTTTCTCCATGTACGATCATGTCCGGCATTCCACCCACATTGAATGCCACGACAGGCACCCCACACGCCATCGCTTCCGCCACCGCATTAGAAAGGTTCTCCTGCCTGGACGGGATCACATATACATCAGCTTCATTATAGATTTCTGCCATACGTTCCTGCGAACCAATTCTGCCATAAATACGATATTCAAAATTCAGCTCTTCGCATATTTTCCGGTCGGCTCCCCCAACAACAGAAAGGACGTACTGTTCTCCGGGCAGATAATCCAACGCCTTAATCAGAAGATCCAGTCCCTTTCTCTCATCAGTTACAGACATCGCGCCAAACAGAATCGTCTTTTTTTTCTGCGTTGTCTCCTCGCATTTTTTCCTGTTATAAATATCCGTATCAACAGGATTCGGTATACAAACACATTGCTTGTCCTTTAATATCAGGCTTTCTCTTGCGCATTCTGTAATCCATCGACTACACCCGACCGCCGCAAACCTTCCCTGCGAAAGCATCTTCCTTTTACGCTGTTGTAAACGATATGTAAGATTTTTTTGATTCTTCAGCAACGGACAATCTTCGCATGTCTTCTGATACTTTCCACACGTCCTGTCATAATGGCAGCCACCTGTAAAAGGCCACATGTCATGCATGACCCAGACCACCGGCTTATCCAATTTAAGAAGCCTCTCCACTCCCCTGTAAGACACAAAAGAATTGATCCAATGCAGTACAATAACATCAGCCTCTTTCACAAGTTGATGCTTATGGATTGCATATCCAAGCCTGTCATTCACCACATCTCCATGCGAAATCAACAGATTAAAAAGATTACGTGCTTTTGAAAAAAAGAGTTCCACCCGTGTGCTTATGGCTGGCACAACATCCTCGCTACTGCTTTTTTCTCTGACGAGCACAGAGGATATTATCCCCTGCTTACACATGGCAAGACTGATATTCGATGCCGCACGGTATGCCCCACCATAATCTGTTGTCGTTATATGCACTACCTTCAACACTTTTTCCCATCCCTGATAAACAAAATCCGGTAAACCTCATGCAGCACTCCTGCAAGCACCCGGTTGTTCCTCATAAACTCAAATACCGCAAACACGGGATACCCCAGCGGATAATATCTCCTGATGCAAAGCGCCGCCTCCCTGTTATAATCATCCTTATGCAGAACACTCACCCCGTCATAGCTGTAGATGCATACCGGGAACTTCATCGCATAAAAGACGGCTTTCTTCTTACTCTTTTTCATCATCCAGTCCCGATCCGCGCAGATCTTCAGGCCGGTGTCAAACAGATCCACTTCGAACAGTCTTCGTTTTGCAAACATCGCCTGATGGTTAATACAGTCACCTGTGAGATAATAGACCTGCCTGCTGCACTTACTGTCATAATTCCTGCGTTCCCTACTGCCGTCAGGATACAAATACACGATATCGCCATACACAATATCCGCTCCTGTTTTCTCGATCTGTGAAACTGTACGCTCTATCACATGGATGTCATGATAAGTATCACCTGCGTTTAAAAAATGTATATATTCTCCCTCAGCCAGACTGATTCCTTTATTCATGGCATCATAAATCCCCCTGTCTGGTTCCGAAATAAACTTCTTCGGATAATCCCCCAGAGTTTCTTCTATGACTGCCATCGTGCCGTCGCTTGAGCCACCGTCTACGATAATATACTCAATATCCTGATAAGTCTGATATTTCACCGATTCAATTGTCTTTGCAATGGTTCTCTCTGCCTGAAAGCAGACGGTAATCACTGAAATCTTCATGCTCGCATCATCTTATTTATTTTTCTTCTATGGAATCTTTGCTTGCCGTGTAAATAAACCACTCATATGCAATACGAAATAAACAGATAAACAATTCTCCCGGCAGGAAAAGGTAACGGAGTAGAACACTTTTCGCCATTCTTTACAGTGGACAAATATTTTTCGAACCCCAATTCAAGGTAACGACTGTTTGTGATCGATATTTGGGATTGCAAATTACGAATAGACATTGGAAAATTAGTTAACGATATGTAAATTTGATCGGCCCAAAAGAAGGCAAACCGATCAAAAGCACAAACCATACAAAGGAGGAAAGAACATGCAGGGAAATTTGCTTTACTACGAAAAGTGGGAAGAAGGTAAAAAGAAAAAGAAGAAATATGGATATAAAGCCCCAAAAGAGATTTTGATAAGGGAGAATCCTTTTCAACTATCCGTTAACACAGATATGGATATGACACTGGGCGTATTTGTCGAGGTCTATTTTCGCGATAAAGAAGGTGAGTTAAAAGAGCGTTCCATTAAGAATAAAAGATATATGATCGAAGCACATGTTTTACCCTATTTTCAAGACCATAAGATGAATGAGATCACACCGGCCCAAATTATACAATGGCAACAGGCTATGAGACAAAAGGGTTATGCGCAGACCTATCTCCGCATGATGCAGAATCAGATCACCGCATTGTTTACGCATGCATGCAATATTTATAATCTGTCAAACAATCCATGTAAGAAAGTAAAGAAAATGGGGAAATCTGTCGCGGACAAATTGGATTTTTGGACAAAAGAAGAATATGATCGTTTTATCGGTACAATGGAAGCCGGGAGCCGTTACTATGTCATGTTTGAGATATTGTTTTGGACAGGATGTCGGGAAGGTGAACTGCTTGCTTTGACAAAATCAGATATAGATTTCCCCAATAATCGTATAAGTATTACAAAGACCTATTATCGGAGCGAACGGCGTGATGTGATTACACCCCCTAAAACAGAGCAGTCAGTGAGAATAATTGAACTGCCGGAGTTTTTGACGCAGGAAATTAAGGAATATGTGGATCAATTGTCTGATTTGCAGGAGCATGCGCGCATTTTTCCTGTGGTTGCGGAGGCGGTGCAGCACAAACTGAAGCGGCAGGCAGAAAAGGCAGGCGTTAAAAGAATACGGGTACATGATATCCGTCACAGCAGTGTTGCCTATCTGATCAATCAGGGTGTGCAGCCTCTTATAATTAAGGAAAGATTAGGTCATAAGGACATCCGGATCACCTTAAACACTTATGGGCATTTGTATCCAAACCAGCAGAGGCAGGTGGCAGATATGTTAAACGAGCAAAAAATATGGTTTCTTGCAGGGCAGACTGCTGAAGATAGAAATAACAGAATAAATGGCAGGAAATGGCGGAAATCAAAAAATTCATTGAATATTTCACGTGATATGCTATAATAATAAAATATTATGGTGTTTGTCCACTGTAAAGAATGGTGAAAACATCTGCCCCGCGGCAGCGGGGATTCCATAACAGGATAACCGACAAAACGATGTAAGAACATGAAGATATCAGTGATTACCGTCTGCTTTCAGGCGCAAAAGCGCATTGCAGAGACAATTGAATCCGTGAAGCGCCAGACCCATGCGGATGTGGAGTACATCATTGTGGACGGCGGGTCGAATGACGGCACCATGGAAACCATTAAAAAGACACTGGGGGACTATCCGGCGAAGGTTGTCTCGGAGCCGGACCGGGGGATCTACGATGCTATGAACAAGGGCATTGCGCTGGCGGAAGGGAATTATATCCATTTTCTGAATGCGGGGGATGTCTATCACGATGCGCAGGTGCTGGAAAAGGCGGCAGCGCAGATAGTGCAGACAGGTGCGGATATCGTGTACGGCGATATCGTGTACCTGTACACGGACGGAAGCCGGGCGCGCAGGAATTATGACAGAAAATGCGCCAGACAGATCTATTACCTGACAGGCGACTGCATCAACCATCAGGCGATGCTTGTAAAAAGAAAGCTGTTTGAAAAAGACCTGTTCGACACAAGCCTGAAGATCTGTGCAGACCGGGACTGGATGATGAAAAAGAGCAGGGAAAAGGCTGTCTTTCATGCGCTGGGATTCCCGGTGTGTGTCTACAGCTATGACGGGGCGAGCGTCCTGCAGAAGGATGCCTATAAAAGAGAAGCGGCACTGTGTATCAGGAAGCATTATCCGCTTGGGTATCCGGTGTTTGCCGTGTTTGAGTTTATGAGGAATAACAGGGTGCTTGCGGGGATGCTGCACGGGGTGTATCGGGCCCTGTATATCAGGGATAAAAAGTGAAGGAAGCGCTTCCTTTATCTGCGGATGGGAATGGAAAGCCGGAAGGGAAAAGTGCATTGAAAGTACTGCACATAACGACAACAGATTACGGCGGGGCATACCGCGCGGCGGCAAATATCAGCGCAGCCATGGGAAAGCAGGGGGTGGAGTCAGCCCTGATGGTTCGGGAGAAAAAGGGCGGGGAAAACGTTGTACCGGCGGTAACCACACGCGGGTCTCTTTTTCTTTCTAAGGCCCGTAATTTTTTGAATCTGCTGGTCTCCCGGGACAGTGTGGTGAATGACAGGTTCGGCTTCGCGATCCACAGGCATCCGCTGGTGAAGGAGGCAGACGTCATCATCCTGCACTGGGTAAACTCCTTTGTTTCCTATAAAGGTGTGGAGCGGCTTCTCGGGTCAGGAAAGCCGGTGGTCTGGGTCATGCATGACATGTGGCTGTTCACGGGTGGCTGTCATTATGACGGAGGATGCGGGAAGTACGACGGAGGATGCCAGGACTGTCCGCTTTTGAAATACGGGAAAGGGCTTGCGCACCGCTTGCAAAGGCGTAAGCGTAAGATGCTCTCCCAAGGGAGATTTACTGCGGTGGGGTGCAGCCGGTGGATCACGGCGTGTGCAAAAAAGAGTCCGGTTCTGGACGGAAAGCGGTGCGTTACGATACCAAACCCCGTCGATACGGATGTTTACCGCAGGAGAAAGCCTGAGGAAACAGCGCCAGCGGGGACAGGGGGAAAGAAAAAGACAATCCTCTTCGGGGCGATGTCCGTTGCGGATACGCGCAAGGGGTTTGACCTTCTCGTAAAAGCGCTTGGGTGTCTGCCAAAGGATCAGTATATCCTTTCTGTTGCCGGGGAAGCTGCCCGGAACATATTTGAAGATATGAAATTTGAATACCGTTTTTACGGCAGGATCGATTCACCGGAACGGATGGCCAGGGTTTACAACGAAGCGGACGTCTATGTAATTCCGTCGAGGCAGGAAAACCTTTCCAATGCGGTGACGGAGGCGATGGCCTGCGGGCTACCTGTTGTGGCGTTTGATATAGGCGGGATGTCTGACATGATAGAGCATAAGAAAAACGGGTATCTGGCAAAGGCGTTTGACTGCGAAGAGCTTGCTGAGGGGATTAGATTCTGCACAGAACATTTGGAAACACTTTCCGTTGCGGCAGAAGAAACAATTGCAGGGCAATTTTCTATGAGCATTATTGGAAAACGATATAAGCAATTATGTATCGACATGCTAAGCAAGGATTATCAGGAGATTGTATGAAGGAAAAAGCACCTGTGATTTTATTTGTATATAACCGCCCGGAACATACCAAAAGAACAATCGAATCACTGGCCTGTAATACATTAGCAAAACAAAGTGATTTATATATTTTTTCGGACGGTTCTAAATCACCGCACGATAAGGAGGATGTGGAAACCGTCCAAAACTTTATTGATCAGGTAGCGAAATCAGATCGGTTTCGAAGTGTAAGCATAACAAAATCATCAGACAATAAAGGCCTCTCAAAATCAATCATTTCCGGTGTAACGCAAATCATAAATACTTTCGGAAAGGTAATCGTGCTGGAAGACGACTTGCTAACCTCTCCTCTTTTTTTGCAGTATATGAACGACGCATTAAGCTATTACGAATCAGACGAACGAATATGGGGAGTTTCTGCATATTCATCTCAGATGAAAACCGTAACAAAAGATGTTTATTTTACTCCTCGTATCAGCAGTTGGGGATGGGCAACGTGGAAATCTCGATGGGAACAGGTTGATTGGGAAGTTAAAAACTATCAAAAATTTCGCCTGAATCTTTGTGAACGTCAAATGTTCAATAAAGGCGGTAAAGATCTTTCTTATATGCTCGACCAGCAGCAGCGGAGGAAAATCGACTCTTGGGCAATCCGCTTTTGTTACAGCCAGTTTGAGCAAAAGAAATATGCCGTTTTCCCGAGGATATCGCTGGTTCGCAATATTGGACAGGACGGAACCGGAACACATTGTAAGGAATTGTTGGAAAATGATTCCTTTACTGCGGAAAATAAGGCTGTTGCCATGACTCCGCTTTATACAGACAAACAGATTATAAGAGAATATCAGCAGCGCAAAAAAGTAAGCAAACTGGGATTACTGAAGAACTATGCTCTGCTTTTGCTGGGAAAGTGAGCATCAATGTTGAATATTTATTTATTTGGCTCTTTTATGAATGACAATTTCGGTGATTTTCTGATTTATGAGGAAGAAATCCGCTGCTTATATGCCCGATTCGGAGACAACATTAATATTATTACATCAGACATCTCTCCTTTTTATGATGCACATGCGAAAGTAAACCGTAAGAAAAATCACAGGGAAGCTCTGAAAAAAGCCGACGTCATTATCTTTGGCGGCGGCGGGTACTTTGGGGTGGGTGTCCCTAAACTGGTGCCGAACATTCAATTTATGCAGTTATTTGGGCTGCGTGCTTTGTCAATCGTAAAAAGCGGTAAGCCTTTTATGGTTGCGGGAGTGGGTGCAGGCCCACTAAACTACTGGTTTTCCCGCAAAGTCGCAAAACAAGTTTTTGAAAAAGCGATAACTGCATCCGTCAGAGATGCAGAATCCAAGCAATTTTTACAGGAAATCGGAATCAAAAGACCGATCGAAGTGCACGCGGATTGGATCTTGGGAACACAATTTACTTGGAACAAGGATGATATTTCATGGATTAAGGAACAGCATATTAATAAAAAGGTAATGTTGATACATCTGGTGACGCTGCCGGAAGAAAAAAACAGAGGTGTGGAAGCTGTACTAGCGGATATCAAAAAGTTCTGCCGAGAACACAGCGAATTTCAGCCGATTGTCGTATGCGATCAAACAAAGCAGGATGTATATGCCAGAACACAGGAAGTGCATCGGGAACTGGAAGAAGTGTCCCCACTGTATTATCCATATCAAACACCCAAAGGACTCTTGACTCTAATACGGGATACAGACCTGATCATAACAGACAAACTGCATCTTGGAATTGTAGGCATTAATTTGGGAAAAAAAGTCGTTTCCACAGCAAACCATCCAAAGACGTTACGGTTTTATAAACAGATAAAGAGGGAAACATATTGTGCGATGATCAGAACGATGGAGCCGGGGCAAGCGTATCGGATGCTGAACGCGGTTTTGGAGGATGACAGTGTCGACATAAGTATGGTACAAGAAGACGCACGAAAAAACGAAAAACTTGTATGTGAGTTTCTTGGTCATTTTTTATCGTAATATATCCTTTTCGTAAGACTGACCATTCTATTTTAAGAAATATGTTTTCGGGAATTATCAAAAGGATAAAAACAATCGTATATGATAATTACCGAATCTCACCTACATCAACCCATTAATTTTCTCCCTCTCAGAATCCTTATTCGCCCTATAGATAAACCACTCATAAGCCGCGCGGAACAAATAAATAAACACCGCTCTTGGCAGAAGCCGATAAAGCAGCTTTTCGATCCTGAGAATCACACCCGCCTCAGATGGCATTTTCACATAGTCGCTGAATGCGGATTTCGCCAAGTATTGGTCAAAAATATCATTATCGGGATGCAGATTATCTTTATGCCACGGAAACTCTCCGACAAATCGAAAGAAGTGATAAACGACAGGACTTTTCTGCCCATTCGCGATCTCTTCCGGTTTGTAATAGTCCCATTTCCCAAAGCATCTGAAATAACTCTCCGCTGAAAAAGCCAGATGGATCGGCTGAAAATTATATTTAGGCGGCAGCGTCATAATCCTTCCCCGGCAGACCACGTTCAGAAGATCTTGATCCGGAGAGGGATAATGCGCCCTCACCGTTTTTACATGCTCCGCAATCTTCTCGGAACACCGCTCCTGCCTCCATCGTTCCATTTGAAACAGGATGACACCCGAATTAAAATACGGCTCTTCTTTCGAAAAACCCAGCCGAATTTTATGACGGCGGACCAGCGAATCCAAAACCATCGCCGCAGGATAATCGCCCATCGAAATTTCCGTCAACTCGTCAAGACAGCCGTCCACAATCGTATCGGAATCCAGATACAAGAGACGATCTACGCTATCATCCAAAAGCTCCGGCAGAAAAAGCCTTATATTGGCAGCATAAGAACCTCTGTAAGTCGGCATATGAAGTGCCTGCATCTTCTCAATCAATGCGGTGGTATCCACAAAGACAATCTCTCTGTCATACTTCCTTCCGGTTTCCTGAAGCCTCTCTATGCTGTCCTGTGACAGCTCCTCCCCCAGAATAAATATCCTAATTGCTTCAAAGTGTCTGTTATTCTCAAATAGCGACACAATAGACGTTCCCGCATAAGGGGCATATTTCTCATTAAACTGATAGAGTACATCAATCCTCATCAAAATTAATCCTCTTCTCCTCCACCACCAACGGCCGGTGCATAACCCTTGTATTGATATTCAAGATATATTCCCCCAACAGCCCGATAAAGAAAAGCTGAATGGACCCCAGCACAAACACCCCGATCACCATGGGTGCATAACCGGCTCCAAAATCATTCCAGTGCGTCAGCTTCAGAATAAGATAAATAAACGCAATCACAAGACTTACACCTGAACTGATGAAACCAAGCAGCGTAGCCAGCCGCAATCCTACTTTTGTATAAGAAGTTACGCTCAGCATGGCCGCATCATACAGCGAATAGAAATTATTGCTCGTCTTTCCGGCACGGCGCTGCGCCTGTTCATATGCGATATCTTTTCTTTTGAATCCGTATTCCGCAACGATTCCCCGCAAAAATGGAATCGGATCGTCAAGCTGGCTGATCAGATTAATAAAACTTTTATCATACAGACCAAACCCAGTAAAATGCTCGATCATTTTTACTGAGGACATATTTTTAATCATTTTATAGTATATTGTTCGCAGGAAATAGATAAACCCATTTTCTTTGCTGGAAGTCTTGATCCCGCTCACAATCTTGTAACCGTTCTCCCACTCTTTCACAAACTTCGGTATCATTTCAACCGGATCTTGAAAGTCACAGCACATCGAAATCGTACATTCCCCTGTGGTCTGGCACATTCCATAAAAAGGAGAATTGAACTGCCCGAAATTCGTAACATTGAAAATAGCTTTTATTTTCTTATTGGCAGCGCAAATCTCCTCAAGCTTGTCCTGCGTCCCGTCCTGAGAGCAGTTATCAATAAAAAGAAGTTCATAATCATATTGTGGAAGTTCTTCTGTCATGATCTTCACTACCGCATCGCTCATCGGCCCGACATTTTCCACTTCATTATAACAGGGAATCAATATGCTTATTTTTTTCATTAACAATACCCCGCTTCCGCTAACGCTTTCTAAAATTAAAGAGCAATCTTTTGCATTTAATCGCCGCCGCCAGAAAGTAATATAACGGTTTCCCATGCTTACAGGCACCAGCATAAAACTTCATATATCTTTTTGCGCCCCCCTGAAAATGCAAAACCAATGTCCGTATCCTTGTCCCATCACTCTTTTGCAAGTAGGGAACCCCATCAATAAATATAATTTTCTTCACATTGAACAATTTGTCATATACATACTTATCTCCGCTGCCACTTTCTATCGAATTTATGTTGTTATCAATCACAACTTTATTTTGTCCAATCTCAAATTGCTCTATAGTATTCAGTATCTTTGTCCCATCATACTGCCTTGACCATAAATACAGTAATGTCATATCACATATTCCGCCCGGCAGGTTATTCTTTTTCTGATAGTCCCACTTTTCAGCTAATAACGCCATGTTATTCTTATAGGTGGAAATGACAAAATCACAGAACGAAGAAATGCCTTCCTTTGTCCAATACGATGTCATAGCTCCCGCGCTCCATCTGTATCTGTCCTGCTTTCGCGGAATCCCCAGAGAAACCATATACCGTCCGGCAAATTCCTTAAACATCGAAAAATCGAAATAACATAATACGTCGCTGTCGATATGAATACACTCGTGAATAATATCCTTTTTCATTAATGCATAAATCAAAAAAAACCTTTTGAAACATTGTAATTCAAACTTCTCCGGATTGGTAGACATATTGCAAAACAGTTCTGTAAAATCATGCCATTCATCGGTCTCCAACTCTGCCATACTGTACCAATGATCCGCACCCATATCTTTATTTGACTCATCACCGACTAATATAACCGTATTGTCAAATTTTTTCGCCTGATTAATACATTCTTGCAAATAAGGTTGTCTTCCTTCATGACATATTATAATCGGAATACCGCCCACAGCGACCACCTCCTATTCATGCAATATACTTATCTTTTTCATGCGCTCGCCATCCTCGCCTTTAGTACTGCTTTATTGCACATACATTAGTTTTTCAATATTCTTTCTCAAAAAATCACAGAAATCCTGCTCCGATTCTTCAACCGATTTATTATTTTCATAAATCAAATCATAGCCATACTTTTGTACATCATCATCCGATGCATTGCCCCATCGGATATTTTCATTCACTCTTCTGGTAATCAGAAGGGTATAGCACATTCCTTTAACCTGCTTTTTAAACTTATCAATTTCTTCTCCCTCCCTAATATGCACAAACAAAATCTGTGCTTCGCTATTTAAGAAGCGATCATATTCTTCGCATAAATATAAATAAGGCAGGTCATTATAGTTAACGGCCAGCTCCTTCAAATCTGCCAGCAGTTTCCGGGATTTGCTATCCTTTTGCCCCGTCCAGCCAAATCCCTTACGGGCAATCTCCTTAATCGGAGTAATCGATGAAATGGTCTTTACTCTAAAATGTTTCGCCGCGAAATCACATAATGTGTCTTTCCCTACACCACCACTTCCATTGATAATAATTACTATTTTTTCCATATAATGTATCCATCTCCCGGTGCAAATTACACTTTCTGTCTCTGCATAATTGCTCCCCTTAACATTTCTATTTTATACTTCATTAGTATACACTAAAACGCACGATAATTCTACCTCTGTTCGAAAATCGGAGGATTTTCAGCAACAGTTCAGCCTAGACCTTTGCACTAGCTATAAAGCTGAATCGTTACGATTTTCACTGCGGTTTCTCACCCACTCCACCGTCTTGCGTATCCCCTCCGAAAACCCGGTTTCCGGCACAAACCCGGTATCCCGCTGTAAGTCTGTAATATCCGCGCATAAATGCATCACCTGTTTGTCCGCATAAGGCTTCGCTCCAAACTTAAGCGGCAGGCCGGGCTTCGCTTCATCCCGCATGATTTCTATATACTCTCTCAACGGCCTAGCCTGCCCGCTCCCCAAACAATAAACAGCCCCGTCGCGGCCTTTCTGTGCCGCAAGATAAAATGCCCGCGCCGCATCTTCGCTGTATAGGTAATCCCACATTTGTTGCGCCGGTGTATACTCCGGTATTTCCCCGTTCAGCATCTTTCTGATGCTTGACATAATCATGGTCTGTTCTCCGTCATATTTCCCGTAAACGCTTAATACGCGAAACCAGATATGCCTGATCCCGAGCTGCCCGCAGCGCAAGCGGCTCAACTGCCCGGCACACAGCTTGGCAATCCCGTACCCGTTCTCGGGAAACACCGGCGTCATCGCATGTAAACTGCCTTCCACCCGGCCATACTCCGCTTGGGACCCGGCGCCGATAAAGCACTCACAGCCCAGCCTCTTCACCGCATCCACCACATCCATCGTATACCGGATATTCTGTGTCTGGGCTTCCACATCGTTTCTTCCCTCTCCCGCCGTACACGCCCATGCCAAATGAAAAAAAGCGTCATAACTGCCCTGCAGGCGTTCCGGAAGTGTTTTCATTTCACACAGGTCACACTCTACCACCTTCACCAGCTCTGAAACAGGGAGTTGTCCGATCCTTGCCGAACCATGATGACACACCGCTGTGACTTCCGTGTTCATCTCTATGCATTTTTGTATCAACGCCATACCGATCGCACCGGTAGGGCCGGTAATTATCACTCTACGCATCTAATCCCCCATCATTTTCCGTCCACAGACCGCCTCTCTATCCGCTCATTCCTGCAGATAATGAATCCGCCCAAACTCCTCCCGATCCAGAAAGGGCGCCATATCATCGAGAGACGGCGACGTAATTGTTCCGTCCGGCATCACTTTGGAGGAAGATTTCGGCGCAAAGTTCTGTTTCGGATCAAGCAGCGCCTCACAGATGCAAGGGCCTTCGCAGGCAATCGCGTTTTCCAGCACTTCGTCACATTCCGTCTCGTTCCCTATATGGAAATAACGCAGTCCAAATGCGTCCGCCAGTTTGCCAAAGTCCGGAAAACCGACGCCGCTGTCCCCGTCAATCCCGACAAACGGCGGCTTGAACAGGTTGGTCTGCGTCTGGCGGATCGAGTGATACCCGTTATTGTTCAGTATAATCAGCTTGATGTCCAGATTGTTATGCGCAATCGTCGCAAGCTCCTGTATATTCATCATTACGCTGCCATCGCCGTCTATACAGACCACACGCCGGCTGTTATCGGAAACCGCAACGCCAAGTGCGGCGGGAAGCCCATATCCCATTGCCGCACAGCCGGAGTTAGTGAACATTCTCTGTCCCTGCTTTATCCGGCACGCCTGAAAGGTGATGACGCAGGCACTGCCGTTTCCGCATATAATCCGCTCATCCTCGCGGCATTTTGCAAACAGTTTCTCCATGAAAACATATGGGTTCATGGGATCGCTGCCACTCCCGTGATAGCTGTCAAGTACCGCCGGATAGGTCTGTACCAGATTTCTGCACCACGCCGCCCACGGCGCGTGATGTCCCTGCATCTGATATTCCTGCGCCAGCATGGCCTCCAGCAAAACTTTCACATCAGCATTTACCGGCATATCCGGGCGGACTGTCGGCTTTTGCAGCTCCACAGGGTCAATATCTACAATAATCTTATACGCATTTTTTGCAAAATCAAGTTTGTTATATCCGATCATCCGAATATTCAGACGGCATCCGAGACTTAAAAGAAGATCGCAGTTCTGCACCGCGAAATTCCCCGGTCTGGTTCCCACCGTTCCGGGCATCCCCGCAAAATAGGGATTGTCCCACGCCACTGTATCGTTGGCATTCCACGCTGTCACGACGGGTATCCCCAATTTGTCAATCAGCTTAAGCAGCAGCTCCTGCGCACCTCCAAGCCTGATACCTGTCCCCGCCAGAATAAGCGGCGCTTTCGCCTCACTGATCTTTAGCAGGATCGTCCGGGCTGTCATGTCCACATCCTCCGCCAAGTCCGCTCCCGAAACAGGCATAAGCCCCTCCTCCTGCGGGTCAAAATGGGGCAGTTCGTCCGTCTCTATCGTAGCGCCCTGTACATCTAAGGGGATATCCAGCCACGCCGGGCCGCCCCTTCCATCCTTCGCAAGAAACAGGGCCTTTTCCAAATGATAGGCAATCTGCGCCGGTTCCGTCACCATTGCTGCATACTTCGTCATATTGGAGACTGACCGGATGATATCAAACTCCTGATCTCCAAGCTGCCGCAGATGTAAGTCCGGACACGCGTGAATCGTAGTCTCCCTCTTCACCTGTCCGGAAAGAACAAACATCGGTATCGAATCCAGCCATCCTCCCATGACTCCTGTGATGGCATTCGTCCCGCCCGGCCCGCTGGTCACACAGACTGCCGCCAGATCGCCTGTCATGCGGGTATAGCCCTCCGCGGCGATGGCACATGCCTGCTCATGGTGATTAAAGGTACAATGCAGGCCTTCCCTGTGTCCCAAGGCATCGTTTAAGTGCATGGCGCCCCCGCCTGTCACCATAAAGCAGTCCCTGATTCCATGCGCTACAAGAAAATCAGCTATATACGCGGCAACTTTCATTTTCATCCTAATCTTCTCCCTGTTTTTCGTATTTTACACAACTCCGCCCGCTCTTTTCGAAACGTCGGCTTTCTCTGCCATATTAATGTCTGCTAATCATCCCGGCGCGGCTGCTGACGATACCGTGAGTCCGTCAAAAATGTAACCTCCATATCGTCACAAATGCTCTCCAGAAACGCTGTCGTGTACTGATTCAGATAGGCCGCCATATTTTTGGCAAAATCATATTCCATCTCCACATTGTAATAGTTGGAAGTTTCCCCGGAATACCCGTCAAACCCTGCTAAAGTTACCTTCGTACACCCGGCGCTTTTCAATGCCTTCAAAAGCATCACCAGAGAATTGTCCACAATCCGTGCCTCCGCGTCCATCAGCGTACTGAAATTCAGCACATAATCAAAGGCACTGCCATTTGTCCCTGTCACGTTCGACGTGGCAATGAGCACATATTTTTCCTGACTCAGCCGTGTGGCAAGCTGCACATACCGCTTCGCGTTACTCAGAAAAATATAATCCGGTTCTATCCCGTCCGGCACATAATTTATGGAAATAACCGTCGGCTTGTGATCCGCTATATGCCGGTCAATCCTTTCCCTCTGTGTTTTCACTGTCACTCCCGGTCCGACCAGCAGAATATCCCTGTCTGACAAAACCTGTTGAAGCCGTTTCCGGTCTTCTCCGTCGTTGACTTCATTCTTCTGATAAGCCACGTAAAGTTTTTCGATATATTCCCAGTCATACAGAAGTTTCTTCTCGTCCTGAATCTTTGCCAGTATTTCATTGACCGACTTGATGGACAGCGTTCTCTTGTTCATCAAATACGCCACATATTCGGGATGGCAGTCGTTGGAAGCCGCGATATAATAAAACATATTATATCCCCATGTAGCCGGGCGGTAAAACTGTGATATATTGGCATCCACCGCCTCAAGGATCTGGCTGATATGATACTGTTTTCCCAGCACATTGTTCATGTACATAGCCACCAGTTCAAGCGGCGCATTTCCCGCGCTCTTCCCCATACCATAGACACTGCCGTCCACAATCATCCTGCGCTCGATCCTGCTGCTCAGCATAGCGATGCAGTTGGCGTAGCCCATCTGGAAATTGTTATGCGCGTGATACCCCAACCCGATTTCTCGATCTAAGTGCCTATCCATCAAGTGAAAATAATGCAAAAGGTTATTCTGATGCATCAGGCCGTAGGTATCCACCATGGACAGCGCATAAGGCCTGATTTCATTGGCGAGTCTTATCGCGTCCATCATCTCATCGTCATCGTAGCTGGTCACTGACACAAGCTGCGCGAATACCTTATAGCCCTTTTCCTTCAGCTCTTTGCAGAACGCAAAAGCAGGCTCCCGCAGATGCTTCTTGAAAATCACGCGGATGCCGTCCAGAAAGCTCTCCGCGCACGGCTTAATCTGCTCTATACCGCATGTGCCATAGTCGATCATGCCAACCACCATTGCCTGTTTCCGATCAAGCTTTCCGTATATTTTCTCGACACTGTCCGTGTCCGGCATGATGCTCCGGTCTATATCAAAAGGCCGCCGTTCATCGAGAAAACCAATCTCGATGATATCCAGATTCGCATCCACCAGTCTCTCAAAAATACTGATAAGGTTGTCATGTCCGAATTTCCAGTCATTGACGTACCCGCCGTCCCGCAAAGTACAGTCAAGAAGCATCGTCTCGCTCATATCCTTCTCCCATCATTGTCATAACAAAAACTACCCAATAGCTAGATCGGGTAGTTTCTTTCAATCCATCTGGCATTACGCGATATATTTCCCGGTTTCAAAGGAAAATAGCATTATTTCCAAACACTGTTTGTCCATACACCTATACTTTAAGTGATAATTGACATGTCGCAAATATTTGAAAAACGCCTCTTCCTTTTCAGGGTGCAGTGGCTCTCTTTCTTCCGGGACTAAATATTCATGCGCAATAAAGGTCGTTGCAAACCCCTCATTGGCAAACATTTTGGAAGCTGCCGATCCATTATCTCTAACCTGAATCGGTTTTCTTCTTACAATCCAGTACACTTCATACGCCACGATCTTTGTCATATTAATATTTTCAATTTTGTGAAACTCTTTTAGACGATACACATCTGCAAAATAATCCATAACCGTCTGCTGTAAGATTTTTTCACAGACGAACAGACAGTCCTGCTGCTTTCTGGCATTAATATACTGCTGCATTTTATCATATAAATATTTATATCGATCAGCTACAACCGCTTCGCCAAAATAGTTAACTATAGCATCATAACTCAACATATTCTCCTGCATCTTCTTCCTCCAACATATTTAATATCTTTTGTCCGTTCAGAGATTCTAAGAAGCGGCAATAGGAAACATAATCCTCCTGCTCAAGTTCGCCGGAAAATTTATTATATCTGTTAGGCAAAATGTCCATTGGCAGCGTTCGATTTCGAACATTTTCAATCAGGTGTACTGCACCCTCTTCTGCCTGAACCGAACACATTATCTTTCTACTTCCCCAGAAAGAATCCATTTTCATAAGCTACACTCCCTCTTTTAAAACAATGAAATCATTTTTTCATCATAGTTGCCATGTGCTGTTTGATATGCACCAGTCAATTTTTCCATAGATTTTTCCTCTTCATTTACAGTCCCGTCTATATCCCGCTTAAAATCCGTTTCATCATAAAAAGCGATCAATCTGTCAGCCGCAACTGCAAGGCTATTCAAGACACCCGCGTACTCAATCTTTTTTCTATTATGCTGATCATATGGATATTTAATACGATGATCGAACTCTAACCACCCTTCTTCAAATAAAGTCCGCACTTGAATTTCAAAATAGGCAAACTTATATCTTACAATATAATGAATCGATCTGTAATGCGTCTTGGAGTCATCGATATGTAAATAATCATCCTGATACAATTCTCTATCATCTCTTGAAGTGATATAGACATTCGGCCTTTCCGCATGATAACTGTGTTCAAATTCTTTACCTTCAGCATTCGCCTCTTGATCGTACCGGTCATATTGCGTAATAATGTCCTTCGCTTCTTCAGCATATCGTTCCGGTATATTGCGAAAAATCTGTAACAGACTGTTGTGTACCTCACGCCAATCCCGCTTATCCAAAATGATAATCCTGACACCAATTAAATCAGTTATGATTTTATAATAATTATCAGCACTCAGCTCTTGATATTTTGAAGGTTTATCGTAAATATTTCTGATTATTTTTTCTATTAGGTGATCCTTATCTTTTATTCTGCATCTGATAGAATGAACTTTTCCGGACAACTTCTCATTTAATTTTGTCAGAATCTCTGATTTTATCGTCTCCAATTGCGGCTTATCGGTTTGAAAATTGCGGTATATCTTATCCAATTCTGACTTGGCAATCGGCAGCTCCTTAATACGTGCTTCCGTTATATTAAACTCTCTTCGAATTCTTTCCAAATCGAGCTCTTCTGTACTGTTGAAACCCATATCCCCTTAACACTCCTTCTGTGTCATATCAATTACACATTTTTGATCTCCTTCGCTTTATGAATTTTCCCCAGAAAAAGAACAATCTATATTCCTACATTTTTCAATATAATAGCACATTTCCTTTTTTGCCGCAACCGATTCACTTTCACCCGCTCCAACTCTATAGGGCTTCTCTCCAACTGTTCCTGTAATGACTCTTGTCCGGATCGTCTCGGGAAATTCTATCAGCAACAGTCTTTCCCAAAATCAATACCGCCGTCTCCTACATACATAAATAATAATCCCAATCAACGTAAGCAGCGACACGATTTCAGCCGCTCTCCAATGCCAAGGTTCTACAAAACTAACCTTCAACGTTCCCTGATAATAATCCGGCAGCGCAACCTCTATCCTGTTGTTGTCACCTCGCATGATTGGAAATCTTTCCCCCGTCTGCACATCCATACATTGATAGTACTTATAGGCAAATAAGGGAAAAATCACTCGTGCATTTTCTTCTGCCTCACAGGCTACTTGTATTTGGGTGCCTTTCCTCTCGGAAACCCCTAACTGAACATTTTCACCGACTACATCCTGTTCGAACCCGGTCTGATAAGTATTGGTGCCCGTCAGCAAATATTCCCCACCGGATGCAATCCATTTATGGTTCCTGTTATCGCGATAATCATAATACACCTGATTCATATCTTCCGTTCGATTGAGCATGTCCATGCAATACAAAGCCTGAAGCGCACCGACCACACAAATCAGGATCAGTATACCGTGCATCTTCTGCTTTCCAAACATCTGCCCGACCTTCACCAAGGCAAGACCGGCCATGTATGTCAACAGAGGCGCAGCAACACTCAAAAAACGCCACGGATACTGCATGCTTGCAAAAATATTTCTTAGACCCGGCACCGCCGCCAGCCTGTTGTACGGGAAATAATAGGTGGTCATCCACAGCGCGGTGCCGCTTAAAACAACCGACAGAATAAATTCCTTTTTTGCTCCCGGCTCCCATTCCCGGCATTTGACAGCCACCGTAACCGTAAGTAACAGTACGATCAGCACCGCAATCCCCAAAGATTCCGGTATCCTTCCCTCCAAACCTAGCAGCGCATCTTTCCAATCTCCCATGCTGGTACTGTTGACTGAAAAGAGTTCATACAGGCTCAACCCGGCCTGTTGCATACCATACGATGATCTTTTTGCAAACACCTTCAACGCATCTGTTGCATAGTCGAGAAGCGGCAGCAAAAATCCAAGATTCAGGCAGAGCGCAGCCAGTACACTCTTTACCAGCGCCACAAAGATTCGCCCCGACATCCTGTGTATCATCAGCAAAACCGACAGGCCTATAAAAATGCAAGTCATCTCCGTACTGATGACATGCGACTGAATGACTCCCGTCATACCCAGACACAAAAACAGCCCGCCGCTTTTAAAAGATTTTTCCTCTTCCAGATAAATTTGACGAACACCAAGCAAAACCAGCGGCAGAAACATGAATGCCGTGTATTCGCCGACTGCGGTACGAAGATAAATGTTCAAAAGCCTCGTGATCGAAAAACAATACAATGCGCTGCATGCAACCCCCACATATTTATTTCCGCTTATTTTCTGATAGCAGAAATAAGCGATAAGCAGTGTTCCCGCATTACACAGCAAAATATAAAATTTGTAAGCATGTATGATCGGCATGCCCATTAAATATAGTACGGCCGGAATATACAGCAAAAGATCCCCGTAACATACAGAAGCCGCATACCCGTACCCCCACAACCATCCCGGCTGTATCTTCACCGGGAAAGCGCCGCTTGACAGCCCCTCTGCCAGCCCAATAATCCTCGAATAGTGAAAAGGAATATCATGATGCCCTACCGAAAATTTCCCAAAAACGCTCAGAGAACTAACTATAAAAACACAAACAAGACCCAACACCACATAAAAATTGCCGCGCAATTTTTCGCCAACCCATTTTTTGTTCCAATAGATCAGCAGGCTCCCGTCAATCAAAACCAGCAACAGCAAAAACCGTAATCCTTTGTACAGCACGGTTCGCCTGTAGTCTCTTGCAATCTCTATTTTATCTACATAAAACGCGCTGCCTTGCCAAAGGTCAAAAACTTCACCTGTTTTACTGCCGCAGTTTATCTTTAGCTTTAAATTGTCCAATCTACTGTTTACCCAGATACGATAAGTCAGGCTTTTACTAAACGAACTCAAAGTATGCGGTTCCGTATAGACTGCCGGATAATATCCGCCGTCCTTCTCATATTCGCAGGTAATTGTATAGTGGTCATGATAGAGAGGTGCAGCATAATCTACAGTTATATCATAAATACCCGTTTCTAAAGAGCCCGTCTCAGCGACAAAATAATAGAACCCCTCCGGATATTCGGTGTTAAAGGCATTTTTCAATCCCTCCGTATATTCGCCTTCCGCAGTATACAGGGGGATATCATGCAATATAATATCACTTTGATTCCTGCGAAGAATAAAGAAGGCACCAATCACGAGCAATATTACGTTTAGAAATACCCCCCCCCCTCAAAAACAGCTTCTTCTTGTCATCCATGTTTTTCTTTCCTCCTTCACGTAATTTTATTCATATATCAGTTGACCAAATGCGGCAGTATATCAATCAAAAGCTGGTTCTCTGTCTGCAGGCTTCCAAAGTATTCGCCAAACACTACCTGAACCACATATCCGACAAGCGGAAGCAGGAGTACCCCTACCATGCACAGCGTTCTGAACGCCAGAAGCCCCCTCATGCCTGCCTCCTCCTGCCTGTTGGCAAAATCATTCTCCTGCTTGTTAAATGCCGGAAAATTGATAATCAAAAGCACCAGCATACATGCATAAAAGACAGAGCGCAGCATATTGATCGGCGTTGCCAGAATACCGCCCTCCTCTATCAGTCTAGCCATGACGGCAGTCAGTCCTCTCCTGTAGAAATAAGGCTTTCCGAGCAGGTAGTACAGCAGCATGCCTTCGCAGTTCTCACTGTAAAACAGATACGGCTCTCTGGCAAAATGCCATACCAGAAAGCTCCCGACGACAATGAGTTCCAGCGATATATTTACCTTCCTGTTCCCGGTTCTGCAGTAGATCATCAGGATCATATACGGAACCATCACAATCGCCCAATAAGGCGTCGAAGCAGTATAGAGAATAAATACCGCATTGATGCTGAACGCGATATATATCACTTTGTAATAAAAACTGTATGTCTCCTCCCTCTTCTGCAGATAACAGTAAACCCATATCAAAGCAAGCAGAAATACGAAAACAGACATGCTGTCCACTCCCATAGGCGCCTTTAAGTGGAACAAATACTGTACCCGCGACGACAAGAGCAGTGTCCCCACCACACCCTCGCTGCCCCCGGTGTGCACCTTCTCTATGGTCGGATGAAGCGAGGCATAGCTCTTTCCGAAACTGAACAGGAATTTCTCTATTATCACCAGATAACACCCGGCAGCCAGATTCCTGATTATATACAAAATCCGTTTCTCATGCAGAAGTACCAGACTGACAAAGAGGAACACCGCAAAATATTTACAGGTGATCGCCGCCCCAAAGTACAGATAGAACCTTTTGTAATCCCCGGTCAGGAAGTAATATACGCCGTAAACGGCAAACAAAACGCCGATGATATCATACTGTCCCACCGAATACGCCGCCATCATAAGAATGCCGGAAAAGCTGTAGGCATAAATCATCGCAGCCGTATCCCTGCCATTGCCTGAGATAAATTCCAGTATTTTTTTCATACCTCCGGCAATCACAATGGCGATCACGGGAAGCATCAGTTTCGCCCACATCATACATATCAGAGATGATTCCGCATAATTCCCGGATATCCGTTCATACAGCCACGCCGGGAAATTCCACACCGCGAAAAAAGCATAGATGGTAAAGTCGTATGCCGCGCCGCAAACGATCTCCCGGTTGGGTGTTGCCCCCGGAATCGCGGCCGCATAGGAATAATAGGACAGCGGGTGTCCCTCAAAAAGCGCATACCAGAAGTTGATGCCGTCCCTGAATGTGGCGAAAAAGTCAAAGTACATCGCTGAGAAAATGATGATAAGCGTAAATATCCCGCCAATCAGATATTCCCATTTATATGGCATGACATATGATTCTATGCCCGCACGCACACTTGTCCGGGCCTTATAAAATGCCTCCGCTATTCTTTTGCCCACTCCCGTTCGCACAGTACTCTTTTCCATTCCGGTCACCTCTCCGTTCGTTAATCGGCATCAGCATTTGGCATCTCTCCTAAGAAAAGATTTCCGCCTTTTCTCTTCTGAGCGCCTTGCCGTCCCTGATCTCATATATCTCATCGCAGTTTCGTATCGTTGTCAGGCGATGCGCGATAATCACCAGCGTCTTATACCCCTGCAGCGCGTCAATTGCCTCCATAATGGCATTCTCCGTATCATTGTCAAGCGCGGCGGTTGCCTCATCCAATATCAGGATATCGGGATCGTTATAAAGCGCTCTGGCTATCGCCACACGCTGGCGCTGCCCACCCGAAAAGCGTGTGCCTCTTTCTCCCAACACCGTATCCAGTCCGTTCGGCAGTGCGGCAATGGTATCCGCAAGCTGCGCTTTCTCCACCACATACCGTATCTTATCCTCATCGATGTCTTTCTCATCTACGCCGAACGCTATATTATGCCGGATCGTATCGTCCGTCAAAAATACTGCCTGGGGCACATATCCTATCGTGGCCTTCCATGAATCCATGATCTCATAAATGCTCACATGGTCAACCTCAATATCTCCCCTGTCCGGAACCAGCAGGCCCAGCATAATATCCGCCATGGTCGATTTCCCGGCCCCGGATTCACCGATCAGGGCGACAGATTTCCCCTTCCGTATCGTCAGATTCAGACCCTCAATGACATAACGTTCCGAATTTGGATACTTCCAATACATATTTCTGATCGCGATCTCGCTTTTAAAAATATTTTCTCCCTTCTTGACACTGCCTCTCTGAACCCTGCTTTCATTCTTATACGCTTCCACTTCTTTCAGATTCCCATAGGCCGCATTCAGCGCCGGACACGAGCAGATGAGTTGATTAAATCCTGCCGATATCTTACCGATAGACGGAAGTATTCTGAAAGCCGCGATCGCAAAAGCGGACAATTGCGGGACAAAGACAGCCGTATCGCTTCCCGCAATCATTTTTATTCCCACAACGGTAATGAGGCCGCTCACAAATATCGCTTCTATAAAATAAGCCGGGCTCTCCGCCGCGATCGTCTTGGATACTTCCGCTGTCTGCTGATTCGTAAAGCTCACGGCATACTTGCCGATAAAATACGGTTCCTTATGGAACACAATCACGTCTTTGATGCCCTGAAAAGCCTCGTACAAGTATTTGTTCACCTGTGCCGTGCATTCTCTGTAATAATCCCCAATTCTCTTCATCCTGCTGCGGAATACCATCAGCAGCAGCCCCAGGGAAATTCCCATAAGAAAAATAATGCTGACAGCCATAACCACATCCGTCCGTATGATAAATACACAGATGCAGAGCGCTGTCAATCCATCCGCCATAATGCGGAATAACTGAAAAAGAATGTCCTGTACGCCGCTCACATCATATCCCACTCCACGCAGGATATCCGCCGAGTTTACGCCAAGAAAAAAGGAATATTCCCGTTCCATATAGGAGTTCATCATTTTTATAGACAGCTCTCTTTTCACTTTCACCGAAAATTTGACTCTTACGTATGACAAAAGCAGCATATAAGCATTCTTCAAAATATATATCACAATCACCGCCGCCGATATCAAAATCAATAACTGCTCTGATGTCTCAATATGAAGGAACAAGACAATTGGCTTAATATACCGGTTCTCCATAAGCTGATCCGGTGAGAGAAATGCGCTTACCAGAGGGATAATGATAGACACGCCCAATGTTTCCAGCAAAGCGCCCACCGCCGTCATTAGCAAAACGATAACACTCAGCTTCTTCTGTTTCTTATTCAGGATATAATTTAGCTTGTTGAGAACGTCTATTAAGCTGGCAATATCTCTACTTACAAATTTTTTCATCGTCCCTACCTGTCCGAACTATCGCTTTTATCCTACAGCAAGATCTTCAAAGATTTCATGTACTTTCCGAAAAGACTTATCAATATCAAATTCTGACTCCCATTTCTGATAAGAAGCCCGCTTCATTTTCTGTAGTTCCTGCTTCTCCTGCGTCATTATCTTTCGTATCGCCCCTGCAATTTCCGCGGCTGTCGGTTCTGCCGGAAGCAAAATGCCGTTATCCGCAATCATTTCCGTGATCCCTCCTACATCGGTTCCGATCACCGGAATCCCATAAGACATAGCTTCCTGTATGGATACCGGGCATCCACCCTCTGTCTTTGACGTCGTGATGAAGCAGTCCACCTGGTTATGCTCATAATACGCATGCACATTTCCTACAAACCCTTCAAATGTATATCGTATGTTGTCTTTGTCTCCGAGCATCCGTTTGGCATGCTCACGCATTTGCTGCATGACCTCTCCGTCCCCAATATGCGTCCAGTGGAGTTTCAGCTCTTGAATCTGCGCAAGGCCGTCAATAATCAGTTGAATCCGTTTCAGGGGAATCATGTTAGAACAGCTCAAAAGTTCCCACTGTTCCCGCCCGTCGGCCGGCATCTGCCGCCCCGGCCGCTCTGTTCCCAGTTTACACACATGCATCTTATCGTCGCATGTCTCTTCATCCTTCACATAGGAATTATAGTATTTTTGCCCGTACACACAGGCAAAAAGAACCGCATCTAAGTGTTTCTCCATTTGATGCCTAAACGGCTGTCTCCCACCGGGTATTCTCTCGTGATATAAGTCAACGCCATGTGTTCTGGTTACGATAGGAACCGCAGGATACCTGCGTTTTTCCCGTACCATGCTGTAACAAAAATACGTATACCAAAAAGAATAATAAATCATCGGTTCATTTGCAGTCAGGATATGGCTTTGGCGCAATTTCCTCTGATCCACCCGAGACTGCGCATAAAAAGAGAGGGACTGGTAAAGTCTTTCGCCCTTGTTGGCTCCGCCTTTCAGAATCTCCCTTAGTTCTGTTCTTCCATCCCGATCCAGAAAAATGGATACAAGGGCTTTTGCTTTATCCCAAGCAGTCAGACAGGGCCTTCCAATACATACTGCCTTGACATCCTCCGGCAGTTCGCAGCACAAGCCTTCCTTCACCTGTTCGCCGTTCGCATGGGAAACGATCGTGATATCATAGTACTGTCTCAGTCTCTCTATCTCCGGCAGGATAAAAGTTTTCTCCCCTCTCCCGTAAGGAAAACTCTCCGTCGCCAAAATCAGCTTTGTCATTTATTTTTTGCCTTTCCAAACGCTATGGTGATTTTCCGGAATAGCACGGACAATCCCAGCGAAACCCCTGCCGCCGCTGCCACAGCAAAGCACCCTGTCCAATCCGACCGCACAATCACACAAAGCGCCATCAGAATCAGCGTCATAACCGCCATAGCGCACAGCAGTATATTTTTATACGAAATATTTTTCGCAATCTCCTGCTGCTTCATTCTCGTTTTGTTGTAGAACTGCCATTGGCGTTCTATATATTCCTTAAAGTATGGGCTGTCTGCGGCATATCGCCACCACACGCTGTACCCCGGAACCAAGAACACGGGATTCCACGGTTTGCTGTAATCCCCATAGGAAGAAAAATGTATGATCTTCGCCGTTTTCTCACACGCTGCCACATAGTCATAACCCAATTCTTCCATATATCTCTCATTCTCGTCTATGCAGGCAATTCGCGCCGGAATATACTTGATCCGGCCTTTGAACAGCAATCCAAAAGTAAGTTCCATCATAGAATTACCGGCCGTTCTTCTGATTTTGGCATCCGTCTCCAGAATATCTTCCAGCGAAAAATCGCTTTTAATCTTCTGCACATCATACATTGACAGCACAAACGTCAGGCAGTCTCCGCCGATCTTTTCCATAAATTTCCGGTGATTTTCAGGCTTGTGCTCTGGCCCCGGACATATGGCATAATTTCCTTCAAACTCAGTATGATAAATTTCCGACAAATCACCCACAATGACGGTGTCTGATTCAATCGCGATAATCCTGTCCACATCTTCCGGAAGCAATTCATGAAACATCCAATAGCTGGACATAGCTCCCACCGCCCAGTGGTCATTTGGCCCGAACCGGATATGTCTGCCCGCTGCTTCCTCATCAAATCTCAAAATTACAATGTGATGGCCATATTTCCGCGCCAGTTCCTTTTCATATGTTAAGTCCGAATCCTCCAGATCCTCCGACACGATATACAAATATATTTCAGAACTTTGGTTCTCCTCAAACAGCGATTTGATAGCGACGTACGCGTACTTATAATTTTTTCTGCCCGTCGTCAGATATACGTTCATCCTTGCCCGCATTTTATTTACCCGTATCCGTTATTCCCTTTCCGAAATACCGGCACAGCCCTGCCAAACTATCTAAACAGCCCTTAAAGCAATGCCTGCATCTTCTCCTCCAAAAAATCTACTTTCTTCTGTATGCGGTAATTTTCTTCTGCATAAGCGTTCGCCCGCATACCGTTCTCTCTGCGCATATCTGCATCCGCACACGCCCGCTTCATCAGCCTGGTCAGCTCCTCCTGTGTTTGAAACAACTGTACGCCGGGAATCTGGGCGGCATGTCCTACGTCTGTGGACAAAATCAAAAGTCCGCCCGCTGCTGCTTCACAAAGAGAAATCGACATCGCTTCCCAACTGCTGGCAGATACATATACGTCCGCCTGTCCGTATATTTCCAGCACTCTGCTTCTGGGTATGCTCACCCATATATCAATTTTACCCTGAAAATCCGCCTTGCTTTCAATCTCCTGCTTCATCCTAAGCAAACCATGATAGTATTCGTTTTCTTCCGAACCGATCAACACCAATCTGCTGTGCGAAAGATCAGCCGCCGCATAGGCGTGCAAAAGTTTCGCTTGGTCTTTTCGTTTCTCATAATTGGAAACGTTGATAAACACCACTTCTTTGTCTTCGTCAATTTCAAAGGCTTTTCTCTCAAAAAAGGCATTTTCCACTGCATTTTCCAAAATCATACCGTTTTTTAGGCCAGCCTGCTGCATGTAATTGTACAGTTTCTCTCCCCGGAACAGATATGCCACCAGATCAAACCGTGCCAGATCCGCGGGAAGCTTCTCTTTATATTTCTTCCAATACCTTTCGTTGCCCACTCTGACCAGATCCGCCACAATCTGCCTTCTTGGACGGATTTTTTTCACCTGATTCCAAACATTATATTCTTTCAGACAAGAGGCTCCATGTGTCAATAAAACCTTTTTCCCGGGCAGCTTGTCCAATTCTTTCTTAAACCAATCGTATCCCCAGCTTTGGACACTCACAACGACCAAAATATCCGGCTGATATTCCAGAATATATTTTTTTGCCAGAGCCTTCTCTCCCTGAAGATAACTAAAATAGCGGTTTCGTCTGGCTCTCACACGGTCTATGCGCACATTTTTATGCGTTTCTCCCCTGTTGAAGCCGGACAGACTTGCCACCACACGGACTTCATGTTTTTCGGCCAATCCCTCCGCCAAATATTGTGTCACCTGCGACACACCGTCCTGCGACGGCCAATATGAAATCGCAAAAAACATGATCTTCATATATGCCCTTTCATTCTTGCACCTCATGTCTTTCCAGACACAAACGTTCTTTTCATACTTTCTTTTTCTCATCCTTAAGAACACCGCATTTTAACGCTGTCTTCTGGCATTCTCACTCTCGCTGAAGCTGTTACCGTTGTGATACAGTCCGTTGTCAATCAGGCAGTAATCTTCCCACTCCCCGTCAAACCACGCCCTGCGCATCACTCTCGCAATAAAAGTAATATTGGAATACCCGCAGACGATTCCCTCACAGTGTGTCAGCGTATACTGATCCCGCAGAACCTCGAGACCCAGCTTATAGTGATGCTGTTCACGATCAGATTTGCTAAATGCCACAGACTCGCCGCTGCCGTCGTCCCGGTAAGTATCTTCATACACCTTCACCAGTCCGCCAAACTCCTGCCTGAATTTCTCCACCACGGCGTTTTCATCCGTTGCCAGAAATACCTGTTGATACCCTTTCGTATCAAGCAGTTCCCTGACTCTTTCCATTTCCTGCTCCACCTGAACCGGCACGGGATGGTTGTTATAGCCTTTATTAAAATCGGTACCTCTGTAATGTACCGCTATTGTCTTTTTATCTCCCAGCAGCTTTTCATACGCATCCTTCAGATATTTTTCCGTCTCATCATTGTATCTGATGTACTTCCGAAGCATCCTCGCCATAGCGTCAATGTACGCTTGGGACACATCATAGCTGACCGCGCCGTAAAGCGCTTTCACCTGACTGCAGTGCCAGCTTTCCTGATCCAGCACGTAAGCGGCACAGTCAATGGACTCCACCTCCGACGCTGGCTTAAAATAGTGCAAAAAGGCATTCTTCTCTCCGCGGATGCCTTCCGGTTCATAATAGACGTAGTTCTCTCCCCAATGGATGTACGGCACCAGTCCCCTGTCATCCGCATAATGCAGCTTAATCAGCGTCATGCCAAGTTCCGCGAAAAACCCAATACCGTTTCCTGTCTCTGTGGCATTGTAAACGATACGCCCCTGATACGCATCCCCGTAATGATGCAGCTCCAGAAAATCCGGGCTGTGGTATCCGTTTAACACCATATTTCTGAAATCGGTCTTGCCGCTGTGCAGCCTGCATCGGTTCCAGAAGACCAGCTTTTCTGACTTTTTCAATAAATCCATGATACCCATGAACTGTTTCCTTCCCGCTCTCCTATACCCCAATTCCGTAAATTTCCGCCGTAACCTTTTCCCACTCTCCCCGCTCGCGGAACATATACTCTATGATATCCCTCATAGCCCCATAACCGCCTCTGACAGACGACACATAATCGGCCCGCTCCCTGACTTCCTTACACGCATCCTCAGGGCATCCCACAAAACCGCACAACTGCATGGGCGGCAGATCGTTCAGATCATCCCCGAGATACCCGATCTCTTCCCTGCCAATCCCGTGTTCCTCCATAAACTGTCTCAGATACGCGACTTTATCCTTGCAGTTCTGCACCAGATAATCCACTTTCATTTCTGTCATTCTGCGGGTAGTAGCCGCACACTCTCTGCCGGTCAATACCAGAATTTTAATTCCTGCCTGATGGGCGGCGAAAAACCCCGCCCCATCCTTGGTTGAAAATTTCTTTAATTCATTCCCATGTTCATCATAGTAAACACCCGCGTCCGTCATGGTACCGTCCACGTCTATCACCAGATATTTGATTCTTTGCCAGTCCCCCATATTTCCGATTCCTTCCCGTACACGCATGGCCGCTTTCTTTGTCCTTATGCTTCCCTCTGATACAGCGACTTCGTCAGATATCGTATGTTAATCTGTTTCTCCATCTGCTCCATCCGCTCTCTGATTTTCTTATTTTCCTCTTCCCCTTTGGTATGCTGACTGGCCATATGGTCCGCCACATAGTTCGCTTTCATATCCTTCCTGTAACCGTCAAACCCTGCCAGCGCCACATCGGATACTTCCAGTCTCTTAAGCAGCCGCAGCAGCATAATCACGCTGTTGTCAGACGATCCCATTTCGTCAAAGCGCAGATCCGTATAGTTGACAATCATGGACTTTGGGTCTCCCGCGCCTTCGTCCGCGCACATCTCCAGAAGGTTTGACGTGATCACAAGCTCCGGCATATCCTTTCGGCCGAGCATCATTTCAAAGCGCATGGCATTACAGCAGAAAACGTAGTCGGCACGATACGTATCCGGCACGAAGTTGGCAGAGATAATCACTGGCTTCTCCGCCTCTATATAGGAAGTTACCTTCTCCCTCTCCCCGACAATACTTGACCCCGGCGCAAGAATCAGGCACTTTCTACCCGCCAGCCGTCCGGCCAGTTCCTTAAGCGTCCGCGCATCATCAACCGCTCTGTTTTGAAAATCCTGATACAGTCCCTCTATATACGCCTCGTCATAAGCCGTCTTCTTATGATCCTCGATGCTGCCTAGAATCTGGTTGATCTGCTTCGCCCGCAGCCTTCCCTTGTCCAACAGAAATTCCGCGTAATTGCGGTGCAGATTATATTTCGCAGAAATGGAATACGCCGTGTTATAGCCCCATGGCTCTATCTGTTTCAGACACGCAATATGGTCGTCGATACCGTCCAGCACGGGATTGACATCGTAGTGGCCGGACTCGCGCTTATTCATGTAATCCATGATCAGTTCCATGCAGAGATTACCCGGGGAGCGACCCATGCCAAGCATGGACGCGTCGATTACGCAATTCCTGCCGCTGGCCTTCATGCCGATAAAATCCTGCGCAAGGGAGTAGGACAAGGCAAGATTTTCATGGAGATGCAGGCCGATCACGATATCTTTTCGCAGATTATGCTCAATCAGCGAATATATCCGCTGTAAATCATCCTTCATCATGGAGCCAAAAGTATCCACTATGGAAAAAGCGTAGGGCTGTATCTCATTGATCTTTTGCAGAAGCCCCAATATCATTTGATCCGAATAACCCATGATATTGATGGGGTTCGCAAACACCTTGTATCCCTTTTCTTTTACCTTGCGGATATATTCTAACCCCTCATCGATGTCGTAGTCGTGAAAGGTCACGCGAAGCGCGTCGATCGTCTTCCCGTCATAAGGCTCCAGCTTATCGATGCTGTATTTGTTGTGAAGCGACATGGCCGTGAATTTGGTATTGCCCCGGTTTTCCGGCAGAATACGCGCGATTTCAGCGCAGTTATTGTAGAGGGCTTTGTCCGGCTCATAGACACAGTCGCGCAAAAATCCCACTTCAATATAATCCACCCCGGACTCGATGAGCTTCGCCATCACATCCTTTATCGTATATTCTCCGAATTTCCAGTCGTTGATGTACCCGCCGTCGCGGAGGGTACAGTCCAGTAATTTAATATCTGACATATGCTCCGTTTCCTGCCTTTTGGCCTCTGCTAACTCTATCCCCTATATGTGTATCCCCATCTCCTATCCCGTTTTACACCGTCGGATTCGGATCTTTCATGGCATACAGGGCCTTCGCCATCTCATAATCATACAGGTCGTCGATATCCGCCGCCTCGCGCTTGTTGATGACGAGCTGATAATATTTAGGGCCATAGTTGTAATGCCACTCCCGCACCTTCTCGGTGGGCGCAAGGTCGATACCGTTCGTAAAATGATACATCATGGGAAGCTGCTCCGAATTTTTATGCTCTAATCCCATCTTAAAGTTGAGCGGCCCGTTGTCATCCAGCAAATAGGTCTGATAAGGGGAAACCGTAATCAGGGAATCATATCCCTCTTTCAGTTTCTCGAAATATACTTTGATCGCCTTCTCATACAGATACGGCTCCACACAGGGCGATGTGGCACATGCGTAGAGAAGATGATCCCCCTCGATCGTGTCGCACAGATACTCCAAAAACATACCGAAGGGCACGGATTCATTCGCATACTGCTCCGGCCTCTTAATGGCCTTAACCCCGCATTTTTCCCCGATGGCAAGCATCTCATCGGAATCGGAAGATACTATGATTTCGTGAAGCCCCTTCACCTGTTTCAACTGTTCGATTTTGTGCTGCAATAAGTTGGAATCTCCAAACGGTAAAATATTTTTGTTGGGCAGCCTTGTGCTGTTTCCCTTCACCGGTACTACTGCTGTAATTTTGTCACTCATGTCCTTTTCCTCCGTTTCCATTTTTCTCACTGCCTGTTTCCCGCTCAAGATTTCTTCGTTTCCAGTTGACCCGCGATTTTTCCTATAATCGCCCCGATCTCCTTATCACTGGTCTTCTCAAACTCATGCGCGATCCGTTCCAGTTTCCGTCTCCCGGCACGTTTCTTTTCCAGCCAGCTCCATTTGGGTCTGTCGCTTTCTAACATGGTCAAATATACATTATAGAGGGGCGTAATCTTCGTCAATGCTTTCGTCAGCTTCTCCGCCGGTCCCATCTTATGATAGTACGCCTTCAACTGTTCTTTCGTCAGATTATAGTAGGGATTCCTTATCACTTCCTCCGCCATATCCGCGAATTTCACATAACTGGGTTTGTCCCAGTCAATCGTATACACCTCGTCAATCAACTGTTCGCTGACCGGAAACGGCCTGTCATCGTCGTGGGTCGTCTTCTCAAAGTCCCCGTATTCGGATATTTTGTCCGCATTTTTCAAAAATGCAAGCTCGTAGTCCGCAGGCACCGCCACGGGAAAGAGCAGGTAACACATCTTTTTTCCGAAATATGCCTCCACGAAGGTGGAGCTGTTGCCCGTATAAATCTTATCGCTGATCAGTATCCACTGCTTCACGGAAAGGTCTCCGATCACCTTAAAATTGGGATAATTTTTCTTCATTTCCTCCGCCTGCGCGCTCTCCTCCCCGGGATGCGGTCTGTAGACGAACACTACGTCCGGCCGCTGCGCACAGATGCGGCTCATCCAGTCCAGAATAATCTTCTTTGAGGGAAGCATACAGTCCTGATAATAGTACCGCCACCCCTCTCCGAAGCGTTTGCACATTTCAACCAGATAGTCTTCCGTATGGTGATCGGAAAAATAAGGGGAAATGAAAAGGAAAATTTTCTTGTCCGCAGGAATCCCATAGGTCTTTAGCACGTCTTCCCTGGAGCGGTAGTAACCTCTCAGTTCTTCCCGCAGAAAGTCCATGCCCACATGGCCGATCAGTTTTACTTTTTTCGGGTCCATCTTCGCCACTTCCAGCATACGCTTCCTGTTCATTTCTCCCCAGGAAATACGCACAACTTCCTTGGCGACACCGGAATAATTCTTATACGCCTTTTCATCCTTCTCATCCATGGGAAACACGATATTTTCCCACTGCATATCGATCAGCTTATCGAACTTCACAAAATTTTTCGTATGCCATTCAATAGAGCTGTTCTGGTAACACGCCATCGTTACCACCACTTTCGTATGATAAATCGGGCGCATCGCTTTCAGCGCTTCCGCATCCTCGATGTGAATGATCTTTACTTTATACCCTCTGCGGTCCAGCTCATATTTTAACAGGCACAGGTTTTCCAGCTCCCGCACCTTGTGTTCGTATATAAACAAAAAATCCAGTTCTTCTATCTTATATTTTACCATTGCGCTCCCGATCCTCCGACTTATTCCAATTCAAGAAACACATTTTTATGACGCAAAGTACAGATGCGCCGCCGCCAGCACGGTAAGCGCCATACTTTTCTCGGTTACATTTCCCTGATGGAACATAACGGAAATATCATTTCTGAGTGCTTCATCAATCACCGGACTGCCGATATGGCTTTCGTAATACGACGCATAATAGCGCTGCAGTTCCATATCCGCCGCATACCATGCATCCACAGGGTTCATGGAATCCGTATTTTTCACCTTGCGCAGACTGCACACCGTCTGCTTTGCCAATCTCTGTGTAGTTCTGACCTTCCGCCATAGGAGATGGGATTCCTTCGGCTTCACGCCGCCCCACTTCTCCCATCCGTAGTCGGCAGCCTTAGGGTATTTCTCTTTGATCCAGCGCAGGTAGAGACGGTGCCTGTCCCGGTACTCGAAGGGAATCGCGAAAACCGCGTCCATAAAGTCCACATCCATAAACGGCGACGCGGTTTCCACATAATGCTGTCTGATCATATAGGAACTCTGCGCCCCCATAATTCCTCTTGTATAAATTGCAAACATTTCCTGACACGGATAGTCCTGCAATATCTCCTCATCAAAATGATAAGACAATCGTTCCGAATACCTGTGCAGTCCCATCTGTGGTTTTTTGTAATTAAAAGATCGGTCATGATAAAATGTCGCCAGTATCGCGTCTCCTATCATACCGGTATGTTCAATCCCGAATCTGTCTGCACTGAGTGTCCTTAAAAGTCTCGCTCCCCCGGTAATCCCGGAATAGAGGGCCGCCGCGTTATTCTGCCTCACGACCCGTTCCACATCATACAGCCATCTGGCATCGTCCAGCGATTTAAACAGATATTCATGCCTAAGATCACATGCGATCTGTCTGGAAATCCTGTCGTCCCAGTATCCCGAACGGCTGTATGCCACATTCAACTGATCCGTGTAGCCCATATCATGGGCAACCCAGGACACCATACGGCTGTCCAGCCCGCCGCTTAAGTCTGTCAGATGTTGATAGCCGTACTCTCTGTCTTTTTCATACTCCCGTCTGACTGCCTCCCGAAACGCCAGATCAACCTTTTCGACAGCCGCCTCCTCAGACAGAGCCTCCTCCTGACTGCGGATAAAATAGTATCTCTCCACTGCCGCGCGGCCATCGCCTATCACCGCAAAGCAGCCGGGAAGCAGTCTGTGTATCTCCTCCACATAGGTACTGTCATCCAGCATATATCCGTAAGTCAGCATGTACTGCGCCGCTTTCCGGTTCCAATGATATGTGATATGGTTAGCCCGCAACACCTGTACCATATAGTACACACAATTGGAAACGATCCAGCTGTTCCCATTCACATAATAGTATAGCGCCTTATTGGAAACCTGATCCGTATAAACCGTTATCTGATCCGTTTCCCTGTCATAGAAATAGCCGCAGAAAGCCCCTCTCAGCCTGCCAAAATGATCTGCACGGTCTTTCTGCAGAGAAACCACAAAGGAATCCGGCCACTGCCCGAACCCTTCCGGACAGAGAAATTCCTCCTTATTGTACACATAGCCGTCCATCAGACAAATCTGACCGGAAGTTGATAAAAAAATCTGATCCTGCGGAAATTTGTCCAGCAGATTGCGGTACTGTACACAGACGCCCAAATCCATATATTCACCCAGACAGGTGATTTTCATATTCCGGCTGGCGGCAAGCCAGCCGTGCAGTTCCATCTTCTCGTCCATGCCCCCGCCCTCTACCTTCCGCTGTTCTTAAGCACGCCGCCGTCCACAGACAACTCACTGTAAAATCGCTCGTTTCACACTGTCACACACCGCCTCAATCTCCGTTTCCTGCATATAAGGATGAAATGGGAGAGAAAGACACCGGTCACAGATATACTCCGTATTTTCACAGGATACTGCCTGAATCAGATTCTCTTCGAAAGCCCCCTGCCTGTGCATCGGTTTTCTGTAATATACCGCACTCGGTATACCGTCCGCCTTCATCTGTTCCATTACGCGTTCCCGTTCCTCTTTATCCTTCAGGCAAATCGTATACTGTGCCCAGGCTGACCGCATGCTGCCAAGCCCTGCCGGTATTTTCACAAGATCGCGCAGACGTTCGCTGTACCTTGCCGCAATACGGCCGCATTCCTCCAGTTCCTCCTCCAAAAACCGTAGTTTCTGAAGCAGTACCGCCGCCTGTATGGTATCCAGTCTGGAGTTCATCCCGACACGTACATTGTCATATTTGTCGCTCCCTTTTCCATGTACGCGAAGGGAGAGCAGCCGATCCGCCCACGCGTCGTTATCCGTAAAGACCGCTCCTCCGTCTCCATAGCATCCTAACGGTTTGGACGGGAAAAAGGACGTGGTGCTGATATCTCCAAAACTGCAGGCCTTCCTGCTGCCTGCCATAGCGCCAAATCCCTGCGCGGCGTCCTCCAAAACCAGAAGATCATACTGCACCGCAATCTGCCGGATCTCTTCATAGTCTGCCAGACGCCCGAACAAGTCCACCGCCACAACTGCCCTCGGCCTTAAATCGGTGTTTTGAATCACATATGCAATGGCGTTTCGCAGACTGTCCGTACTGATATTATAAGTATCCTGATCAACGTCTACAAAAACGGGTGTTGCCCCTGTCATCGGAACCACTTCCCCGCTGGAGAAGAAAGTGAAATCCGGCACAAACACCGCATCGCCCTTTCCTATCTCCCATGCCATCAAAGCAAGCTGCAGCGCATCTGTTCCATTGGCACACGCAATACAGTACTTCACTCCCGCATATTCGGCCAATTCCTGCTCCAGTTGTTTCACCTGCGAACCAAGAATAAAATGCGACGAATCGATCACTTCCTGCATCGCACTGTCTATTTCTTTCCTGTGAAGCTGATATTGTCTTTTCAAATCACGAAATTCCATAATCAAATCAACCCTCTTTCTCTCAGCTTTTCCACCATTTTAGCCGCAGCATGGCCATCCCCGTAATGTCTGGGCCTGTCCGCAGGCGGCACACGCTTGGCCGCTCTGGCAAACTGAAGCGCCTCCACCACGCTCTCTTCCCGCTCCGGATCGAACTTGTGCATCCACTTATCCTTCACCAGATCTTCCCACATATCCATTTCCAGCATGAAGAGACATTTCGCCCCGGCAAATGAGGATTCTTTGGAAAGCCCGCCTGAGTCCGTCAAAATCAATCTTGCCCTGTTCATAAGCCTTACCATCTGCGTATATCCTACAGGCTCCGTTATCTCGAAATTGGGAATCCCCTCTGCCCGCTCTAACAGCCCATATTCTGCAAGACATTTTCTGGTACGCGGGTGCAGGGGGCAGATCACCCGGTCACCCAATCGTTCCACCAAATCCAAAATGCTCTCCATCCGTGCTCTGCTGCATGTATTTTCCTGCCTGTGCCACGTCATTACAACAACTTCTTCCGCAGGAGAGGATTCCTGTACACTGTCAGCGATCGTCAGATAGGTATCATACATGATATCACCTGTCATATAGGCCGCCTGTCCCAGACCTTCCCGTTCCAGATTTTGCAGCGATATGGCATCCGGACAAAACAGGATATCCGACAAATGGTCAGTGACAATCCTGTTGCGTTCCTCCGGGTTTTCCCTCTTATGAACTCTCGGCCCCGCCTCCACATGGGCAATGGGAATACAGAGCTTAGCCGCAACTACCGCGCCCGCAAGCGTCGTATTTGTGTCCCCGTAGAGAACCACCAGTTCCGGCTTATGGGCTATCAGCCTCTCCTCAAGGCTGACCATAATCCTGGCCGTCATCTGCGCGTGGCTTCCGCCCCCCGCACACAGATTCACATCCGGCGCCGGTATGCCTAACTCCTCAAAAAACACATCCGACATATTTTCATCATAGTGCTGCCCGCTGTGAATAATGCTCTGCCCGCACCCCGCTTTCGCCAACTCGTGGTACAGCGGCGCCAGCTTGATAAACTGCGGCCTGTTTCCTACAATATGTGTAATCATTTTCTCTGCCTTTCCCATCTTTTTGCTGTCCTGTTCAGGACTCTATATACATAACTACGTTCCGCATAACCGCCTCCATGCTGACATGCTCCCTCGCAAACGCCCTGATCTTATCAGCCAGTTCTTTCTTGCTTCCCACAGAGCTCCTGATCCGCTTGTACAGCGCGGTGATCTCTCCTATGTCTACTACACTGCTGTCATTCGAAAATACCTTGGCATAGGGATAATCCTCAGGAAGAACATCAATCTCGCAGCCTGTAATCAACGGCATTCCCTTGGCGAGACATTCCCTTGATTTCAGCGCACACATTTTTCCATAAAAACCGGCTTTATACATACCGAAGGATACCAGCGCCATATCGCATGTATCATACAGCCTGTCCAGTTCCTCCCCGGACATGGTCGGGTAAAAATGTACATACGCCTCCAAATGATATTTGCTTACCAGCTCCTGATAGAGCGGTTTCTCCGGCCCGTCACCTACAAGCCGCAGCACAACCTTATATTCCGGGTTCTTCTGATTTGTATAGTATTCGTGCAGACCTTTGATAATACGCTCATATCCGTGATGGCGCTGCATGTACGCCACGCCGATGATATTGATCTGTCCGTCCGCAAATTCTCCTGCAACTTGAGGGACACGTTCCACATGGATTCCGTTTGCCGACTGGAGTGTCGGAATCCCGAATATTTCCTGATCCTCCGTGTAAGTCGCAAACCGGTCTACATAGTTTTTCAATTTGGGACGATACAGCAGTTCCTTGATATAAAAAGGCCATGCGTTCCATTTCCCGAAATCATCCTTATCATACGGATAAGTGAACAATTCAATGATAATTTTACAGTTCGGATACCGCTCCTTCACGCGCTTCCAGAACCCAAGGTAGGCCCTGTCCGCCACCGTTCTCCTGACGTACAGGAAATCGGGATCGTCCATTTTCTCCAGCGCTGCCCTATAGTCCCTCGCGATCGAGGCTGTCGGAAATAAGCCAAGCACCCGGTTTGGCAGTGATCTGGCAACTGTCTCCACTTCCATCTCCTGCACGTCGAAAAACTTGCGAAGCTCCTCCATCTGCATATCAATCTTTTTGCTGACTCCAATGGACTGCCGTCCCTGAAAATGGATATAATAACCTTTTTTCATAATAGCATACTCCCTTTTTCAATGCAAATGCAACGCACGGTTCCAATCGTTCACCGTAACGGTTCAGCCGTAATACGCCGTCCTGCCATACTTCCTCCTGCAATGATCCCAAACCCCTCTGCATGTTGCCCGGACTAGTTCTGTTTTTCCGCGCCCCAGCCACAACAGGCAGCAGACCGCCCTGTTTGCCGCAAAATACAAAAGAAACAGCGGATACCGCCATCCCAGATGTATTCTGTCGCACAAAAGCCAGTTGCGCGCAATATAATAGGCACACAGCGGGCTGTCAGCGCCTTTCGAGCTTGCGCCCACCTTATGGTACAGCACCGCGCGGGGGCAATAATAAATGGAAATGCCCAGCTTGTTCAGGCGCAGACTATACTCTGTATCTTCATAATAAAGAAAAAAGCGCTCGTCCAGCGTCCCCGCTTTCCTGATCACTTCCATCGGAATCCACAGACAGCATCCCGTGGCAAACCCGATCTCCTTTTCCCGGTCATGCTGCCCCCCGTCCGTCTCATTTAAGCCCGTATGCCTCGCCTTTTTTATGACCTTCGAAAAACGCCCTCCGGCAGACCAGAGACGCTCTCTGTCGTCACTGTAATAAATTTTCGGCGCAATCACACTGTCCGGATGTCTTTTCGCGCATTCCAGAAGCCGGGACAGCATATCAGGCGCAGTCTCCGTATCGTTGTTCAGAAGAAGAACCGCATTCGCACCCCACTCCCCGGCACGCCGGATTCCCACGTTGTTCGCGCCGGAAAAGCCATAGTTTTCATCAAGCCGCAGAAGCTCCAGCCGCTCATCCCCCGCGTATCTTTCCTCCAGCAGGCGCATGGAATCATCCTGCGAAGCGTTATCCACCACGATAATCCTCAGCTCATCCACACCTCTGTTTGCCAATATAGATTCGATACACGCCGCATTATATTTTTCACCGTTATAGTTCACTAAAATAACCGCCAGTTTCATAGCCGCACCGTTCCCGTTCTTCTTTTCTAAGGTATCGCGTCCGCCTCTGCCTGTCCAAGCTGCCCCACAAGCAGTTCATAGTATTTCCGGCTCAGCTTCATCTGGTCATATTGGCTAAAGTCCATCTCCGCTATCCGGTCCGCCGGGTTTTTCATCACCCTGATCCACTCCTCCACATCATAGGGGTCCTTCACATAGTTCGCCTTTTTCTGCGTCACTTCCGGAATGCACGTCCTGTCCGTGGCAATCACCACCGTCCCGAAAAGCATAGCTTCAATCGGCGGCATGCCAAACCCCTCAAACACACTCGGAAAAAGAAATGCCAGACAATGGCGGTACAGCGCGTTCCTCTCCGCGTTTTCCACGAAACCCGTGAGCGTCACTTCCCGCTCCAGCCCTCTCTCCCGGATCTGTTTTTCCAGTTTCTCCCTGCTCTCCCCGTTCACCCCGGAAATCAGGAGCTTACATGGAAGTTCTGCCCCTGTCTCCTTAATCCGTTCCATCACCGCAATCAGCGTATCCAGGTTCTTGTGCGGAATCAACTGTGCCACAGTATAATAAAACCCCTTCTTTGTCACATGATATTTTTCCGCAAGCCGCTCAAAGGAAGCGACCTCTTCTTGATCCACCGTAATCGGATTGTAGATGGTTGTGATCTTTTCGCCCTTTACATGATATTTTTCCCTGACATCGTCTCTCACCCAGTCGGATATGGCCACAAGATGTTTGGAAAAATGAGCGTCCAGCCACCAGCAAAGTCTGGAATAGGCAATTTCATGAAACGGGTGATACCCCGGATAATGCGCCGCCTGCAAGTCGTGGATCACATTGACATAGGTAACGCCGCCGTTAAACAGTGGACGGCAGTATACCGGAATAAAGCATTTCCGAATCCCTCTTTTTCTGAGGAAACGGTTCTGGCAGAAAAAGTTCCACAAAATCCTCCCCGCGATATTGGCGGAAACCACCTCCGTCTCTAAAAGGGAAATCCGCTTATCCTGGGTATAATGCCGGAAGGTCTCCTTGTTGTCTCTCGACACCATCAAAGAAAGGTGAAAAGGCTCCTCAAGCCGCAGGAAACCGTCCAGCAAATTTCTGATATAAAATTCGGTGCCCCCTACCTTTTTGGGGCGAAGCCACAACAAATCAACCGCAATATCAAGCATTGCCAATCCTTTCTTCCCCTTTTCAACCCGTCCCGGATACTTCATGGTATTTGGCATACACAGTGATATCCTCCTCGACCGGCGTCTCCCTGTCAATGAGCGTTCCGTCCTGCGTATACCAGCCGTCAAACACCCGGTTTCCTTCCTGTGCGCCCGGCTCTGATCCCGGCATTCTCTCCATACACGCTCCCTTTGCCACACTCACGTAGTTGCATGTGATTCCCTCTTCCGTGAGAAACTGCACCGTACACACTTCTTTTTCTCCTGCCCACACTTCATCCAAAAACGGCTTCCGCTCCGACAGGAAATCCCGAATCCGCTGTACCTCGCCCTCATAATCCACCGATTCCCCGTAAATTTCCTTCCATCTGACCAGATCCATATCCTTGGCTTTGTCAATCTCCGATATATATTCGTCAATTTTTTCATCCTTGATGGCCAGCATATAGTCGGCAAAAAACTCCCGGTAACAGGCTGACACCGCCTGCCGGAAATCGGCATGCCTGTTCAAATGCCAAAAAAGCGTCGTCGGATCTGTGCCCCGCTGCATCAGATAGCATAAGTCTCTGGCCGATTCGTTAATACCCGTCAGATTGGCATACGCCTTATCATAATCCCACACAGGCCCGGCAAACAGCTTGTCGCTGACCGAATCGTCGGGTTTATAGAAAAACGAACTGGTCGCACCCGCGCCGTTATTCTTACACAATTCTTCCACAATATATTTCTGCGCAAAGGAACGTATATCAATATAATCGGTGTAGTGCATCCCTGTTTCCGGATCAACGCCGTCCTTAGAAACGACAGCCCGCTCCATCCCGTTGACCAGACCACTGATATAATCCACCTGCGCCTCCGAGGCGTATGACGGTTCTTTTACCGTATACAGGTCTTTCAGCGTCTCCGTATAAAATCCGCTGATCTCCCCATTAAATTTTTCCACCACATCCCTCTCTAAAAGGTATCCCCCTGTCAGATCGCGCGGCTCGGCGTAAAGCGCCGCCCCTTTCTTTGTCTCGGTTACGAAACGCCCGCAGTTCTCAATATCTTTGTTTAAATTTTTGTTTTCCGCCTCCAGATCTCTGATCGGCACCCTCTCGGGATCAATCTCCACCTTCTCACAAAGCTGATACATGCCATGGTATCTGTGATTTATATAGAGATCAATATACTGCGACTGCGGCGATCCCGTCATCCCTGCCGCCACGCTCATGTCATAGGTAATCTTGTTTCTGATATAAGAACGGTCTTCCACATTGCTCAGAAGAATCCAGTTGTCTGCGCTTCCCATTTCAAAGAGATCGGCCCTGTTTTTCAGCCGGATACCGTATGATTTCTTCGGGTAAGCCCAAGTGGAATTTCCCCTCCCCGAAATGCGGTTCAGTTTGTCCGCACACACCACGGCGCCGTCTGCATCAAACAAAACAATCCGGCCCTTTTCCGCGTAGCTTTTATCCGCATTAAGCATTTCCATGGAACCGCTTTCCGTCTCCAGAAAAACAGCCGGAAGACCGGCCGAATGCATGATGATCACTTCCTGTTTTTCCAGTTTTTCGCCGTTTTTTCCGCAAAAATATACATCATATTTTTCGTCGTACGCAAGTGCCCCGATGTCCTCGCCGTTTACAAGCGAAACTTCCCCTTTCGCTCCCGCAAAGACCACATTTCTGGCCCCGGCAAAAGAAATCCGCACATCCTTAAGTCTCGCGTAGGAAGGGAGAAACAAATAATTTACTTTCTTCTCCTCATCCGCAAAACAGAATATTTCCTGCTCCGATGCGGAATTGCCCAGCACAAAACGGAAATTCTTCATATAATCGCCGTTTTTCCGAATACGGATATGTTCGCTTTTTTCCATCAACACCACGACTGCAATCAGGGAAATAAGAAGAAAACACAGTATCCCCCGCCGCCTCATCCTGTATGTCATATATGTTTCCATAGCTCCTTACGGTTTATTCCTGTCCGGACAGTTTTGTGTCCTGTCCTTCCAGTTCACGCACCCGCTTCTCCAAAATGGCAAGTTCCTGCGTCAATGTCCTCAGTTTACGGTTCTGTCTTGACGCAATCGATGTCAGAGACAGCAAAATCATGATTATAAATCCGATTGCAAACAGGAACAGTCCGTTCATATTATCTTGAATGCCGAATATATGAATAATCTTCACAAGAAGCTCCGGCACAACAACCAGAATACCCATAACCAGACCGGCCACCAGCCACAGCAGCGTATATTTCAAATTGAGCGCCTTCTGCTTTAAAAAATAGAGAATCACCACAAAATAACAAACCACTGCAACAATCAACGTCAATCTCAGTGTAGCAGGTATCATATTCCTTACTCCTTCCCCGGCGGAATCTGAAGATCCTCCCGCCTGCCTCTGCGTATCCCATACCCCATCCTGCAGATCAGGATCGCCAGAGTGACCTTAATCATATAATAAATCGATTTTTTGAAAGTGATGGAGCTGGTTCCGCCTTCCCTTGCGCGCATCTGCACCGGTACCTCTTTCACCCTTCCCAGATGCATGATCGCAGCCACGATGGCCTCCGGCTCCGGATAATCCATCGGATAGTCATCACTGTAAATCCGGATAAACATTTTGTTCACCGCACGATAACCGCTGGTCACGTCCATGATACGCTTCCCGGTCGTCAGCCAAATCAGCGCGCTCAGGATATTGATGCCCATTCTGCGGCTTGCCGAAGACTGGAATCCCTCCTTTTCCAGAAAGCGGGAACCGATCACCACATCGGCCTCCCTGTTTATAATCGGTTCCAGAAGTCTGTCCAGATACGCGATATCGTGCTGTCCGTCCCCATCCATCTGTACGGCAATGTCATAATCATATTTGCGGGCATAGACATACCCTGCCTGCACCGCGCCGCCGATTCCCATATTGATGGAAAGATCCAGATAGTGAAAGTTCTCCTCCCGGCACAGGTCGAGCGTGTTGTCGGTGGACCCGTCGTTGATTACCAGATAATCGTACTGCGGCGCTGCCTCCATCATATGTTTTACCACATGTACGATATTTTCCGCCTCGTTAAAGGCCGGTATGATCACTAAAACTTTTCGGTTTTTCTCCCGCTTTCTATCCATTTCTCCTATGATTCCTTATCTGTCCTTTTTCTTTTGCAGCGCCTTCCCAAAAGCGCTGCGTCTCTTCCATAGTTCTGACAGCCTGCTGCGGATATAGAGATTCCACAGTTTCCGCAAAAGCACATAATAGGCGATATAGAACATGCCAAACGCATATACCAGATACCGCTGCTGCCCGAAAAACACCAGAGACGTGACAAGCACCAGCACCAGATTGGTTCCCAGAACAAGGGCCATAAACTCCGCGCTGCTCTCTGAAACCTTTCTGTCCATATATCCCCATATCATCAAAGCAAGCGCCGACAGATAGAGAAAGAGTGTCACCAAATGACACAGAAGGTAGATCGGCGCGATCTGAAAAAAGACGGTGCAGATAAATGCCTGCGGCAGCAACATAAACGTGTGGTAGAGAAACCGGCCAAAATGGGCCTTTAGCAGCTCTATTCCTATCGTCTGAAGGCTGTGATTCCAGACCGTGTTAAATTCGTCACTCTCATAAATCTCCGGATAATGCTCCCGCAAATACGGCACCCCAGCAGACAGACATGTCTTACCTGTCCGTCCGATCCCGCCGACAATATCCTTCCAGATCCAGAGCCCTTTCTGTTCATAGGCATATCTTTGCTGCTCCTTATCTACCGCCTCGTAGAAAGCCTCATACAGGCCTTGCAGCATCTTGTCCTGAAAAAGCCATATGTCCCCTGCATCCGCCTCATACATCGCCCTTGACAGGATAAGCGATGTATACTGACTTGTATTGACAGGGCGCTCTTTCGCCTTCTTTTCCTCTTGCCTTTCCTGTATGGCCGCCCCTATTTCGTCTACGCCCCGGTTTCCGCCGTCATCCGTCACACTAAATTCTTCATAATATTCCGGGTCCTGCACTTTCATAATGAACATGTTAACCCGTATATTATTTTTGATCACGTCATGGTATCCCGCCGCCGTCCGGGCGCCTATCCAGATGCCCGACAGACTGATCAGTATACAGCCCGCAAAACCGATCAAGCCCCCTGCCAAACGCTTGATTCCCGAATCGGCCTTTTTCCACATTACATATGCAAATACGACACCGCAGACGCCAAACAAAATCTGGAGCTGGGAGCGAAGTATCGTCAACAGAAATACCATCAAATAGGAAACGACAATCCACCGGTTCCGCTTTTCCCATACATAGCGCAGCAAAAACAGCATCAGCAGATAAAAAGCGCCGTATGCCAGCCCCTCCGTCAGAATCGCCTGCGGCATCATGGCCTGCGGCAGTTCCGTCGTAAACGGAAACAGCGTCAAAAGGAACAAAAAATACCCTTCCACATACCCCAGAAAGAATTTGCTTTTAATCTCCCTCACAAAGAGGATGACGCAGACGCCCGAAAAAAGAGCCTGCTCTACAATGACAAATTCCAGATAGTTCTCCGTACCGAACAAGCACTGGTTCAAAAAGAGAAACAGGGGGTAAAGCGGCATGACTCCCTCGAAGCAGTCCACCCTCATGTAAGAACCGCTGTCGTCAAACAAAACCGGCTCTCTTGAACCGACAAACAAAAATACAAACAGAGCGAGCAGCACCAAGGATCCGTAGAATAGCCGGTTTTTTTGTATTGTATTCAGTTGCGGTCTTTTTTCTTTTCCCGACATATTCATCTCCGTTTTATTTCCGCGGGCAATGGGCCATGCAGCCGTGCCTGCTCGGATATTGGGCGGCTGCCGCAAAGGTCGAATGCCCCGCATCTTATTGCGTGGTGTTTGACTGCGCAAATACCTCCGCCTTACTCCGCTGTGCCACCTTGCCTTCCCCTACCTCGTAGATCAGATCCACACTGCGGATCGTAGTCAGTCTGTGGGCAATGATAATCATGGTTTTTATGCCCTGCAGATGCTCGATGGCCTCCATGACCGCCGCCTCCGTCTCGTTGTCTAACGCGGAGGTCGCCTCATCCAGCACCAGAATTTCCGGATCGTGGTAGAGCGCCCTTGCAATACCGATTCGCTGTCTCTGCCCGCCGGATAATCTGACACCCCTGTCACCTACTATCGTATCCAGCCCGTAAGGCAGGCTGTCAATAAATTCCGTGAGCTGCGCCTTCTCCATCGCCTGGCGCACCGCCTGTTCGTCGATATCCTTCTCCTTCACGCCAAAGGCTATGTTATTGCGGATCGAATCGTCCGACAGATAAATCACCTGCGGAATATACCCTACCTGCGCGTGGAAAGTCTTTGGCTTTTCATGCACGTTGATCTGATCAGCCATAACCGCACCCTTCTGCGGTGTGAGCAGGCCCAGAATCACATCCACCATAGTCGTCTTGCCCGCACCGGAAGCGCCGATAAAGGCTACCGTCCTGCCCTTCTCGATAAACAGACTGGCGTCGTCGATCACTGGCTCGTCCGTATCGGGATAAGAGTAAGTCACATGCTGCACCTCTATCCCCTTTTGCAAATTCCAGTCTTCTCTCACCTCATGATCCTGTTTTGCCACGTAATCCGCAATCTCCGTCAGATCATGATAAACCAGATCCACGGAAGGGAGCGCATAGAGCATGTTTGTGGCATGTTCGTTGATCCTTCCCACGCTCGGCATGAGCCTGAACGCCGCCACGGCAAATACGGTTAACTGCGGGACATAGTACACCATGTCCGCCTCCCCGAAAAGCAGTTTCACAATAATCGCCACCAAAAGTCCCGAGATCGCCACGGCCTCCACCACATATTTCGGAATAATGGAAATCGTTCTGGCAATCCGCAGGCCTCTGGCAAATTTCTCATAATATTGAAAATATTCATCCGTAAAGAAGCTCTCTCTCTCCAGAATCTTAATTTCCTTGATTCCGCCGAGCGCCTGATTCATCCACTGGTAAATCTTCCCTTGATATCCCTGATTTTCCAGCCCCAGCCTGCGGCTGTATTTTTTCGTAAAAAGTAAGAATGATCCCACACACAGCACCAGCAGTCCCAGCACAATGATCGTGATGGACTTGCTGACCGTGAGGAGATACACCATCATCACAAAACAGACCGCCAGCTCCGCCACCAGTTCAAGCGAATACAGGACAACCTGCATGAACTTGGAAGTGTCCTCCTGCAGACTTCTCTGCAGAGTGGCGATGTTCTTATTCAGATGAAAGGTATACGGCTCTTTCATATAGGTATCCAGTAGCCGCGTGGAAAGTTTCATCTGCATATTGTAAGAAAACCGATAAATATAGCTTTTTTCAACAATCAAATAAATATTCTTCACAATATAAATCACGATAATGCAAACGGACACACCGATCAGAAACCCTTGCGCCGACTGAAAATGGAAGCGGTCATACACCAGCTTCAAATACCATTCCGTCTGGATGGTTCCGGGATGCTCAATAATATTGATAAACGGCATAAATATCGTGACGCCGAGAAGCTCAAGGAAGCTGCCTATCACTATCGCAAAAAGGAGCGCCGCTATCTTCCACTTATCTCTCTTATCAAAAATGTATCCCAGTTTTTTGAGCATTCCGGCTCTTGCATTACTGTTCTCTTTGCCCATAAATCAGCTTACTCCTTTGTCCCGGCACAATCATCATGCCCTCTTCGTCTCACTTTCCAACCTCTTCTCGAATAACGCGCTGCAAAGATTGCTGTGAGAATCCCTGTCACTTATCTTTCTAACCGGAGCGCCCGCCCAAGTAGTGCCGGATTCCACAATGTCCTTCGTCACCACAGCGTTCGCTCCCACAGCCACATCATCCGCTATGCGAACCTCACCAATCACCTTCGCGCCGCTCCCGAAATAACAGTTATCTCCGATCACGGCCGCCTTGTGGCTCCCGTTCGTCGCGCCGATGGTCACGCCCTCCTGCAAGCGGCAGTTTTTTCCCGCACGCACATTCCCATGTACCACAATCGTCCCATAATGCGGTATGGAAAGCCCCGGCCCAAACACGTTCGGCGGAATCGTAAACCCAAGGCGCACGCTCAGCCGGTGAAACCGCATCTTATGCCATTTCCCGACCAGTTTTCCCACCGGACCACGCCTGCAATTTAAGTCAAACTCCACCTTCCGAAGCAGTATCTCAAACTTCCAGATCTCATCCCCGAAAAGCCTAGGACGCGCATCCTGCCGCCGCCCCAGAGCCAGCCGATCCTGTATGATATATTGTCGATATGTTTCCCTACTGTCTATCATATCCCCAGCTTTTACCTCATCTTATTATGCGTAAATTTGCCGATGCACAGCCCGGGTGGATGCTAATTTCTCAAGGAGCCCCTCAAAATACATCGGCACTTAGCGAGGTATCGAGATGCTATGCAGCTCGACGAGCTTAGTGTCCGCTATGTATTTTGCGGAGCGAAAGCGCGGCGACGGAGATATTACCGTCCATCCGGGCGTCCGCATTTCACATATTATACACCCTTACCTTTATCTGCTCCAAATATGCCGTATACCCCGCCTCACGGTTCGCCTCTTCACTGACAAATTCATGCTTCTCCAGTTTTATCTTCCCGGGCGCACGCCTCACAAACCACTCATACTCCATGTCGAGATTCCCGATATCCAATACGCGGTATCCCTGCCGGAACAGCTCCACCGCAAGGAACTTCGCCGCCACTCCCACCGACAATAAAAACAGCCTATCCTTACCGTAGGCCGTACAGGCGTCCAGAATGGCGGGAACCGCCCCGTAAGCATCGCTGGGCGGACAGATAATGCGCTCTATGCTTCGCGCCGTATCAAGCAGATCATTGCCGACGCCATTGTGTGTTCTCTCTCCTTCCACCACAACGACATCTCTATTTTCCCATATTTTTCTTATTTTAGCAAATTGTGCACTGCAGCCGCTCCGGTCCTTCGCATAATAATATCCGCGCGAAACGAAAGTACTGTAGTAGCGCCGCGCGGGATCGCAGTATTTTTCATACGTTTTTCTGCAAAAGAGCAAGTGATCCTTCCAAAACTGTCTGCTGGCGCTATGATGATCCGACAGCGTCCTAAAAATATCCGGTATCGTCACCATCAGCTTCTCATCGGGATAAGCCAAAATCTTTCGAAGTCCTTCCGCGATCTCCGGGCTGGCCTTCTGCAGCATCAGATCGCCGCCCTTTATCATCACGATTTCCCCGTCCCCAAAGCGCACCATACTTTTTTCGGTGCGCAGAAGCTCATCTATCGTCTGATCGATATTGCATACCTCTATTCGATTGTGCAGGATGCCCTTTTCATAGAGAAAATAGACAACCGCCGCCAAAGCGTCCTTTATCTTTTTTTTACTTTTTATACCCATCCTGTTTCCCTGTCATGCATACAGCCCCAAGTCAAAAACATATCTGTGTTCAAATTCGTTATTCATCAACAGTACACCGACTGTTCCTGATGTACATCCTCCCACAAAACAGTTGCACCGTGCAAGAAGCGCGATGGTAACCAAATACTCCATGCCTTCTTCCTTTAAATCCGTGACACTGTTTTGAATTAATTTCCCAATCGACGCCTCTCCGTTATAGGGGACGAAATGTCTGCGGTTCGTGATCACACGATCTCTGTACTTCTCTTTAAAACGCACAAAAATGTCCGCATCTTCCGTTCCCAAAAATATTTTCGTACAGTGAAACGTTTTTAAAACCTCGTCTGCTTTCTCAAACACGCTTTCCGGATCCGGCTGAATCGGATGCCCAAAAGGCTTATTTCCGGTATAATCCGTTCCCCTGCACAGCACCCCAAGCACCTTCTCGCCTTTCATTTCCCGTTCATAAAAAGAATTGACCCGGTTCAACGCTTCCTCACTGAGCCTAAAATACTTCCGGGCAATATCCTGATAACAGGCAAAGTCGCCGACTTCATTGAGCAGATACGGGATATCGGTGTAAGGAAAACATTTCCCCGTAAATCCCGATCCCCATATCACATTCTTTGCCTTTTTGATATCCTTTAACGAATATCCGCAGGGCTGTTTAAAGTAATACTCCCATGCGTTTATTTTTCCGATTTCTTCGCCGCTCAAATAGATATTTTCCGACGTCTGCATATCAATGACCGGCACATACCCGGCATCTAACGCTTGCTTTGTCTTGTTCACATAGATCATAAAATCGGAAAAAAGTCCTGTGTAGGATTCCCGCCGCCTGACAATAAAAAAGGTCTTGTCCGCATGTTCTCTGCCGTTATGGGCGGTATGCTCCCCCCAATATTTCCTGTATCTTCTGTCGTGAAGCCAGTCCCTAAATCGAATATATGTGGCATACCATATTTTCTTTATCCAGATATAGATTTTCTCGTGAATCATTGCTCTTTCCTCGACATTTTATTTTACACCCCCACAAATCCGTTCCCGCATTCCCATAATCGTATCAAAATACTTGTTAAAATTATATTTTTCCACCACCGCGCCATAGCCCGCCGCTCCCATAGAGAGCATCCGCTCCCGGTCCGACAGCATTTCGTCCAGTCTGCGAAGCAGATCCGCCTCGTCGCAGTCCCGGAACAGATACCCCGTAACGCCGTCCTCCACATAGCAGGATGTGCCGTTTTTGTCACTGCAGATCACAGGCAGGGAATAGCTCATGGCCTCAAGCTGCGATACCGACGCCATCTCCAGCGTACTCGGAATCACATACAGATCCGCAGCCAGATATTCCTGCTCCATATCGCGCCTTGGCACGTTGGTTTTCACCGTAACCACATTTTCCATGCGGTGCTCTTGCACAAACTTTTTTACCTGCCCACAGTATGCCTTCTGAAAATGATTCGTGGCTTCTCCCACAAGCGTCAGATGAATCTCATACTTATCCCCAAGCTGCTCCACCGCCCGCAGAAGTTCCAAATGATGTTTTCTGATTTCATACTTGCCAATGCAGAGAATATGTACCCTGCCTCCCTCAAAATATGTCCGGTTTTCCGGCGGCTTGCCAGGCTCCACTACAAAAGGCACGAAGTAGTCGTTCTCCTTCACCGTCATCCCCGGCTTCTTTTCCCCCATCACGGGCGTCATGCGAAGCGGCGGCGTCATGCGATCCACCAGACGGTGCCGCAAATCGGTCTTTGCAGGCTCCGACCAGAGGGGATTCTGGTTATAAAGAATGCAGGGATATCCCTTTTTCTTACAAATATAGTAGGCCGCCATGGAGTACACGGAGCGCTCCCGCAAAATAACCAGATCCGGTTCAAATCCGCAGATCAGTTTTTTGAGTTTCCTAAGAGGCGGAAAACCGTGCTGTATTTTGAACACAATGGCTGTCGGATCTTTCCTGTGAATCACCTTCACATACAGAAAGTCAATAAGCCTGTACAGCCGCGAATACCCAAGCACGATGGGCGTCACGCAGGAATAGTCCTCGATCACGGCCGCATAGTGGCTGATAAAGCGCACCTCGTGCCCAAGCCCTGTCAAACCCTTCATAATATCCATCTGATTTGTGTGGTAACGCGGAGCCACATACAAAAATTTCATCTTCTCTTCCTTATTGAAGCCCTTATATTTACTTGATATATCTGTTTTCTTTCAGACTGTACTTACCGCCCTTTAGGAATTTATGCTTAATCACCCACCATCCGGGCACCCAGATATACTTGTGCATCGCCGGGGACGCGGAGCCGATCATCCAGCAGTTTCTATCGCACTTTCTCGTGCACTCCCGCACCTTTTTCGCCTGTTCGGAGTTCCAAAGCTCCTCCCAGCTCTGTTCCCGCAGATTCCCCATGACCGCCTTCTTCTCCATGCCGTTGCAGGGAATCACATCGCAGAAAGGGTCGATAAAAAAGGCGTTTCTCGACATATCGCAGGGCAGAAGCCGCTTATTGCCGTATATATAGTTGATCAGCCCGTGATTAAAGTAAGCGCGAAACCACTTCTTGGGAGATTTACTCTTAAGCAGCTCATTGATCAGCTTCTCAAAATTCTGCGCCACCTTGTATTTGTCGTCAATCTTATTGTCCGTCTTGCGGAAATAGAAAGAATTGTGCAGTGTTGCCGTGGCAAACTCCATCCCCATATCGTTGGCGATATTATAGAGCGGCACCAGATCCTCACAGTTCATGTCCTGCACCGTCATGCCGAATCCCACGTCGGGATGCCCCATATCCACCAGAGTCTTGAGCGTCTTATAACCTCTGTTATAACCGTCCGGAATCCCGCGGATTTTATCGTTTGTCTCCTGCAGTCCCTCTATGCTGATACGGATTCCCACCTTCGGAAACTCCCGGCACAGCGCGATAATACGGTCCGTAAAATAACCGTTGGTGGATATGACAATCCTGTCTGATTTCTTGTAAAGCTCCCGCACGATATCCGGGATATCCTGCCTGATAAAAGGCTCCCCGCCCGTGATATTCGTAAAAGCCATCTCCGGCAGCTTCTTAATGTCTTCCAGCGTGATCTCCTCCTCCGGCCTCGTCGGGTCCCGGAAACAATCGCACATATTACATCTCGCATTGCATCTATAAGTCACTATCACAGTTCCATATAAAGTTCGTCTTGCCATAATTATTACTCCCTTATATATCATTCACACCTTACAGACAGAAACTCAAAATTTATCCGTAAAGACTGGCGGGCAGTCGGCACAAATATGCTGCGCTGCCTCTGCGAAGGCAAATTGGCTTTTCTTAATATTCCGCCTGACAGCCAGCAATTTCGTGACATGGATGTCGCTAAAAGTATAAAATGAGCCCGGACGGAAATTAATTTCTCAAGGAGCCCCTTAAAAGGCATCGGCACTTAACGAGGTTTTTCACGAGTTTAGTGTCCGCTATGCATTTTACGGAGCGAGAGCGCGGCGACGGAGATATTAATTTCCATCCGGGCTCCCATTATATACATTCTTCACTATTTTATCACAATATTCCCCAATTGTATCAAATTTTATCTCTTTACAGTTTTCCCGGTACGCCAGACACACCTCCGGCTGCTCCCACAGTTCCCTGATATGCACCGTCAGCTCCTCCACGTCTCCGCCTCGGAAAAGTTCTCCCGTCCGTCCCGCCTGCACCAGCTCCGGCGCGCCGCCAAGATCGGAAACCAATACCGGCGTACCGTACATCTGCGACTCCATCACGGAGAACGGACAGTTCTCGTACCACTCGGAAGGATAGACGGAAAACCGCGCCCCCGCGATCAGCCGATACAGCGCCTCCCCTGTGACAAATCCTCTGTTCTCCACGTTCTTCACCTTCGACACCTGCTCTTCCATCGGCCCTGTCCCTGCGAACACAAACGGAATATCCGGCAGGGCTTCGCAGGCCGCAAGCAGCGTACCAATCCCCTTCTCCTCGGAAAAACGCCCGAAGTACAGCACATAATCCTTGGTCTGCGCACCTGTTCCTGCACCGCCCGGCTGTTTCCCCTTCGCGCTGCCTGACGCCCCCGCGTCCGCACGCCCTGCGTTAACATCCACCGGACGTTCCACAAAATTGCGCATCATTACGGTTTTCTCCTCCAAAAGAGGATTGCTGTCGAGCTGCCTTTTCATAAACTCGCTCGGGCATATAATGGCATCAACCAGTCCATAGGTTCTGCGCCACATATAAAATTTTGCCTCGATCGTCCCCAGAAGGCTTTTCACACGGGAATTGTGAATACAGCGGTTTTTTGTACACATGCCAAAATATCCGCCCCGGCAGGCGAAACAGATTTTTCCTGTGGCGGGAATACGCATCATATGATTGGGGCACACCCACTGATAATCATGGGCCGTATATACAAGTCTTACTTTACGGTCGGTTCGTTTTTCATAGGCGTGCACCGCATAAATCACCGAGGGCGTGAGCTGAAAATTGATGTTGTTGAGGTGCACCACGTCGGGATTCATATCCCGCAAAACCCTGCCCATTTTGCGCTTCGCCTCAAAGGAATAGATGATTTTAAAAGGATAGAGCAGTTTTTGCAGTTTTCCCGTGTGGAAGTCCATGTCAGACGTATAACAGCCGATCCGGTTTCCGACGATACGCCCCTCGTGTTCCATGCCGAAATACTGTACGTCGTGCCCCCTCTTCTGTAATTCTTCCCCCAATTGAAAAATATAAGTCTCCGATCCGCCGTTTCGATATAAAAATTTATTTACAATCAGAATTTTCATAGCATCTCCCTAACCGCCAGTTCCGGCAGAGAATCCCGATTCACAGGTATTCTCCCGTACAAACCCGTACTTCTACTCCCACTTCGCGTTGTACAGCTCCATATCCTCATAAACGGGAATATAACTGCTGTAAGGCTCGCCGCCCCGTCTGTATGTCCATCCCTGATACACGCCGCCGTCATAGTCCGGCGCATAGGTAAGCACTTCCCCGTCCGGCACTTCCACCGTCGCAACCACGCCCTCGTAAACAAGAAAAGTAACCCGGTGCATTTCCCCGTCCGCCGGAGTGATGAAGGCCTCATGAGGCACACCCCATCTCGCGCACAGGCAGTTTAAGCGGTTTGCCAGAAAGAACTTCGTATAATTGACATTGGACTCAAAACTTCTATACCGCGGCATGTCGTTATCGGCGGTTCGAACGCTTTCCCATCTGACATCGTCCATCGCCACGGAAGCCCTGATCCGATCCGCATACCTGTCGATGCCCGTATCCAGCAGTTTTTCAAAAAAGGGCAGAACGCCCGCATACGCCTCCACAATACATTGCTGCATTTCCGGCGTCTCATAGAGCTTCTGATACCAGTTGATGGAAATGGCCAGCCGCTCGTTGTTGTTCACGATGGTTTCCCCGTAATTCACGAAAAAGCTGTCGCTGCTGCTGTCCTCGCCAAACGCGTTGTCATAATCCCAGGCCGGGCCGGAATAGAGCTTTTCATCTCCCCTGTCCTTATAAAAATACATGCTGGTGGAGCCTGTGTCCATTTCCAGTGCGATCTCGTCCACCAGAAACCTTTTGGTAAAACTTGAAAGATCCAGTTTCTCCCAGACTGCCGGGTCCCCATTCTGCACAAGGGTATCGATTTCTTCCACATAGTTTTGTATATAGGCCACCTGTTCCTTCGATGCGTGGCGCGGTGAATTGATGGTGAAAAGATCTCCTCTGGAAAGGCAAAAGCCACTGTCCTCCGCTTCCCAGTGCTTCGGATGGTCTTTCTCGATCAGATAACCGCCGTCCACATCCCCGCCGTCCTCCAAAAGAAATCCTTTGTTGTCTTCCTCCTCGTAGTGTTCGGCCGTTCCTGCCTCTATGGAAACGTTTCTTTGTTTATTACTCTTTTCCATATCGTATATATCCACACGTCCCGATCCCACTGTCACAGACTCCGTCAAAAGATAAATGCCCCGGTACTCTCCGTTCAAATACAGATCCACCCAGGTCCCCTGCGTGCTGTAGGCAAGACCAAGCGCCTGCGCCAGATCCATGGCTATCTTATCACCCATCCTGCTGCCCTCGTTCCAGATCGCCAAAAGACGCCAGCGGTCGCTCTCCCGCAGCCCGCAGAGCGGCTGATCCTCCTTCAGTTTAAGGGCGTAGGGCTTTTTCTCAAACTCCCAAGTCGAGTTACCCCTGCCGGATATCCGCGGCAGCTCGTCCTGATATTCCGTGACGCCGTCCGCCTGCAGCACACAGATGCGCCCCGTCTCCTCATTTTCTTTGTCTTCATGCAGATAGTCCAGCCCACCGCTTGCGGTGTCGATAAACATGGCCGGAATGTCCGCCGATTTCATAAAACCGGCCTCATAGGTATATGAATCGTAGGAGGCGTCCGTCACCTGAAAAGAATACGTACACCCCTCCTCCCACGTAAAGGTGTCCCCCTCCTGATAAAGCTCTCCGTCTATCCTCACACTGCTTCCGCCCGTATCTCCCAGACGAATTTTACCGTCGGCCGCACAGGACGGCAGAAAAAACCACCCCGCCGACTCTTCCTGCGCTTCTCCATCTTCTTCTCCATCCTGCCACAAAACTACCCTGTTTTCACTCTGAGCCGTGCGGACGCTGATACAGGGCTGGCCGTTCTCCAAAAGAAGTAGCACATTATTCTTATCTTTAAAGTACAGACAGCATACTGCCGCAACAGCAGCAGCCAGTACGATACCCATACATGTTCTTTTACGCATCCGCCGTTTCCCTTCTTTCTTTTCCTTCTCTTCCGCATTCCGCAGCCGTCATTTCTCCGTCCTCTTTCACAGCGTTTACTCCGGCCGTCTCTCTTGTCCGGCCGCCTTCTCGTATACGGAAAGGGTGCGCTTTGTCACATCGTCCCAGTCATATTTTCCGCAGATATAATCCACGCTCTCCTCGCCCATTCGGCGCACCTCCTCGGGATGCTCCAAAAGCCACGCAAGCTGCCTTCTCAAATCATTTATATCACCCTTTTTGAAAGTCAGGGCCTTGTCCTCCACCACTTCCGTATTTTCGCGGATATCGCTGACCAGACAGCAGTCTCCGTAGCTCATGGCCTCCAGCAGCGTAAGCGCCATCCCCTCCACATCGCTGGGCAGTACAAAGGCGTAAGCATTGGCGTACAGCTCCTCCAACACCTGCCCCTGCACAAAATCAGTCATCAGGATTCTTTCATCCTTCGCCGCCATCTTATGAATCTGCTCCATATAACCGTACGCCTGAGAACTGCCCCCCGCGATCACCAGCTTTTTATCCGTCTCCAGTCTGGAAAACGCCTCGATCAGATAATGCAGTCCCTTCTCCGGCACAATGCGCGCAAGAAACAGGAAATAGCCGTCCTTTTGCAGACCGTACTTTTCACCGATTACCGACTGGCCCTGGGGCTTTGGTCTGTTTATGCCGTTTGGAATATAAGTAACCTTCCTGTTGTATGTCTCGAGAAAATACTCCTTTACATGCTCGGAAAGCACAATGACGTCATCGGCGTACTTAGCCGCCATCTTCTCTCCAAACTTGATCACAAAGGAGGCAAAATTTCCCCATTTTGCCCGCTGCCAGTCAAGACCATGGATGGTCACCACAACCTTCCTCTTCAGAAAATGAGGCAGCCAAAGCATGGCGCAGGGACCTTCCGCATGATAGTGGATCACGTCATAGCGGTGAAAGAGCGCCATAATCGTCGCAAAAAAGGAGTAAACGATGGCATTTAAGCTGCTGCGCCTGAACGTGGGCACAATGTAGACGCGGACGCCCTTGTAAAACCGCCGCCCTTTCCAGCCGTACTCATCGTCGTATTTTTTCCCGGAAACGTGATGGCCAAAGCGGTTGTATGCGTCCACCTGGTGCCCTAATGCCGCCATGCGCACGGAAAGCTCCTCCACGACCACCTCCACGCCGCCCTCTCTGGACGGTATCCGTTTGTGGCCGATCATGGCGATATGCATTCCCTGCCGTCTTTCCCTTCTTAGCTTCTTTCCCTCTCTGTTCACATAGTAAAGAAATGCAAAATTCGTATTCAAATATCTGGGCAGCATACGTCCGGGATTCCGCAGAATCCGAAACACCCATTCCAGACACAACCTCTGCATCCACATGGGCGCACGCTTCACCGTGCCCGCGGTAAAGTCAAAGGCCGCGCCCACGCCCAGCATCAGCGCCTTTACTCTGTGGCGGTGCTCATACATCCACCACTCCTGCTTCGGCGCACCAAGGGCCACCCAGACGAAATCGGCGCCGCTGTCGTTCATCCGTCTGACAATCTCCTCGTCCTCCTCTTTCGTCAGTTCCCGAAACGGCGGCGAATACATACCTGCGATCTGCAGCTTCGGATAGCGCCGCAGCAGCGCTGCCCGCAGCGCCTCCAGCGTGGCCTCCGTACTGCCGTAAAAGTAGTGGCGGTATCCCGTCTTCTGCGAGAGGTCTAGAATGGCTGGCATCAAATCCGGTCCTGGCACTCTCCTTGCCTGCGAAAATCCTCTTTTCCTGCTGACAATAGACAACGGCTGCCCGTCGGGAAGGGCCATCGCCCCACTGTTTTGCACATTGCGGTACGCTTTGTCCCGATAGGCCATCACCGTGGTGTGCACATTGGAGACACAGATGTAATCGCCCTTCAGCGCTTCCAGATTATCCGTAATGTAGGAGATCGTGTCCTGCATATTTGTGACATTGATATTTGTTCCCAGAATTTTACAGTAGGTCAATTCGTTTTTCATACCGTTCTCCATTCCGATGTATTCCCGATGCCCGTTTCCTGTCCGCACCGCGGTCATTTATCATAGCCGGAAACCTTCGTAACAGCCACGGCCGATTTTTTCCGCCAGCCTGTCATATTCCACAAAATCCCGGCCGCCGCCCCAAGCATCCCGCCAAGCAGCACACTTCCCACGTAATAGCGCGCCGTCTCCAGCTTCACGGCCTTTCCCGACACGATCTGCATGGGCGTCTGCGCGTCCACATAGTTCATGACACGGTACCCCTCATAGGCCGGATCGTCTGCACTCTCCAGACAGACGCTCGTCTCCTCCAGACCGTCCGTGTAAAACCGCTGTACCACATACCCTTCAGGCTCCTGATAAAGCATGGCGCATAAAAGACAGCCTAAAACCGCGCCTGCCGCCGTCACACACAAACTCCTGCCCCGGTGCACGCGCCAGACTGCCTGCACACAAAGAAACATCCGGTCGGGCAGCCCCGCCAGAGGAACCGTTACCTGCCTCCGGCGCTTTGGTATTTTGGCATGCAGACCGTGCTCTGTCTCCCCCTCCTTCTGTAAAAACAACAGCGCTCCGAGGAAAACCAGCGTGATATTTTTGAAGGACGTGTTAAACAAAAGCTGCTCCGTCCACCCCGCGCCCAGAAAGCATACCAGAATCACCAGCTCTAAAGTTCGCTGTTTGTGCGTGTCATAAAACAGCAGCGCAAAATATCCGGCCATGATAATTACCGTAAAAACCAGACCATAATTGATATAGCACCAGACATAGGAATTGTCCAGCGTCATGGAGGACTTGACGATCTTAGAGACGTCCGCCCCGAACAGACTGCGGTACTCCGACTTTAAAAACTGTTCCGCCAGCCATATTCTCGTGTTCAATAAAAAATTGAGCTTCTGCACCATGCCGCTGATCCGATGATAGTTAATATAGAACGGCAGTACAAAGGTCAGAATCAGGCAGACAGGCAGAACCAGATTGGCCAATAGTTTCTCTGCCAGACAAAATCTCGGGCGAAATTTCACATAAAAGCACCCCGTCAGCATCACCGCCACAATGCCAAAACCCGTGTAACTGATGGAATAAAAAAATACAAGCAGATTTCCCGCCATAAGAAGCGCATACTGCTTAAAACCGTATTTCTCTTCCAGCTCCCATATAATCAGCGCACACAGCGTCAGATACGTAATATGCAGGATATTCGGATGCGTAAAGCCCAGACTCCAGCGGAAAATATGACCCAGCCCCATCTTCGCGTGCACCCGGTAAACGGTATGTTCCAAAAAGAAAAAAGAAACCGCAGACAGCAGAACGGCACAGACCGCCCATACCCAAAGAGCCATATGAAGCGTCTTTTTCACAGAAATGTTCTTCATGCCAAGCACCGTGAAAGCCACAAAAAAAATGGCGATCTGCCGCGATTCACAGTAAATCACCGCCACAAGAGCCAAAAGCAAAACCTGTAAAACCGCCTGTCTTTTCGTATATGGCGTCAGCACAATCTTCAAAAAACCCAAGGCAAGCGCAGGCAGGACAAGCAGATAAAAGAGCTTCTGTCCTTCGTAAAGCCCAAGCCCTTTCGCCAGAGACAGGAGGATAAAAAAGCCATAGTAACATGCCTCCTGTATGGTAATCGTTTTTTCATACTGCCTATATCGCTCCATATTCCTGTCCAGTCCTTTCCCTTCGCGGCAGCCTTTTCATCCTTTGTCCGCACCGGATCAAAGCACCTCCAGCGCCGGGCCAAGGGACCATGGATAGGCGCTGTAGCGCTGCGGATACTGAGAAAATCCCTCGCACTCCCCAGAGCAGTGATACACCCTGCCGTCCCTGACCGACCGCTCCAGTGCAAGCCGCCCTGCCGTCAGGGCATTCTCGTATCTGTCGCCGGAAAGAAGGCCGCCCGCTATCCCCTGTTTTAATCCGGCACAAATCATCCCCACGGCAGAAGTGTCCGCAGGCCCTTCCGCCGCCTCAAGCTGCCATGAAAAGCAGCCGTCCTGTCTCTGACAGGCAATCACCGCATCCACAAGCGCGGTACAGGGCGCAGCCAGCCTCTCTGCGCCATACGCCGAGCTCATGCAGCCCATCATACCCCGAAGCAGCCAGCCGACCGCTCTGCCCCAGCCGATAATCCCGTACTTGAGTCCGTCCGTCATGTCGTAGCCGTGATAGGGAAGTCCGCTCCCGCCGTCCATACCATAGGATAAAAAATTCACAACCTGCAAAACCGCCAGTTCCTTGTATTCCTGTCTGTCAAAAATCTCGCCGTACCGATAGAGAAACGGGCAGGACAGACCGATGCCGTCCACAAAAACCGTCGTTTTCCCGCCTGCGGGCCGGTAGAGAAAGCTGCCCGAAGCGTCCGTGGGATGTTCTGCACCATAAGAAGCCAGCCTGTCCACCGCTTTTTTCAACAGCTCCCCGGACATGTCCGCTCCAAAATCCGTCCCTTTCCCCTGTACTTCCAGATACATGTCTAACAAGGTTTCCCCTGCCAGCAGATCATCCAGATACAGGAGCGGCATTCCCTTTTTCACCCATCGTCCATAATAGGTGGCGAGCGCCCGGTCTATCCCGGCGCTCCCGATTCCCGTATCCCGGGAGACGCTTGCATCCCCCGGCGTCTGCGCCGCTGCCGCAAGCGTCTCCCGGCAGTGCCACAGTCCCGCCGCCAGAAGGCCCGTGGGCCAAAAAATCGGGTCTTCTCCCGGCATCTTCCGCCCCAGAAGCAGCCTTTTCGCCAGATCCTTGCACTTTTCGCGCCTGCCGCGGACACCGTATTCAAGTAAGTCTTTACAAGCATTCTCGATCAGAGGAATCTTATTCACTGCGAACCTCCCCGCCTTGCGGCCACCGCCTTCCACAGATAGGAAAATTCCTCCGTCCTGTGGAATACCGCCAAAAACACCAGATTATAAAGCAGTGTGATAATGATTACCATCAGCGCGAAGGTCAGAATCGTAACCTCGCCCATGACAATACGGCGGATTGGCGCAATCACCGCCCCCACCGCCAGAATCACCGCAATATATTTCAGCGAATCCCTAAAATAAGCGCCCGCCTTCTTTTCAAAGCAGACCCGGTAGATAATCCCGGGACGGATCAGATTGGCCAATATCCCGGAAACCAACGTCCCCACATAGACGCCCGTCACACCGATCTTTAACACAAGCGCAATCGAAACCACCAGATTGACCGCCCCCTGTATCAGCGGCAAAAATCTGTCCTGCTCGAAAAGCCCCGATGCAATCTTAAAGTTTAAGAGCACCGTGCGGCCCCCTTTCAGATAAAAATCCGTCACCAGAAGGGTCACCGTGATCCACGGCAGTGTCCAGCTTTCGTCCCGCAGCCACACCCCGCCGATAAACGGGGTCAGCAGATGGAAGAACCCTACCGCGCCGAATCCGAATAGCCAGCAGGCAAAAAAGCGGTACACCTTAAAGAGAAGGTACTGCCTCTCCTTCGACTCCGTGGCCACCACATTGCCAAAGCCCGAAATCACGGAGTCAAATATAATATTCACAAAGTTTCCCACATAAGTAATGATGTAGACATAGTTGCCCACAACGGCCGAAGTATCTACATTGACAAAGGAGGAGATCACAAGAATATCCGTCTGTAGTCTGGCCACGTCGCCGATTTTATGACAAATCAGCGCCTTCGTCTTGGTGGCCACCACCCGCGTTTCCTCCTCCGTCAGCTTCTCCACGTCTTTATCCCGCAGATAGGGGTATTGCCTGTCCATATAGACGGTCACAAAAATTTTCTGCAAAAACTCCACAACGGACTGTGCCAGCAGATAAAACAGGAAATTCCTGAAGAGCAGCAGAACCGTAATCTGCACCGTGGCCGCCGCTATCTTGGTCAGGGTGGTAATGTTTGTATGGATATAGTTTTTCTGTTCCGCATTCGACAGACTGTATTTATAGGCGACAAAATAACTGATAACCGTGTTAAACAGGAACAGGTAATAGTACAGCGTCAGTTCTTTTACGGTCAGATTGCCCGGATTTTTCAGAATATATTTTAAAAACGGGGAAATCGCGATTCCCAGAACCGCAATCACACCCGCAATCGTCAGATACGCCTTTTTGTAAAAGCGCATGTATGCCTTGATTTTCCCGATGTCGCGCTCCGCCACCGGCTTGTAGAGACTGTAGTTTAAAGCCGTGCCGATCCCCAGCTCCGCCAAAGAAAGGACGCTCAAAACATTCGTGTACGTTTCGTTTACCCCCGAGAACGTCTTTCCAAGCACGTAGATAAAAACCGTTCTCTGGATAAAATTTACCAGCAGGATCACCAAATTGCTGATATATCCGAATATGATATTTTTTCCGGCTTTCTCTATTCTGCCCATAGTTTATCCACTTTCAGTCGTGCAGGCTCTTCCACAATCTGCGGATCTCGTCTCCCGCTTCGACCGCCTTCTTGCAGTATTCCGGCATGATCTCCTGCAGCCTTCCCCTGATTTCGCCCTCTCTCTCCATCATCCACTCATATGCGCCGATCAGCTCATCCGGATTGGAAAGAGTCTGCACGGGCAGCACATAATGCTCGGCGTCTCCGAAGAGATCCCGCGCAATGCCTCTGGCCTTCACGGAATAGCCCACCACAAGCGTGGGCACCATGGACGAGTAGGCCGCGATGGTGGCGTGGGTTCTGGCCCCGATAAACGCCCGGCATTTGGAAATGACATACTTAAGTTTCTGACAGGACATATCCTCGAACTTCACCACACGGTCATTGCCCTGATAGACGCCGTAAAGTTCATGTATGGTCAGTCTGTCGTCATTGTTTTTCCACATGACATGAGGAATCAGTGCGATATGACAGTCCGTCGTCTCCAGAATGTGGTCGATCAGCTTCCGGTAATTCATGATGGTAATGCCGTCTTTTTCCTCATACTTTAAAATCATCGGGCTGATGTTGATACCGATGGTATTTCCCTCGCTGAAACCGAAAGGGAGCTTCGTCTTCTCCGGCTTCAAGGCAAAAGCCGGATCGGGAAACTGTTTCACGTTCTCCGTCACCCCGGCCGCCGCAAGCGCCTGCGTCGTGATCGACTCTCTCGGCGTGATCAGTGCGTACCGCTTCATGTCCTCCACCACTTCCGGCTTCTCCAAAAGCGCCGGCTCCAGAGAGCAGCCCCAGAGAACGGTCTTCGCCCCCGCTTTGTTAAACGCGCTGTTGGCGGTAATGGCCTCTCTCATCGAAAGCTCGTAGCAATACATATCTCCGCCGATGGAGAGATAGAGGGGGGCCAGATGTTTGCCCATCACCTCCCGGAACCGATAGCGCATAAAAGATTCGGGATCGTGAAACACCTTCCGCCAGACATAATACCACACATGGGCGAAGAAATGTTCCGCGATCTTGCGCTCCTCGAGGATATCGCAGAGCGGTTCCACCGAGTAATGCCGGTCTTCCCTCTCACTGTTGGTCACGAGGAGCTTGGGGATGTCTTCTATCATATGGCAGGTGCTGTTGACAATCGCTTCACAGCCGTGATTGCCGCTGCCGCCGTGTAAATACATCACAATTTTGTCGTTGTTGTAGTCCATGTCTGTCCCCATTCCAATATTTTCTATGCGACAAGTATATCACAAACTTTCATCGCATTACAGTAAAACATTTCCCCCGGGGGTGACGAGTGTCCAGCCTGCCCACAGCTTTTTCATCTGCTCCGGGACGCAGGTCTGGGTATTTTTGTGAATGGAGGGCCGGAGCATAATCTTGTCCGGATTTCCGTTCAGGCGCGCCCCCCAGAAGCTAAAAGTGCTGTTGGCGCATATATTGTGCTTACAGCAGCTCATAAGCTGCATGTCATAAAAGCTGTCCTCTCCCCTGTTCCAGTCCACGATGTGAAACGCAGGACCGGCAAAATGCGCCCGCACATAATCCGCGTCATCCGAAAAGACGTAGAAAACCGCATCCGGGCATTTCTCTTTTATATATCTGACGCAAGCGTCATAATATGCTTCCGTACAGATGCCTCCGAACATGGCTGCGTTGGCGGCATCCAGATAATCGCCCCTTCGGACATGAATGCTGACCGAGGGCTGCGCCGCCATACTGTCCATGACCTCCCGGTTTCTTGCGCCGCCGCTCTCCGGAAAGCGGATCTCCTCCCGAAGGCTGTTAAGAATATCCGCATAGTACGCCTCACAGGCCCAGTACCCGACGAGATAGCGGTTCTGCCACGAAAAAATCTGTGGGTGGTACATCTGCGTTTCTTCGAACAGCGAAGTCTTTCCCGGCGCAAGCCGTCTCTTAATCTTTTCCGCAAGTCCCGCTTCTTCCTCATAGGCTCTCCCGAGAAGCGCCCGCACCTCATCCCCGGAAGCGGTCGGCAATGACAGCCCGTCGAAGTCGGCGAGGGCGAACTTTCTGGGCGCCGCCGCGGACTCCTGCGTTTTCTGTGAAAACCATGACAGATCGAGCTTCGTCTCCACGCCCAAACTCTGAAATTTTCTAAACAGCGCATACTGCTGCAATTGATTGCCCAGCCCGCCCATGACCCTTACAATAATCATATTCTCTCTCCCAATACCGCTAGCGAAAACTACCTCCGGTCATAGATGCGCAGGATCAGCCGCAGTACTCTGAGCAACACGCCGCCCGGATATATCATACCCATATACAGAAGTCTGTTAGCCCGCTCTGTCACTGAAATCGGCGTATTGTGCAGCATCGTTTTGATCTGCTCATCCCGGAAAATCGATTGAATCCGCTTTCGGTAATCTTTTCCGGGCGCGCGCAGTTCATTTTTCATCACGTACATGAGCATGTAGCAGTGTTCACGCGCCACGGCCCCCGCCGCATCCGGCGCCTTTTTTTCCTCCGCCGTCCGCTTCAAAGCCTCCATCAGCCGCGCCACGCCCACAAAAAGCCGCTCGTCGTAGCCGTGCACCAGAGACCCTTCCACATAGCGGTAATGATAATAAAACGCATCCTTCATAACAACCACACGGCTGCTCCCCAGAAAGGCAGGATACATCAGGTTTGTGTCGTCCCCGAACCGGAGACTGTAGTCGTAAAATCTTTCATTTCCCTCAAAAAGAGATTTTTCGCACAGCTTCATGCACCGCGACAGGGGGATCACCTTCTTTTCCTCCCCGATCAGCCTTGCCTTGATCTGTTCTCGCAGCTTGTCCCCCTCGTAGATTCCGGGCGCCGCACCGCTCTTTACCCACTCTGTCCCGTGCTGTTTTTCCACCACATGATCACAGCAGACGATCTCCCCCGGCACACCCGCCAGACGATCTGCCATCTGTTTGAGCGTCTCCGGCTCCAGATAGTCGTCGCTGTCCACAAACATATAATACCCGGCAGTGGCTGCTTTCATGCCCGCTGCACAGGCCTCCGTGGGGCCGCCGTTCTTTTGATGGATCACCCGCACTCTCACATCCGCCCGCCCAAATTCATCGCAGATCGCACCGCTTTTGTCCGTGGACTCGTCGTCCACCAGAATCACCTCGAACCGCCGGAAGGTCTGTTCCAGAATACTGTCCACGCATTCCCGCAGATAGGTTTCCTTATTGTACACCGGCACGATAACACTGATTAAGGGATTTAACTTCTTCATTCTCTTGCCCGCTTTCTTCGTTCCTCATATTGCCTTTTTCTCAGCCCGCAGCGTGAACACCTGCTATTCCTTCCGAAAGAATTTGCGGCATCCGTACAGCCGCACATAAACATCCGGCAGACAGGCAAACAGCCTCACCTTGATTCCATAGCCTGCCGGCAGATAGGAATCGCATTCCCTGTTCCCGGCAATTCCTTTCAATTTCCTGTGGCACACCCGCAGATACTCTTTTGCCTGTCTGCGCTCTTTTGTAGGAAGCATGGCGATCTTACCTGCCGTAAGCAGTATCGCCACCATAATCTGGGCGTCCGCCTGTGCCGACAGGGACGCGTCCCGCTTCACAATCAGCTCGCGGGCCATCTCCCAGCAGTAAATCTGATCCATATAGTCCGGTGTAAAGGGTCTGCACATGGCGCCGCCGGGATTCCGGTAATACCCGTAGCCGGGATAAGCCGTCTCCACAGCCTTTTTCAAACGCGGCAAAAGCTCCACAAGAAACAGCATGTCCTCACCGATCGTCAGTCCCTCCCGAAACCGTACCTGCCCGATCAGATCCCGTCTGTAGAGCTTACTCCAGCAGCGGGTATTGCCCCGCAGAATATTCTCTTTTAAATAGCATCCGCTGTCAAATGTCCGCCCCGCATACTCCCCTGCAAGTTCTTCCGGCATTTCTTCCCCTGTCCGCAGCCGTTCCCACTCTACAGGCGATCCCCATGCGGCAAAACCACAGCCCGCCATATCGCTGTTTGTCCGGCGAAGCAGTCCGTGCAGGCTCTTCAGTACCCCCGGCCGCAGCCTGTCGTCCGCGTCCACAAACATAATATAGTCGCCCTGTGCCTGCTCAATCCCACGGTTTCGCGCCATGGAAACGCCCAGATCCGGCAGGGTGATCACCCGCAGGCAGCCGTGCCGTCCGCACAGCCGCTCACAAACCGCCGCCGTGTCATCCGTCGAACCGTCATTTATAATAAGCACTTCCAGCGATTCATAGTCCTGCGCCAGAATGCTGTCGATACATGCTTCCAGATAAGCCGCCCCGTTGTGAACCGGGACAATCACGCTGATTTGATCCACTTTTCCTCAAACTCCCCTTTACACCGATGAAATCGGGACATGCACCGTTTCTCTTTTCTGATAGCAGATTGTATGAGGCGGCACATCTTTTTTAACGACGCTTCCGGCCGCGATCACACTGTCGTCTCCGATATGCACACCTTTTAAGATGGTGCAGTTTGCGCCAATCCAGACACGGTCTCCGATTATAATTTCACCGATCAGAAACTCCTCGCCCTGATTTTTGAAATTATGGTCATGGTCAACAATGACCACGTTATTGCCAAGTCTACAGTAATCACCTATTTTGATGTGCCCCATACAAGTAATGCAGCCGCCTATCGCGTAAATGACATGATTGCCGATCTCCAGACGGCCATCGCCCGCACAGATAAAATGCATCTTGCCCCGGTTCTCGTTTTTCTCTCCAAAACTCATATGCCCCTTTCTGGAAAGTTCCAGATAGACACGGTCAAATCCCTGTATCCATGGCATCTTGAGCCGGGACCCGTAGCGGCACTTCCAATAAGCGATTTTAAACAGACTTTTAAAAGCCTTTACCTTTACATTCATTTTATCATACATGCCTTTCTGTAAGTCTCTTCCAATTTCCGCAAATGAATCTCTAAACTGTATTTCTGCTCTACCGCTCTTTTCGCCAGTTCCCCCATATTGCGGCCAAGCGTCTCATCCTCTATAAGCGCGCTGACGTCTTTCGCCATAGCCTTCACATTCCCGGGCGTTTCCAGAAATCCGCTCTTTTTATGGTCGATTAACTGCGGGATTCCGCCTACCGTTGTGGTGACAATTCCCAGGCCATAACCCATAGCCTCCAAAACTGCCATGGGCATCCCTTCATGGTAGCTTGGAAACAGGAAAATACCGCTCTCGCGAAGAAGCCGCTCCTTCTCCTCCCCCCGCACCCAGCCGGGAAAGGACACGTCCTTTGTTAAGCCCTTTTTTAAAAACGCCTCTTTGAGGCGGGCCATCTCCCCGTCCCCCGCCATCACAAGCGCTGCGTCCGGGCATTTCTTTTTCACCTGCTCCCAGATTGCCGGTATGTCAAAGCACCCTTTGCGCTCTCCCAGCTCTCCCAAAAAGAGCACTTGTTTTCTATCTCTGCCCGTATCGAACGGTTCTTTCGGAATCCGGCAGTAATTTTCCAGAATGTCAATTCTCTCTTCCGGCACAATCTGCGAAAGACGCACCGCCCACTCCTTAGACAACGCCACCAGCCGGGTACATTTGCCGTATACCCTGCGCACCAGTTTTTTCTTCGCTCCGGAAGCGTTTCCGTAAAAAGGGGCAAACTCTGCCCCGTGTATATGATTCACCACCGGAATCCCTCTGGATGCGCTCCACAGGATAAAAGGCATTTTCCGGTAAAAGCTGGGGCCGAAAGAAGAGTGAATATGCACCAGATCGGGGCGGTCCTTTCGAAGCAGTCTGCGAAATGCCGCATACCCTTTAAGCGCCTTTTTCAGCTTGTCCCACTTGCTGCCGTCCTGATAGGATTCAATATAGGTGATACGGTAACGCTTCTCCAAATCGCTCCCTCGGTAACCGTTCACCACGGAAGCGATGCCGCCCTTCACCGCCTGATTCGGCACTATCATGCATATATGCACCTGTTATCCTCCTGTGTCATCCGCCCAAAGCCATCAATCCGAGGGTTCTGTCCCGCCGCCCCGTATCACAGACTTGCCGGAAACGCTCTTATTTTGAGCCTCTCCCCGTCAGCACTACCCAGACTGTCTGGAACAGGATTTTGATATCCAGCCCCAGCGTCCAGTTGTCGATATACTCCAGATCCAGCTTCACGACCTCGTCAAAGTCCACAATCTCACTTCTGCCGCTGATCTGCCAAAGCCCCGTGAGTCCCGGCGTCATACTGATTCTTCGCCTGTAGTGGGAATTGTACTGCTCAAACTCCCCCTCCGTGGGCGGTCTTGTGCCCACCAGACTCATATCACCCTTTACGATATTAAAAAACTGCGGCAGCTCGTCAATGCTTGTCTTTCTGATAAACTTACCCACCTTCGTGATGCGCGGGTCGTTTTCCATCTTAAACATAAGTCCCTGCATCTCGTTTTGCGCTTCCAGCTCTTTCTTTCTCTCCTCCGCGTCGATATACATGGAACGGAACTTATAAATCTTAAAACGCCGCCCGTTTTTACCAATTCTGGTCTGCGCAAACAATACCGGTCCCGGCGAGTCCAGCTTAATGGCAGCCGCCACAAAGGGCGTGGCCACAACCGTGATCAGGCAGCCCACCAGCCCGCCCAGAATGTCTATGCCCCGCTTCACCACCATCCGCCTGTAATCGAAATGGTTGATGGAGTACGTCACTACCGTGAACCCGGCAAAGCTCCCCACACGCACTTCCTTGCTTGGTCTTTCGATGATGTCTATATTGTAATGGCAGGCCACACCCATGGACTCTAAATCGTAAATGATATGCTTGACATAGGCCATGTCTTCATCCGGCAGACTGATAAACACCTCATCCAGCGGCATCTGTCTCGCCATGGAGAGCACGTTTTCCCGGTTCGCGTTCACCGTGATCCCCTCCACCGTTTCGCCCTTTCTATCCTTATCCAAGCAGGCTAACGCCACGATCTCGTAGTTGATATCCATAGCCTCTTTCAGCTTGGACAGGGTTTTCTCCATCGCCGCGTCCTTCGTGATAATCATGATCTTGACAATGTTGGACTTGGCCGTGAACCAGACCCGCAGCGCCTTTTTCATGGCCAGTCTCACAAGCCATACGATCAAAATATTCAAAAAGGCAAAGTAGCCCATCACCAGACGGGAGACGTCCGCCCCCCTCTGCATCATGAAGAGAAAGCCCATTACGGACAGCTCCATAAAGATGTTGAATTTGGTGACGGCTATAAATTCGACCAGCACACCTCTTTTTATAAACTCTCTGTTCCAGTCAAACAGAAAGCTGTATATCGTACAAAACAGCAAAAATCCGATACATACCACGAAGTGAAGTTCCGGCTCCATCACTCTGGAAAACTTCCGGTACCGTATCAGGATCGCAATCATGTAGGCAAAAGCTATACTGCACAGATCGGTGAGAAGCAGCAGATAGCTCTCGATCAGTTTCATTCTTCGATTCATAAGAATACCTCAGTCTCTATTTCGGTATCTATTTTACCACAAACTTCCTGTTCCCGCCACCGACGGCCGCAAACTCCGCCTTTTTCAACTCTCTTTCCCCTTATTGCCGCTTGGTAAATGCCAAGCGCTTTTCATACGGCTCTCCGCCGCTGCCGCTTCGCACCCCATCATCAGCAGCAGATAATTCCTGCCGATATAGACGGAAATCAGATGGGCCTCCACCACCGTGTACACCGCGAACATGACAAACAGCGCAAGGCCGCCCGCATCCCGCCTGCGCCAGAGCCGCCACAGAAGGAGGAGATTTGCCGCCACATACAAAATGCCCGGGATCATGCCATAGCGGTAAAACACCTTAACCCAGCCCATATCAAAATAATAATTCATATTATTCTCACAGGAAAAAGCGGACCATGTATGAATCATGCCGTCATTGTTGTCGGAATCCGTCAGAGAAATGATTCTGCCGCTGATATGGCGGTCGATCCTGCCTAACAGCACGATATGCGCATTGTCCCGCGGATTACAGAAGAAAAATTCATTCCACTGTGCGTCCCTCACCCGCTGGGCGCAGACCGCAGCGTCCACGGAAAAGGCGATGCACAGAAGAAACACAAGCAGGCCGCAGACGTAAAAAAACGTCATTTTCCCCAGACTTTTTACAAACGTAAAGAGACAGGCGCCGATGAGAAAAGCCGCCGTAATAAGCATACTGGTCTTAGAGCGGGTCAGCAGATAGACGCCCGCATTCATCGCCATCAAAAACAGATAGCTGTACCATTTCATCCGGTCAAACCAGACGTAAACGCCAAGCGCCGCCAGCATAAAGAACATGCAGGAGAGCGCGTTCGGATGCCCCATGCCGAGCGTATAGCGGGTTTCCTCCGCAGCCTCCTCGCCGATATAGCGGGTGGTCTCCGCCGCCTCATGCCCGAAAGCCTGTGTCAGACTGATATCCCCGTAAATTCCGGTTACGGCGAGAGCTACAATGGCAAGGCACCCCGCCAAAGTCACATAAAAGGTATATTTCAGTGCTTCTCTCAGAGGAATGCCCTTACATGCCGCCACAAAAGTCACAATCCGGATGAGATCGTTGGCTCCGGTCGCCCGATAGGAGATAAAGCCCACCGCCTCCATGATAAAAATAAGCGCCCACTCTCGCAGCTCATAACGCGTAAGCAGGAGCTTGCACGCAAACAAAAGAAAGGTCAGACGAAACAGATACCCCTCGATGGGATTGATATAACTGCTCTTGTCAACGATCACCATCAAAAGTTCTATGGTCAGTCCGATATAGAAAGCAAGGCGGGGAATCGGGCTTTCTTCCCGTAGCCGCCTGTAGAGATTTTTTATCATAACCTACCTCAACTTAAGTGCCTTTCCTGTCCAGTCCGCACAAAGATGCCCCCCGCAGACAACAAATCTTGCTCCGGACTCTACCGTCCTCACCGCCGCAAAATCCGGGCCGCCGCGCCGCGCGCCCTGCGCAAGCTCTGTTTTCCCGCAAGCTTCATCTTTTTTAAAAAAATTCCCGCCGGGCCGATTTCGGGGGCAAGAAGAAAATCGTACTCTCCCCGGTGCTCTCGCAGATACGCGGGAAAGCTCTCGTCGATCTCCACCCGCACAAACTTCGCATCCCGGTCGAAAATATCCTCGCCGCAGAGCAGTCTGTCCACCGCCTCATTTAAATAACGTTTGGTATTATATTCTGAATGCGCGGCCGCCTGCACTTTCACGCCAATGCGCTTCGCCACATCCCGCTCGCCGTCACCGCCCATATAGCCGAAATGCCAGCCGCCGCCCGCAACGCGCACGCTACGCGGATCCTCCGGAGACACCTCGCGCAAATACACGATTCCTTCCTCCGGCAACTGCGCAAAACTACAGATCTTCGTGCCAAGCCACTGTCTTCTCTCCACACCCGGAAATTCCCCCGTGATAGACAAAAGATTCCCGGACACTTCCTCCATATTTAAAAAACAGTAGAACATCCGCTGTGCCAAATGATATATTTTTCCCGGCTCAAACGCATCCATCAGCCGCACCAGTATCTTCGGGTTCGGGATCTCATCCACATCGCTGAAAATAATGACATCCTCCGGCTTACAGTCGAAAAGTCCACGAATCAACTGGTTCTTCTGAAATTTATCCCGCTCGTGGGTAGTCACCCCTTCCATGGGCGAGTTCTCCACCGCCACATAGCGGATTTTTTCCTCAAATTCCGCAAAAAGCCTCCTGTTTTCCGCAAAAATCATCCGCTTCGGCTCCCCGGAAAATGTGACCGAAGCCTCCTCTATCACGAAGTAATCCACATAAGGGGCCATAATCTGCATTCTGAGCTTCAAAATATCCAGTTCGTTAAAAAAAGGAACGCAATCATATATCATGTGTTATTTTATCCTCTCATCCTGCTGCGATTAGAAGTTCTGCTCACTTTCCGCGCCAGAACAACAACGGTCTGACCAGATCCTTGCACTTCTGCCATCTGCTCTTCCAGGGATTCTTAAACTGTGGATACTGGGCGTTTCTGCCGCGCCATTTATGAAAAAGAAAGGGCTTCTCCACATCCATAATCTCGGGCATCATATGCTCGTGGCCAAAATACTTCGCCACCTCGATGGGGGCAAACCGCATCCCCGCCTCCTCGATCACATTCCGGTATTTACAGCAGAGAAAAATATCCTCGTTATACTCGTCTTCCTCTTCGATCTTTTCCCACTTCAGTCCTGCTTTCGCCGGGAAATCCATCAGTCTTTTGCTGCGGATCGACACGCTGTTTCCCACCCGGACAAGCTCTCCTTTCGCATCCCGGTAAGAGTAGTCGTTTTGCGGCAATGGCCACGGAGACCCGATATAATCATAATCCAGAAAGGCGTCCTGCCAGCTCTCGGGATGCACCACAAAACCGTCCGCATGAACAATCAATGCATACTCTGTCTTTATGTGTTCTCCCAGCTCGTACACCATTTTATAGTTAAATTTGTCTATATCATCCAGCTTAGACGTGTGGGAATACCGGATATTTCCGGGCAGCGTCAAAGGCTTTCTGTGGGTGATCAGCACCACATCGCCAAAATCGATTCCCCGCATACTGTATTCCATCGCCCGGATTGTCTCATACACGTTCACGCTGGTCATAGCCGCCAACGTCACGTTGGGAAGAGAAAGTTTCCGCTCATTTGTCTGCGTGTTCTGTTTCATATACGCCCTTTCTTACGCTGTCTTTGTGATAATACCGCGCGACCGCCAGGTTCATCCAGTTACCGTCATCCTCGCTTAAATCGGTAAAGTCAAAGAGCGCCGGCTTTGCGCTGTAGGGGGCGACCACCGCCTCCTTCACATCCTCGTCCGTATAAATCTCATGGCGCGCCATTGCCTCCTGATAAAAGGTCTGCGCTTCACCTTTCGCCACGGAGCGCAGGGCGGAAATGCTCGTGTAGGTGTTCTTATCCGCCGTGAGCACCCAGACGGCGAGCAAAAGCAGCAGGCACGCCATACTCATGCGGCTCCCCGTCCGTTCCAAAAACAGGCCGAGCGCCTCCGCCGCGCCATCCGTCACCGATTCTCTGTGGGAAAAATAGCCCAGCCAGTACGCCGTCACCAGCACAACCGCCAGATAATAAGTCATCTGAATGATATTATCCACCCGGGAAAGCCCCGTCATACCTACCGCGTAGAGAGTAGGCGTAAACATGGCCGAAATCACGCAGTATGCCCCCGCCGTCACCAGAGCAGGATGGGAAAACTTCTCTTTTGACGCCTTCATATACTTCCACAGAAGGGGCAGGAGCGCCAGCCATAAGAGCACCACAAGCACCGGCATCCATCGGATCGCAAACACTGCCGTGTTATAAAAGGACAAAGCAATGGCTTTCACCGCGGAATATCCCTCATCCATATCGATGTTTCCCCGTTTGATGTTTCCCGGGGCAAGAACATTCACCAAAAACCCGGCAGTCGCCGTCAAAAAGGGAATCACGGCATATGCCACTCTGTCTCTTTTCTGAAAGAATGCATATGCGACGAGAAAAGCCAACAGGATCTCCGCCTGCAGGTTTGTCACCAGATTGCCGCCCGCCACGATCACGGAAAGGACTGTGGCCGCCGCACAGCACGCGCCCGCCCGCCCTTTCGTCTCCGTCATAAGGCTCCCCGCGCACAGCGTCAGCAAAAAAAACCAGAGGGACTGCATCAGCACATAGTGGGTGGAACCGTTGTACCAGTAAATGCCCTCAAAGGGCGCTTCTATTACCTGATAAAACACAAACAGCACAAGCGCCATAATTAAGGACGCGCCCGTCTTTTCACAGCCAAGCCACCTCACCAGAATATGCCGCCCAAGCACGAACGAGGAGGAGGCAAACAAGCCGATCATCACAATGGGCACCACCCACGCGATATAATAATTAAAATTCATGGGGCACATGCCCATCAGAAAGCAGGATATATAGGTTCCCTGCCACTCCTGATAGAAGTCCATGTTCTGCTGCCACGCCTCCTGCGCGGAGGCCGCAAAGGAGCCCGTCTCCTGCCAGACATCGTGCACCCGCCTGCCGTAATCGTAGTCGTCAATGCACATCACATTATATTTCCCCAGAAAGAGCAGCGGCAGCAGGGACAGAACCAAAAGCCCCGCCGCCAAAAATACCGCCCGCCTGCCGCTCAAAAATCTCTCTGCCTTTTCCCAAACCTTCATTCAAATCCGCCTTTTTCCCTGATTTCGCATTCTGCGCCGCCGCTTCACGCCATGAACATCCACTAGGCGCGGTACAGACATCTCTTCGCACAGAGCCACCGCCTCACACCGGACGCGCCAGTTTTTTCACCCGCCGCATCACGCCCCGGCCGATCTTTTCCGCATACGCCTTCTTATAAATGCACCACGCGCGCAGCTTCATCAATTGAAGCCTCACACCTGCAGGCTTTTTGTTTACATCCGCATACTTCTTTGACCGCTTCTTATAGGCCGCCAGTTCCTCCCGGCACTCCTTGTCCGTAAACACCCGGCCCTTCCGGTCCATATAGTGCCATCCCTCATAAATATTCTGCTCCGACGCCCAGTAACCGTCGGACACATTGTGTCTCGCCCAGTACTTCGGCGCCAGAATATACTGCACCGTGTCGCTGGTAAACGCAGGAAAATACGCGAAGGAAGAGTTCGCGAGCAACAAATAACGCGCGTTCTTTAAAATGGAATAGTCCTTGGCCAGATCAAAATTGTAAGCCGGAATACCGGGAAGAAACTTGTTCGCCTCCCCCACGTCGTTCGTGATGATCATAAACCGCATATCCGGATTGACCCGCCGCATCTGCCGCATTCCCTGCAACCAATACCGTTTGCGCAGATAAAGCTCCGGTGAACCCATATAGTCACTGCAGCGAAGGTGCAGGATACAGAGGTTGTCCTGACTATACTCTTTACAGTCATACGCGGGCTTTACCTTAAGCCACTGTCTGATCTCCTCCCTGTGGGAAATAAAATATGCTTCCGCCTGCAGATTGCCGTAAAGAAGCGTGCCGTCCTCCACCTCAAAAAGCTGCCTGTCCGCATCCGTCACATAGACGCCGTGGGTCAGATCGTGTTTGGAGTTGCCCGCAAAAAGACGGGTTTCTTTCTCATAATAGACCTTTTGGTAGTCCTCCTTTTTCGAGGGGACACCCATGTCCAGATCCATAAAGTACAGCCCGCAGTCGCTGTGCATATTGTTTGCAAAATGCTCCGGGTCGAGCACGCTGAACCGATACCCCAAATCCTGCGCGATACATCTGGCCGTCACATAGAAAAAGAGCTGATTTCCCAGTCCGAAGCCTTCCTGTGTCTCAATTCCTAACATTGGTTCCTCCGTTTTGAAATGTTCCCATGGCAGGCGTAAAGTAAAGGCCATGATATAAGCTGACGACGCAACGGTGCGTCACCCGGCCAGACTTGTCTGCGTAATTTTCTCGTTCTCCACCTTATATATCACGTCGCACTTGGCTATGGTGTTCAGACGGTGGGCGATAATCACCATCGTCTTTTTGCCGTGGAAGCTGTTGACGGCCTCCATCACCGCCGACTCCGTATCCCCGTCCAGCGCAGAAGTGGCCTCGTCAAAGACAAGAATCTCGGGGTTGTGATAGAGCGCTCTGGCGATTCCCAGACGCTGCCTCTGTCCGCCGGAAATCCTGACACCTCTGTCGCCTATAGTCGTTTCCAGCCCCTCGGGAAGTTCCTCCACAAAGCTCTTAAGCTGCGCCTCCTCCAGCACCTCCCAGATCCGTTTATCGTCGATCTTGTCCGCATCGATGCCGAAAGCGATATTGTCCCGGATGGACTCGTCAATCAGATAGATGGACTGGGGAATATAGCCGATCTTCGAAAGCCAGGAGGGGTAGTTTTCAAAAATATCCCTGCCGTCACAGGTAATGGTTCCCGACTGCACATGCAAAAGCCCCAGCAGAATATCCACAATGGTGGATTTCCCCGCCCCCGACGGTCCCATAATACCCACCGACTGCCCTTTCCCGACCTCCATGTGCGCGTCCGTGAAAATGGGCTTGTCCGTGTTCGGGTAAGTGTAGCTGATATGATCCAGCACGATCTTATCCGTCAGCGCAAGTTCCGGCTTCTCCTCTGTCCGCTCTCCCGTAAGTCCCGTCACGCTGCCGTTCACATCCTGCTTCATATTCTCCGTCAAATTCTCATAGAGATAGTCCAGACAAGGCTGCGCGTAGGCAATCTCGGAAAGATACGTGTTGATGCGGTTCGTGGCCGGCATCACCCGCACCGCCGCGGCCGCGAAAGCCATAAGCTGGGGCATCAGCACCGTAATATCGCCGTCCTGCAAGATATACACAAGAATAAAGGACAGCATCGCCGCGATAAAAACAGTCTCGATCAGCAGTCTCGGCGTATTGTTCATCACCGCGTAGTTTCTGGCCACATTGGCGCCGACGGCGCCGCTCTCATAGTAATTGCGCACAAAGAACTCTTCCCTGTGCAGCACTTTCACATCCTTCAAGCCGTAGATGGACTGGATTCTCCACTTGGCAATCCGTGACTGAATCGTCTGATTCTTTCGCCCAATAGCGTTCAGACGGGGTTTTAACACTCTGGTGATCATCAGCGTCATACCGAGAAAGAGAACGCCGCAGCCTATGGCAATCAGCGGGCTGATCCACATCAGCACGATGCAGATGGACACTGCCACCACGATCTCCGTGGTCATCTGGATCAGCACCAGTATCAACTGGAACGCATTGGGAATATCGCTGTCCGTCAATCGGAAGACCGTAGGAATATCCGCTCCCAGATAGTCTTCATAAGGACGGTTTAAAAACTCCCGCATGACCCGGCTGATCATTCGGTTGCGGTTTCTCGTCACAAACGTATTCTGTACATAGGTCAAAAACAGCAGATACACATTTTTAAACACGAAGATGGCAATCAGCGCCCCAAGCATACTTATAATCAGCGTTCTTGACGAATCAATTCCAAGAAGAGCGACGATTTTTCCCACCAGCTCATTCTCCATAATTTTATCCGGCGCCATAACAGCCTCCGCCACGGGAAGCATCATGGAGACACCCAGCGTCTCCAAAATACCGCCAATCAGGATCAGAAACGCAAGTCCGCCGAGCTGCCAGAACTGCCTTCTGTCAAAAAGGTATGCAATTTTTTGCAGCAGTCCCGCCTGCGCCTGACTCTGTTTCTTCATAATATATAGTGATTCCTTCCAAATGATATATTTACTCCGGCGGGAGCATAATTTTGTGCATATCCGCCCGGTAGAAGTCTCTGTTTTCCACTCCGTTCAGCCAGCGCGGCGGCGCGAGAATCGTTTTCTCAGGATTCTTGTTCAGGTAGGATGCCCACCAGCTAAAACTGCTGTTTGCAAGAATGTGATGTTTGCAGCGGCTCATCAGAACAAACTCCGCGTAATCGTTGCCCTCTGCACCAGACAGATCAACCCATGTGAAATCCGCTTCCGCAAACACACGCTCCGCCTCCGCTGACGGCGCGGCGCTGCCTTCCCGCTCCTGACCCGTCCGCCGCATCCCCTGCACATCGTCCACATCCTGTCCCAGCTGCCGCTTCGCCCATGCCCTGTCATTGGTAAAAAGAAAGAACCGACATCCCGGATATCTCTCCCGCATCTGACGGATTCCTTCCATATAATAGGCGACCGTACAGATTCCGCCGTAAAGCGACTGGTTTTCGGGGATGAGATAATCTCCTCTGCGGACGTGCACGCTTACAGAACACTCGTTATCAATTTCCAGCATATACTGTCCGGCTGTTTTCTTGCGGCCGTTTTCGCTGCATCCGCGCTTTCCTTTTCCAGCCTTCTCCCCGCCGCTGTCTCCGCCGCTCCATAAGCCGACGCTTTTCAGATAAGCAATCAGCCTGTCCGTATCGTATGTCTCCCGCACCAGTCTCTCCACAGGCTGAAAATACTTTTCCGTCTGCCAGTATCCCTCCAGATAAATGTCGTCCCAGGTAAACACCTCCGGGATAAAGAGTTTGCCCTCCTCAAAATAAGACTTCTTGTGTCTGCCAAAGAGTTTCCGTCTCACCCGATGCCACGGCAGCGCGGAGGAGTCCAGCATCTTTCGCAGCTCCACTTCGGACGGCCGCTCGTATGAGACCCCGAACGGCGCTAGGGCCGGTATCCGCTGTGGATCTTCTGCAAATCCCGACACATCGTCGATCTTTACCTCCCTGCCAAGGTCTTTCAGTTGCAAATAGAGGGCGTACTGGAACATCTGGTTGCCCAAGCCGCCCGCAAGTTGTATAATTACCATCTTTATCCTTTATCTTTTAGAAACATATGTTATTTATATTTCCCAAGCAGCCGCTTCACTTTCACTTTACAGGGAATTACCACCTGCTCGTCCCACCGCAGTTTTCTGCAGTACGCATCGGGAGAGCGGTAGAAGAGCCGCAGCTTCTTTCGGTCTGCAGGGTCCGCCATAGCGCATCGGAAGGACTCCTCCGCCCGCGCCCTGTCCTTCGAAAGAATCTCCTGCAGCCGCAGCATGTATGTCTCTTTGTCCTGCGCCTTGGAAAGTTCCCAGTAAAATAACAGCAGTCTTTTATAGAAGAAGAAATCGTGAGTCAGCGCAAGATCCTCTCTGCCCAGATCTCTAAGGAGCTTTGTCTTTTCATAGTAGGCCGGTATCTGATCCGTGAACGTGCGCGAATTGATCCGGCAGTTCATAATGCTGTCCTCTCTGTCTATTATATAGTTATACAGGGCGATGTCAAGGTAAATGCAACGTCCGGCCCGCGCCAGCGCCTCCGTGGCAAACACGATATCTTCGTACCAGCGGCCCTCCGGAAAGGGATTCCCTGCTAACAGCTCCTTCCGGTAAAGTTTATTCCACGCCGCGTTCTGAATCGCAAACTCCTCCCGCTCCTCCACATAGGCGGCGAGGGCTTCCTGCCCCTCAAAGACAACCGCCCTGTCCACCGACTGATCCAGCGTACGTGTGCGGGAAATCTGACGATAACGGCAGACTGCCAGATCCGCCTGACGATCTTTCATGGCAGAGAAAAGTTTCTCATACATATCCGGATCGATCCAGTCGTCCCCGTCCACGAAGCCGACATAATCTCCCCGCGCTCTTGCTATCCCCGTATTTCTCGCATGGGCAAGACCGCCGTTCACTTCGTGAATCACCTGTATGCGATCGTCTTCCCCGGCCAGCTCATCCACAATCCGTCCGGTGTCATCCGCCGAGCCGTCGTCCACCACAATGATTTCCAGATTGCGATAGGTCTGCGCACAGACAGAGCGGACCCCCCTCTCAATATAGGCTTCTATATTGTAGGCGGCAACGATCACAGAGATCAGTTCCGTCTGTTCACCCTGATGTAATTCCGGTGGCCGATACTGCTTCAAAATTTCCACTGCTGTTTTCCCGCCTTTCTCTTTCCCGGTTCTTACCTCGTCTCTTCCCGCAGCGACGATTGCGGCAAGCATTTCAAACCGTGCGTTATTCTTAATTGCAACCACTATTTTTCGCTATTATCCGTAATAAATAACGCTAATCACCCGTTATTAAATCCGTTTCCAAAAAATGCCAGCACATGCATAACAACCGTATTTACCCATCGCACAGTGTTAATAAAATAAGTCACAATTTAATTTTTTGTCTATTCTGCCACTCCTGAAACATCAGAATGTACCAAATTTGCGGCCTCCAGACATTTTTTATAATATAATCATCCCATAATTTCTTCACGGCCACCGCGTCAAACAGCCCCTGCTCTTCCAGTCTGGAAGGCGTCAGCAGACTCTCCGCCCAATCTCTCAGCTCCTTTTGCTTCAGCCAGCAGTGAAGCGGAATGGAAAACCCTTTTTTGGGCCGTTCCATCAATTCGCGGGGCACATAGCGGTAAAGAATATCCCGCAAAATTTTTTTGCTGACCCCGCCGCTCTGACGATAGGACAAAGGCAGCGTCCATGCAAATTCCACCACATCCTTATCAAGCATGGGCACGCGTGTCTCCAATGACACCGCCATCGCCGTTCTGTCCACCTTGGTTAAGATATCGTCGGGATGGTACATCAGCAGATCCATCAGCATCAGGTTGTGCTGCCCTTCTTCCAGCAGTCCGGAAGGATAAGTATCCATCCATGTCTGTCCCGCCCTGCGAGGCTGTATGGCGTCCCAAACGCCATAATTCAGAGAGCTGTCCTTCCGTTCCTGCCAGCCCCCCCTAAGCCCTTCTCCGATCTCCGAGCGCAGATACATGTCCTCTATGGACTTCGCCCCCAGAAGCCTTGCCCGGGTAGCCAGCGAGTCCTTGCCCAGAGAGGCCGCAAGTCCCGACATCGCGCTTGCAGGCTGTCTAAGAACGCCCGGTATTTTCCTCACCTTATTCCAGATACGGTCTATCGAATAATAGGTATTATATCCGCAAAAAAGCTCATCCCCGCCGTCCCCGCTCAAAGATACCGTCACGTGCTCCCTCGTAATGCGGCTTACCAGATAGGTGGGAATCTGGGAGGAATCCGCAAACGGCTCCCCAAACATCCCGGCGAGCTTCGGAATCACGCTCTTGGCATCCTCCTCCGTAATATAGACTTCCGTATGTTCTGTCCCAAGTCTGGCAGCAATCTCCTTCGCCACAGGCGCCTCGTTATACTGCTCTTCCCACATACCTACGGTAAATGTTCTGACCTTCTGTGCGCTCTGGGCCTGCATCAGCGATACCACCGTACTGCTGTCGATCCCGGCCGAAAGAAAAGCCCCCACCGGCACATCCGCCACCATCTGTCCCGCTATGGATTCACGCAGGAGACGCTCCAGCTCCACGGCCGCTTCCGCCTCACTTCCCCGAAAGAGATTTTTCTGTCCGATAACAGCCGTTTCTATCATGGACCAGTAGCTCTCAATCTCCGGTTTATTAAATGGTGCTTTAATCTTTAATATCTTCCCCGGCTCCAGCTTCCAGATCCCACGGTACACGGTATAGGGGGAAGGAATATATCCATAACACATGTAATCCCCTATAATATCTGCGTTGGTCGGATTGGCAAAACCGTCCAGCGAAGCAATGGAACCGAGGTCGGAAGCGAAGACAAAACTTCCATCATTCTCCCCGTTATTTATATTGTCTTTTAATATTCCATAAAATAACGGCTTTTCTCCAATTCTGTCCCGGGCAAAAAATAGCGTGTGTTCTTCCCTGTCAAACAACGCAATCGCAAACATTCCCTTGGTCATTTTCAGTGTGTCTTTCAGGCCGTAGGCGGCGATCGCCTCCAGAAGCGTCTCCGTGTCGGAAGTCCCCCGGAAGGCTGCCGCCTTTCCCTCCGCCATCATTTTTTTTCGAATGGAAAGATGATTGTAGATCTCCCCGTTGTAGGCAATCACATACCGGCCGTCGCGGGATATCATGGGCTGTGCCCCCGCAGGCGACAGATCCACGATGGAAAGACGTCTGTGCCCCAGCACTACCCTGTGATCGTCCGACGCCCATATCCCCGAAGCGTCCGGCCCCCGATGGTACATTTTATCGCACATACGCTCGATATTCTTCCGCCAGTCTCCCTTGAAGTTGCAAAACCCAGCAATTCCACACATGTGTTATTTATCCTTTCCCAGCCTTTTCAGTACAGCTGCGGAGAATGCTTTTTGCATTCTCCCATACGAAGCATAGTAGTTCTTTGCAAAACACCCTTGCTGTGAGCATTAGAACTACTCTTCGCGCTGCGCGTAATCCCCATTCGCAATCCGCTCCCTGATCGTCCCGGCCGCCTCGTCCTGCCTTGTTTTCCACAGCTCATAGGCTTTATCCCACGAAGCGTAGGAAGCGTCTCCCCGATGGTCGGGAAGCGCATAGTGTGCCGTCAGGTATTCTTTCAGAAACGCCGTGCACTTTTCCGCGCCAATCGCATTGGTATGACTGCCATAATCCGCGAAATCCTCCTCAAAGACGATGCCGATCTCATCATAGTAATCATTCATATTTAAGAACGCATAGCCGCTTTCTTCCACGATGTCTGCCATATAATTAAACATCTGCTGATCCTCCGGCGACTCTCCGTAAGGAGAGACGATAAACAGCGCCTCTAGCCCGTTCTCCTTCAAATACGCGATAAGCTCCCGCAGATATGTCTCCTGCTCCCGCGGTATCGCCAAAACGCCCTTGGCGCCGCCGCAGAGGGGCCTTGGCTGCGGTCCTACCTCATCCCGGAAGGTATAGCCTTTTAAGGGATGCCTGTGGCAGTAAAACATATTCGCCCACTCAGAAGGGAGCGCCAGCATTTTCCAGTTGGTATGATACTTCATAATGTCAAAATAATAGCTCAGACGGCCTTCCTCGTCATCCTCGGGCACCAGTCCCCGTATCGTCCTGATGCGCTGGGGGGAATGGCGCAGATTGTCCGTCACACCGCGGGTGTAGGCCATATTCTCCATCAATCCTGCCTCTTCCATCGTAAACATGCGCATCTCGAATATATAGAGCGCAGGCGACTGGCTCTTCTCCGCCTCCTCCGCCAGATACCGCATGGCCGCCGGCCTCTGTACGTTGGTGGAAAGCGGATACATCGCAATTCCCGTCTCCCCCCACAGCTTTGGCGCCGCATAGTAAGGAAATACCGGGCTGGAACCAATCATCACAACGTCCAGAGAGTCCTTCTTTTCCGCATAAAAGCCCGCAAAGCGATCCTTCACGTCGCCGTTTGTCCTCACCATATAGGACACCGGCCAGAGTATGGCGAAAAACAGCAGCACAAAGACGGCCGCCTGCAGCGCTTCGCGCCGCCCTTTTCCATTCCACCCGTTATTTTTGTTATCTCCGCCGTTCCTCTTATCCTGCCCTGCGCACAGGGGCTCTCTCTCTTCCGTCTGCTTATCCTTATTCACAGAAATCTCCTTTAAGACCACACGTTATTTAATCGACTTTCCCCGCTGTCTCCATAAACACCGCTCGCTATTTATCCATCAGCTCTTCAAAATACGCTTTCCACAGCGGATTTACACGTTCCGGCGCAAGCCTTTCCTGAATCCGCGCCGCCTCCCGTCCAAGCTGCTGCGCGTATGCGGGATCTCCCAAGAGCCTGTCCATCGCACACTCCAGCGCCGCCTGTTCTCCCGCGGGAATGATCAGGCCGTTTACGCCGTCCTTCATCAGTTCTTCCGTTCCGCCGCTTGGCACGTCCGTGGCAATCACGGGCAGTCCCAGCGCCAGCGCCTCAATCAGCGCATTGGAGACTCCCTCCGAATAGGAAGTCAGCAGGAACAAAGACGCCTGCCCGATCCGCTCCGCCACATCCTGCACGACGCCGGGAAGAAAAACGCGTTTGGCAATGCCAAGTTCCTCGGCCGTTTCTTCTATATAAGAGCGCAGCTCCCCGTCGCCGTAAATCACAAGCGTATATTCCGGATATTTGTCTTTCAGCCCGGCGAACGCGCGAAGCTGCATCTCGTGATTTTTGTTGGCGTCCATGCGCCCTACGGACACGATTCTCTTCTCCCGCTCTCCCTCGTATCTCGGTCTGATAAAGGCAGGGTTCAGGGAGTTTGGCAAGATCACGGCCTTCTCCCCCACCTTCCTGCAAAAGAAGCCTCTGGAACGCTCCGTCTGCAAAATAACGCCCGCCGCGCGGGAAAATAGGAAATTCGCCAGCATACGCATCCCTCTGGATGGATATTCCTCCTTCGCTTCTCCCACTACGGAAACCACCGCCCTCGTTTTTGTCCCCATTGTGGTAACAACCGTCATAAAATTATTTTTTCCGATACAGGACAACACGAGATCCGGTTGCTGTTCTTTCCATATCGCATGTAATTTATTTAGTCTCCTAAAGAAATTTACTGCCCTGCTTGCGGTCACTTTTTCTTCCCCGATATCGGAAAGGATTCTTTCCATTCCATCCGGCAGTTCATACTCTTCCTCCTTCTGATATTGTGTCACCATAACGACACGATATCCTTCCGCCTGAAAGTATTTTGCCAGATTTACAAACACACGTTCTGCTCCGCCCTTGCGAAGCGAGCCAATATAGAAGGCTATTGTTTTTCGCATATTTTTCTCATTCATGTTCCTGCATAAATTCCTTCATTTTTCGACTAATCACACCTGTTTTCGAAGATTTTTCCTTCATTTTTCGACCAAATCCGGCAGAAATTGCATTCTTAATTAAATTCTCATTTATTTTCATCCGTTTAAAGCTGTTGACAATTCATGTTGTTTTCTGAAAATTTTATTCAATTTTCACCTAAATAACATCTGAAATCATTTCACTTTTTCATATCTCACATGTTACTGTTCTCATGAAAATAAGTGTACCACTGTTGAAAGACGAAAAAGGACCAGATGAGTCCGGAATAGTTTTCCCCCGTCCCGCGCCCCCTGTCCCCCGTCTCAAGGTAGCGCTCCACCATCTTTGAAATATACGGTTCATCAAATAAATTTTGACGTTTCAGCAGCTCACGTCCCGCATAATATAACAACTGTTCTTTGAGCGGTCCTCTCAGCCATTTGTCGAGCGGCACGCCAAAACCTTTCTTCGGACGCTCCAGCAGCTCTCTCGGCATAAAATCGTAAGCAATCTCTTTTAAAATATGTTTTTTGTCCCCCGCCGCATATTTATAAGAATGAGGAATCCGAAAGGAAAAATCCATCACATCCGGGTCAAGAATCGGACAACGCGCCTCCAGCGAATATTTCATGGACGCACGATCCATTTTGCAGAGAATATCCCCCGGCAGATAGGTGTCCATATCCAGAAGCATTCTGCATATCTGCCAATCGCTGACAGGGTATGCGCTCTCCACGGGGTAGTGCACCGGTAACATGCGTTTTTCTGAGGACAGTCTGCCCACCATTTCCCGTGCTATCCCCGGATAATTGCCCGCACCAAACTGCGTCTTCGTCTCCCTGTCTCTGTTTCCGGCGATCACCCGCGCCTTAAAGGGCAGCTTACTCTCCGGGCAGAGCCGTCTTACGCCCGGCAGACCGCACAGACTGTGAACCAGTCCGCCAAGCCTGTCCAACTTCTGCGCCTGCGCCACCTTCTCATAAATATTGTAACCGCAGTAAAACTCGTCCCCGCCGTCGCCGGAAAGCGCCACCGTCACCTGCTCTCTTGCCAGTTTGCATACCAGCATTGTCGGAATCTGGGAAGAATCGGCAAAAGGCTCGTCATAATATTTCGGTATGCTCTCCACCATCTGCAGCATGTCCGTCTCGCCGATCATCAGCTCCGTGTGGGCCGTTCCCAGATAGTCAGCCACCGCTCTGGAGTAAGGCGCTTCGTTGTAGCTCTCCTCATGAAACCCGATCGAAAAAGTCTTCACAGGCCCGCTTGCATGCGCCTGCGCCATCGCCGTCACCAGCGAAGAATCGTAACCGCCGCTTAAAAAGGTCCCAAGCGGCACATCCGCAATCATGCGAAGCGAAACGGCGCGCTCCAAAAGCGCTTTGAGCTGCTCCTTTGCCTCCTCATAACTCTTTACCGGATCTTTCGCCGCTCTCTCATAGGCTTCACGCACACTCCAGTAATTCCACGTATGGATCTGCCCGTTCTGAAATTTCAAAACCGCGCCCGGCGCCAGCTTATACACATTCTCATAAACGCTCTCCGGCGCATTGATATACTGTTGATAGAGATAACGCGAGAGCACACCCCTGTCTATCTCGGCCCGAAAGTCCGGACATGCCATAATCGGCTTTAACTCCGACGCAAACACAAGCTCCTCATGCTCGTACCAATAATAGAGGGGCTTTTTCCCGATGCGGTCGCGAATCAGATAAACCGCCTCCTCTTTCCTGTCGAAAAGGGCGATGGCAAACATCCCGTCAAACCGGTTCACACAGGAAACGCCCCATTTTAAATAGGCGGCTATGATAACTTCCGTATCACAGTCCGACCGGAAGGGATAGTCCGCCAATTCCTCTCTCAACTCTCTGAAATTATAGATTTCCCCGTTATAGACCACGACAACCCTTCCATCCGCCGCGTGCATGGGCTGATGTCCCAGCATCGAAAGGTCCATAATGGAAAGCCGTCTCTGCGCAAACCCTATCTGATAGCCTCCGGCCAGAGGATAAACCTCTTCCCCACTGTCGTTTGGGCCTCTATGATACATCGTATCATTCATTCTTTTAAACTGCCCGGGCGTGACTTCCCGCCTTCTGATGTACCCGCAAATTCCACACATACAATACTCCTCCACATCCGAAAACGCCCGCTCCTGGCATTCCCGCACGCGAACCAAAGAATGTCTCCAGAAGTTTTTTTCGCGCTGTTATCTCACATCCTTACCCATGAAGTATTCCCTGTATTCCCCGAAATCCTTACATTCATTGTCCACGGACACCACCAGTTCCTCATACTTCTCCTGTATCAGCGCCCGGTAATTCTCAAAATTATTACAACCCTTTTTGCTCCATGCAAAGGGATGGGTCAAGATCTGCACCTTGTCATAGCCCGTGATATTTGCCTCGTCCGGGTAGCCGTAACGCCAGATATGATTGGCGTCTGACATATATTTCACATTTAGTTTTATTTCATCCGTCACTTTATCTGCATAGGTGAAAAAATCGTCCTGATAGGCGTTGAGCAGACCGTCCAGCTTGATATTCTCCCTGAGCACGTCGTTGGAAGGCCTGTGCACGGAAAACTCCGTGATGGCGAAGCCGAACATCTCGCTCAAGATGTCAATTTCCATACGGATGCGCTTCTTCACCTGCTCCATATCCGTCATGCCGTTTAACGCGAAATGAAGGCCGATGTTCTGCCCCCTCTCGTGCATATCCTTGATGATGTCCATATTCTTCCGCGAAAGAATATTATAGGAGTTGTTTGTCCACTGAAAAAAGAAGGTAGATGTAAAGTCCATGCTCTGCTCCACCTTGGCAAGCTGCCACGCCCTCTCCACACTGTACTCCACATCATGACGCATAATAATAAAGGAATCCCTATTTAGCGCCTCCCTATAGCCGCACTGACGGCCCGTGGACTTTATAATTTTGATCATTTCCCTGTAATCATCAAATGAAAACATATTTTCCTCCGCTCTGATGGCTGCATGCCTCTCTACTTTTGAATAAGTTTACCATACTTTAAAAAAAACCGCTACTGCGCCCGCCTCACGGATCGCTTTCCGTAATATGCGGCAATGCCCTGATTCACCCAGCCCGTTTCATCCCCGTCGATATAAAAGCACTCAAAATCCTCGATATATTCCGGCATTTCCAGTACCACGTCCTCCTCCGGACAGGCTTCCAGATACTCATAAATCGCGGCGCATTTTTCATAATACTCCCGGTAACTTCCGTTGTGTACATAACGCGCCACACGGTAAAGAGGCAGCTCCTCCATGGACAGCGGAGTGACAACAACCGCCGCCAGACAAATATAGAGCGACACCATAACCGCGCGTCCGTCTGATGGCAGTCCGCCAAGCCTGTGCGCACAGATACCCAAAAACAGCGCCAGATTTAAGAGGGAAATCACCATAGCTGTGTCGATTATAAAATAACATCTGTTTGGCACATAATACCCGCCATACCCGAGCGCCACGGGAAAGTACGCCACAAGCCCCGCAAAAAGCGCAAACGTCGTTGCAATGCCATACGCCCGAAGCGCAATCCTGCATCTTCCCGACAGATACACGCCCGCCGCAATCACGAATAAAAACACCAGTCCAAGTATCGTCTCCCGAAACAGTCTGGCCGACTCCTCCGCAAACATGCGCACCGTATAACCGATCGCCTGCCCAAAATGCAGACCGGCTCCCGCCGTGCCGTCATGTCTGGAAAAATTGCCGGGCGCGGCCACATTGATCAGCGCGCCGGCAAAGCCCGCCGCAAACACGGTCAGGTTATACCGGGACCATTTCCCCGTGGAGAGAAAAAACACCGCCGTCAGCATCAGGGCCGTGTAACATCCCACACCCGCCACCGCCAGCGATCCGCCGGAGGACAGAAACAAAAGAGCCGCCGCTATTCCCGCCCGGACTTTTTTCCTGCGCGGGCTGCCCTCCTCCTTATTTATAAGAAGAAACAGCGTCAGGGCAATGAGCATAAGGGAAAACGGCATACTGTACGCCACCGCCCCGGAAAACCAAAAGTAAATTTCCGCATAGACATCCGCATTCACCACGCTCAAAAAGAAAAGCGTGAGGATCACCGCCTGAAGCGGCATAAGACTCTTCCCCCTGCCTGCCGTCTGCCCGCCGGATCTTTCCGCCTCACCGATGCCCATTCCCGTCTCCATCCGGAAAAAAGACAGCCCCGTCCACAAAAAAACAGCCAGCGAAACGAGAAACAGCAGCGCGTTTCCAACCATCACCACCCTAAGCTGGGGCAGACCGAAATTGTTGATCGGGGAGAGAAATGCCTGCAGGAACATGGAAAACCAAGTCCCCTGCCAATCCATATACAAGTCCTGTACATACAGAAGAGACGCTGCAAAATACCGCGGCAGCGAAACATGGTACACGCCCACCCGCACGCCATGGGTGAAATCATCCCCGCTGAGAACAGTATAGCCTGCCCCCATCGCGAAAACCATCGTCACTGCCGCAATTACGATAACGCACGCTATTGAAAGCAAAATTCCCGCTGCCTTTTTACCTCTCACTCCCTTACCCTCCCGCTTCGCACACGCCCATCCGCTCCCGCCAGACTGTTGTCAGAAACTTTGATACAAAAATGCCGCCGTATCGTAGCTCCCACCGTAAATACCCGTAATCACCAAAAGGAGTACCACACCGTAATAGCAGCACCATCTCACCGCCATCGGACTGGCCGCAAGCATCCGCCGCACGTCTTTCCCCTGTTCCTCCCAGACAGAAACCGCAAGCCACAAAAGACATGTCGCCGCCAGCAGCAAAAATCCGTATCTGCTAAGCCCAAAATCAGTCACGCCCAGGATTCCTTCTTTCAGCCGGAAGTCCATAAGAAGCGCCCTGTAAATCTGCCCCGCCTGAGAAAGGCTCTCCGAACGGATCAGCACATCCGCCGCAAACACGATCACCCACGTTCTGGCCATCGCGAAGAAGGCATAGGCTTTTCCTTCTTTTATATGAAGTTTCTCCTTCCACACGCCGTACCGGGATTCCAAAACGAGGGAAACACACATAATCACGCCGTAGTAGACGCCCCACAAAATATAGCTCATCGTTCTGCCGTGCCACATACCCGTCAGCAGCCAGACAAACATCGTCCCGAGAATGCCCGTCACATGCTTTCCCATGCGGGGCATCTTTTTCTTCGCCGCTTTGCCGATTTTCCGTCCCGCCCCCGACATGACAAAGGAAAACATCACATAGTCCTTAAACCATGTTCCAAGCGTAATATGCCATCTGCGCCAAAATTCCGCCACAGACTTAGAAAAATAAGGTCTCTTAAAGTTCTCCGGAAGAATAATATCGAAAGTCTCGCTGACTCCCAGCGCCATATCCATATACCCGGAAAAATCCGCATAGAGCTGAATCATATAGAGAACCACGGCCAGCGCGTATATGCTGCCCGGAAATCCGCCGTCCACGCTCCCAAACACATTTCCCACAAAAAGATTGATCCGGTCCGCAATCACCAGCTTTTTGAACGCGCCCCAGACAAACCGCTGCACACCGAAAAGCATTCTCTCATAATCAAAGACATGGTCCCTCTCAAATTCCCCCTGCAATTTCCCATAGCGGTTGAAAGGCCCCTGCGTGATCGAAGGAAAATATGCCAAAAACAGAAAAAGTTTCACCGGATTTTCCTGTGCCTGACACTGTTCCCGCCCCACATCCACCACATAGCTGATCGCAGTCAGCGTGTAAAAGGACACCCCCAGAGGCATCACTACACGGGCAAAAAAAGCGTCGCCCCCGGGCGTGGTCAGTCCTGTCTTCTGTAAAAACGGCAGAATCACAACCATGTACTTCGTGCAAAACAAAATTCCCAGGCTAAACACAAAATAAAGGATTTGAACACGTCTTCTGCGTCTCTCAAATCCCAGCTTTACTGCCTTTTTCTGCTCTTTTTCCACGACAGCCGAAAGCGCCGCTTTCTGCGCTTCCAGACTGCGTTTTACATACAGGCCGCTTGCGTAAGCGCCCGCCCCCGTCAGGACAATCCCCACCGGAATCCCGCCCGTCCCGGCCACGTAAAACAGGCCGCTTGCCACGGCCAAAATGATCCACTGCCGCTTCGTCGGTACCAGATAATAGAGGGCAAAGGAAATCACCCACAGTATAATAAATACAGCAGATAAAAATTGCATATCCTATTCTTCCACCAACTGTCGTACCAGTTCTATGATCGCCTCTTTGTTCCTGAAATTCTCCGCCACCACATACTTGGCGTCGATTTCAATATCAAAAACATCCTCCAGCTCACTCACAATATTGATGACCGTAAAGGAGTCGATCACACCCTCCTCCATCATGTTGTCACCCGTATAACTTAGGGCCTCCTCACAGTACTCTTCCAATACTTCTAACACTTTTTCTTCCATAAAACCGCTTCCCTTTCTCTTCTTTCATCCACACTTATCTTTTATACCTGCATCCGCAGATTTTTGATTCCTGTTCCTTCCATATCATAACATACGATATTTTATCTTTAGCAGCTCCCCGTCTGCAAACGGCAGATAGCGCATGTCTGCGCCCTCCTTTTTCTTTTCCGGGGCAATCTTCCGGTACCGCAGGATCTCCGCCCGTTTTCCGTCAATTTCCATCTGCACCGGGGGAAATATCCCGCTTTTCCCGTAATCCACACTGCGAAGCAGGCGGTATGCATTTTCCGTCGACTCCTCCGGATGCAGAACCCCGCCCCCCGGTATCTCGGACGAACGGTACATCCGTCTCTCTGGCGAAAAGCCTTGTGGCTTCGCCTCGGCATTTTCCTGCAAAACGCTGTCAAAGCACTCGCAAAATCCCTCATATGCCAGGTCCATCAACATTTCCGTCAGCTCATACGCCTTCGTGTCGGAACCGATCTCACAGCTTTTTTGTATAATGATGTTTCCTTCGTCCACCCCCGCCGTCACATAATGCCATGTGATGCCTGTCCGCGCCTCACCCTGATAAATAACCCAGCTCGGTGCGTTTCTTCCGGGATACTCCGGCAGAAGCGCATTGTGAAAGTTGATAATTGTGATATTCTCCCGCTCCACCACTGCCGCCGGAAACAAAAAATTGTTGCTGGCGGAGACAATCAGTGTTTTCTCCTGTATTTCACCAAGGTAACCGGCAAGTTCCCGCTTATCCGGCATGGATGCGAAAGGAATCCCTCTCTCCTCACAAATCTGCCTCGTAACGCCAAGGACATGTGGCTCATGTTCGATAAATTCCAGTTCATAGCCATAGTCTGCCCGCCTGTCATCCGTATATTTCAATATCTCACCCGTGGCCTTACCGTAACCGATCACCACGACACGCCCAAAATCCGTATTCATAAAAGCTCCTTCAACTTTACCCGGTCAATCTTGCCGTTGGCGTTGATCGGCATTTTCTCCACCCGAATCACCTTATTCGGCAGCATATACTCCGGTACAAGATGAGAAATCTTTTCATTGATACGCGCTTTGTCCAGCTCCTCCTCGATAAAAAGCACGATCTTTTGACGTTTCTCGTCATAGAGACAACAGTTCAGGGAAATTTCAGAAAGCGAGGACACCGCCGTCTCAATCTCTCCCAGCTCAATTCTGTGTCCCATGTGCTTTATCTGGAAGTCCTTTCTGGAAAGATATATAATCTCCCCGCGCTCATTATATTTCACGATATCTCCCGTCCGGTAAATCAGCTCCGGTGCCGCCTGATTCAGCGGATTCTGGACGAAGGCCTCCTTCGTCTTCTCCGGATTCCTGTAGTATCCCATGGACAGGGACGTGCCTCTGACGCAGAGTTCACCCGGTTCCTCACCCGTCACCAGTTCGTTTTTCTCATTTAAAACAAGAATGTCCGTGTTCGCCATAGGATAACCGATGGGGAGCGGCTCCTCGTCAGAAAATTCCCGGTTTACAATATAATACGTGCAGGCATCCGTGATCTCCGTGGGGCCGTACAGGTTCGCGTACTGTACCTCCGGCAAAAATTTCCGCCATACGTTCAGCTGCTTGTTGGGCATGACCTCACCACAGAATAACACCCGCCGAAGCGTGTTCGACAAATCCACATTTTTAAACGCTTTCAGCTTCGCCACCACAATCAGCGCCGACGGCACCCAAAAAATGGTATTGATCTTCTTTTCCTTCAAATATTCCAGAAGCGGCACCGGCTGCGCAAACAATGTTTTCGGAATAATATAAGTCGTCGCGCCCGTTTTCAGGGTGCTGTAAATGTCCAGAATGGAATTGTCAAAGTAAAACGGCGCCTGATTGCCGAAACTGTCTTTCTCCGTGATTTCAAAGGTTTCCGTCACCCAGTCTATGTAGTCGATCACCGCCCGGTGGTTGATGGTCACGCCCTTTGGCACGCCCGTGGACCCGGACGTAAAGAGCACATACAAAAGATCGGTGTCTATGCCGCGCTTTCTCGCCGCCTCCAAAGCCGCCTCCCGCGCAGATAATTCCGGCTTTGCAAAGCCACCCTCTCCTTCCGCAGTCAAAGAAGCCTCCTGCGACAGCACATCCTCCAGCAGAAGGAACGCTCCCTTATAATCATACGCAGAGAAGACTTCCCGCAAAGCCCCTGTCGTTATCACCACGGCGGGCTCCAGCACTTCCAGAATCTTATTGACACGGCTCCCCGGCATGTCCACATCGATCGGGGAGTAAAAGTTACAGCTGTAAGCCGCCCCCATAAAGGAGACAAGCACTTCCACACCTTTTTCCAGAAAAACAGCGACAGGTTTTTTAAACAGCCCTCTCTCTGTCAGCTCACAGGCGATGGCTCTGGCCTGCGTCCGCAACTCTTTAAAAGTTATTTCTTTCTTCTCATCCGCATAGGCTGTCTTATCGGGGAATCGTGCCGCCGTCTCGTCCAGCCAGTAGGTAACGTTCGCTTTCATTTTATCTTCCCTCCGGACGCTGCTCCCTGCCCGGGCATCATTTCGCCAAAATCACAGGATAGTAAGTGTCAGCCGTCTTCTCCGTTTTCACATGATACACGTCGTACAAATCCGTCATTGCAAGGCCGCATCCAGCCGGATCGTAGGAACCGTAGAGCGCAATCCCCTTCTCCACCGCCAGATTTTTTACCTTTTCCTCCACTTCCAACGTGATCTGAAATGCCTCCTCAGATTCTATGTAATTATACATCATGGGCGAATAGGGTGGCAAGTATAAAATTACCTCCACGCCCGCACCCAGCAGATAATCCACCAGTGCCAAAAGCCGTAAAAAATGCCGCTCGTCTATCTCCGCGTAGTCTGTCATACGATAGACCACATGCTCCTCCATGGACTGTCTCGTCATTTCCTCCACATCCGCCGCATCCACTTCCCGAAGCGCCCGCTGATAGCTGACGCTCCCGTCAGCGTGCTTGAGATAGCCTTCTGTCTCCCAATCATCCGTGTAGGAAACGGCAAACCGTTTTCTGTCTGGCAGAAGCGTAACATTGTAGCGAAAATAGTCTAAGGAGAGCGCCTTAAATAATTCCCTGCCCGTATCTTTGTGCGGGTTCGCAAGCTCCGGCGACAGTTTCCCGTCCAGCGTAAGCGACATATAGTTTGCGTAACTCTCCAATTCTTTCCACTTCTCGTTGTCGTGGCTCTTATTAAAAAGAAAAGCGTCCACGCCGATCACGACCGTCTCCGGAAGTTTCTCCTCCGCGCTCAGGATGCCCGTCACCGCCAGAAGGTCATAAATCGTAGCCTCAGACAGCCCCGCATTGTAAAAGGAATCCGTCCCGAACATGGTATGGTCGAAGGTGTACACCCGGCTGGAGCCGAGAACCATGACCTGCGGCATATCCTCCATCCCCTTCAAGCGCGCCGCCAGAAGGTTTCTGTCATTATAGTCGGAATCTTCCAGCCCTTCCACGTGTTTCCCGGCCGCCATCTGCGCTGCAATCTCATCGTAAGTAACCCGCAAAAGAGCGTAGGAATCCACATACCAGTTGACCCACCCTATGAAAAGAAACAGCGGCAGGAGAAAAAGCGCCGCTTTTACCCATTTTTGCATCATTAACTTTCTCGGTTCCAAAGCCTCCCCCTTCTTGTGTGCGTCTGCGCGATGACCGCTTTTCATTTAATGACTGACAGTACTTGCGCACTCCTCCCCCACCCCGATCTGAAACAAAAGGGGCAGCGCCACAAACACCCCGTAAGCGTACCGGAACTCATTGTACACAGGCGTCGCCAGAAGCAGACTCCCCAAAAGCATCACGCAGGGCACAAAGGCAATCGCCCGCTGCCCTCTGTAAAGCGCGCAGGCAAGCGCAAACAGCAGAAGCCACGTATTCATTCCGAGGCTCCACACCCTGTTGTAAAAAACCTGAAACCATTGCAGGAACTCACCCATGGCCAAACTTGCGTCGTAGCTGAAAACTTTCCTCTTATTCTCTATGCCAAAGGGATTATCTACCATAAAGTATTCGCTGTAAAGAATCTGGTCGTGAGGAATATGTAGGGCATAGTACCCCGCCGTCTGCCGGATCTCCGCCTCCAGATAAAGCATGGGATTGCGAAGCCCCACATGCAGCCAGAGCTTTGCGTACGCACCCTTATTTTCCGCAATGACCTGTTGATTGCCGTGTTCACGGATATAATTCTTCGTCATATCAAACAGATAGGGATTATAGTATGCATCGATCTGCTCCAGAGGAACGACCGCTTCCAGCATCTCTACTTCCTCGGCGGTAAGATTACCGCCTCTGGCATAGGCGCAGAGCAAATGCTGCACCGGCATGGTCAGACTCTCGATCGTGTCCGGCGGCTGCACCTGAAGGGCCGTCAGAACCGGCCCCCGCCAGAGAAAACTGCAAAGCAGCACCGCGGCAATGGAAGTGTACATGCGCTTCCTCTCCTGCCGCTGTGAAAAAACCAGCACAACCGCCGTCCCCAGAAAGACAAAGATACCGTTGCTTCTGAGCAGACACACCAGCACGCCCGTCACAAAAAACCAGAGCCAGCGCCGTCCACCCGGCGTTCCAAGAACGCCCATGTACCCGTCGCCGTTGTGTAGCCCCTCTCCTCCTTCCGCACAATGATGTACCGCCCACACAAAGAGCAAAAACGCAGCCGTAAACCACGCATCCTTGCCCATACAAATGCTGAACATTCCATTCACCGGGAGAAGCGCATAGAAAAATACAGCGAGAACGAGCCATAAAATCTTCGTGCCCCGCCGATACAAAAGATACAGGAAAAACCCGAACACCGCCGCCGTCAGCGCCATCTGACAAAAGGTGTAAAGCGCCACCGCCGCCGTATAGTCGTGAAACAGACCATACCCCACCGTCAGAAACACTTTGATGATAAGGGTATGAAAATAGGGGTGGTGATTGGATTTTGCAGCCATGCCAAGCGCCTGCTCCATCTGCCACACCGCATCGTTGTTAAACCACGTCGGATAATACATGAAAAAGTAAGGGAGATAACACAGCAGGCATAGCAGAAAAAAGAGAAGCCAGATCCACCAATGTCCCTTCCTTTTTTTCCCCGGCAAAAAGACGCTGCGGCAGACTGCCTGCACACCCGATGGCAGAAAACCGACCAAAGCCGCCCGATTCTCCAAAAGAAAACCCGCCCCGAGCAGTACGGCGA
>CARUOB010000001.1:105322-110850 GCA_949076555.1 uncultured Lachnospiraceae bacterium | reverse complement strand
ACATAAAGAAGGACATCTGCGTCAACAGATGCCCAGCAGGAGCTACCGATAGACGGTTAGCCCGATTATTTAGTCACAAAATAGCCGTAACCTTTGGTCGGGGGCGGCTATTTTTGTGTCTTATTATTATCTTTGCTACTCACTCCTATTCCCCGTTAAACGCCGTGATATTCGCCTCGTTCAGCGTGAAATCATAGTAGTTTAAGTCCCCCCGCTTCGTCCAGCCAATCTGCCTCCAGAAAGCATTGCCGATATCATTTTTCGTAAAGGCAATCAGCGACACTTTATTGATCTGCTCTGCCTTCAGCGCCTCCATGCAAAATACCACCATCGCCTTCCCGATGCCCCGCATTCGAAAGTCCTGCGCCACACACACATGATACAGGCACCCCCGTCTGCCGTCATGCCCGCAGAGAATCGCGCCCACAATCCTGCCCTCCTCCACCGCCACCACGCTGGTATCCGGGTTTCTCATAAGAAAGCGCGCCACGCCCTCTCTGGAATCGTCCAAACTCCTAATGGCAAATCCCTTGATTGACATCCAAAGCGCTTTCACACCGTCATAATCTTCTATCGTCATTTTTCGTATCATATGTGTTCTCCGTTTTCCGTATTATGTTAACTAAAGTACAAGTTATACATTTTCCTTTTTCACTCACCGTTACCTTGTTGCAAATAATTTATGTAAACCCAAATGCGCCTGCATCCGGTTTTCAATCCAACAGCCCGTATATCTGATACATGGAAAGCATATTTTGCAGAGTAAGTTTCCTGCCTGTCATCTGCCTGTATGTAGCCGTCTTTGTTTTACCTTCCGCTTTTAAGACTTCCATTTTTTCCGTGACCGTCCCGTATTCCTCCTGAACCGCCTGCAACATTTTTTCAAATTTTACCTCCCGCTCAGACATCCTTTTCCCTCCATATCTATTGGCGCGCAGCATATTGTTATGTAAACTATTTGCCGATGATATAAAATGTTCTGTATGATAAGGTCTTGTCTGGTTTTATGTAAACTGCTCTCCCACCAACTCCACCACCGTATATTCATGCCCGACATGGGGCAGAAATTTCTCCAGAATATCACTCATCCGCAGTTTCAGACTGGACGTGTTCACGCAGGGGTGGCAGCCCACAAACGTATCCTGCAAAAGCTCCCTGTCGATCAGAAGCCTTACCCTGTGTTCTTTGTCGTTCATCAGTCCAAGCACGCTCACCGAACCCGGCGTGATGTCCAAAAATGCCTCCATGTACGCCGCCTCCGCAAAGGAAAGCCGCGATACGCCAAGCTGGGCGGAAAGCTCCTTCGTCTTAAACTTTTTTAAACCCGGCATCATCAGAAGGTAAAAGTCAGTCTTTTGTCTGTTGCACAGAAAAAGATTTTTGCAGATATGGATGCCCAGCGCCTCGTCCACATCATGGCAGTCATCCACGGTAGCCGCCGCCTCGTGATCCACGCGCAGATAAGGTATATCCAGTTTTTCAAGCAGCTCATAAACTGCCATTTCTTTTCTCATTCTGCCCTTGGATGATGGTTTTATGTCAACCGGTATTCTCACCATATCACGTTCCGGCAACTCTTCTTTTTCTTCCTGTGTCCCCATTTCATCCTCCTAATACCCGAATGTCCCCTCCAGAGACTCGTCCTCGTCAATCCATTGCTGCACCGGAATCACCCGGTACTCATCCTCGCTATCTCTCACATACACCGTCTCGATCCCCGCATTGATGATCTGCCTCTTGCACATGGAACAACTGCTCATACCGCTCCCCCCGTGGAATCGCCATCTTCTGCCGGATGCACTCCCCCACGTCATTACAGTTCTTCCTGCCTCTGGGCGCACCCACATAGCCCGTCGCAATCACTTCATCATTTTTGACAATCACCGCACCGTAATGTCTGCGCAGGCAAGTGGAACGCTGTGCCACCATTTTCGCCAGGTCCAGATAATAATTTACTTTGTCTCTTCTTTCCATCCCATTACCCTCCATATTAAATATACTCTATTCAAAAATGAGGTTCTTTCCTGTCCTCGCTCTTATTTCCTAAATACACGTTGAGATGCGCCCCATCACCCCAATTCTTTTCTCAAAATAATCTCCAAAGCCTCCCCCGGCAACAGCAAAGATCCGCAATCCACATACCCGTTCTTCCGATAGAAAAACTGTGCCTGCTCGTTTGACAATGTGGACGTCAAAACCATTCCGTATCCGTTCTCCTTCATCTCTTTTTCCCAGAATGTAACAAGCTGCCTGCCATTTTCCTGCCCTCTGTACTCTTCCAGAACATACAGCATGTTCATAAACGGAATCTCATCCCAGAACAGGTTGAACCGCAGCCAGCCCGCGAAACAATCGTTCTGATACATGACCAGAACTCTTTTTAAAGCAATCGCGTTTTTCAATTCCGTTTCGCTGATATGCTTATCGTGTTTGCGAATCGTTTCAAAATCCTTTTCATCGGCATAGCGAATCGTGTTGCTGCCCACTTTCCAAGCCCCCTATGATCTCCACGGACGTTTACGCCCCGTCCATTCCATTTCCTTCCAATACTTTGCATCCCTCTCGTTAAAGCCCTTCCTCTGCATCAAGTGCATGGCAAAAAACCAAACTCTGGTCCGTATTCCCGGCTTTACCCGCCCATACCGCTTCCTGATCTTTTTCGCCAGAGCGGTGGTCGCCCGGTCAATCGAAGCCCTTTTCTTTTCACTGACGCCCTTCCACGTAATCGCGGCAACACCTTTCCCGTACCGGTATATTTTCCCGACGCCCCAGAAAAACAGACTGTCCGCCATATCTTTATTGGTCGAACCAAGTCCCGCGCCTGCCGCGGTAGAAATGCAGACGCCCTGCTTGCGAAACATGGACTTTACCGGGCGGTGCACCATCCACCGATATCCGTAATGGTCTAAAAACGCTTTCATAGCGCCTGTCGCGTGATATACATAGACAGGGCTTGCCAGAATAATCACATCCGCCTCATCCATCGCGCTTGTAACTGGCGCAAGCGCCTCGTAATGAGGACAGTTTTTTTCACCCTCCATAAAGCACTGATTACAGCCCACACAGAATCTATCGAAATCCCGCGGCAGGAAAAACTCCCTGCACGCCCCGCCGATTTTTTCGCCCAGCGCGTGCGCAATATGATAGGTAGATCCCTTGTGGCTTTGCCCGTGTATGATAACTGTCTTCATAAATTTCCGCCCTTCACCTATTTATCATCCCCTCACGCTCTATGCACATACATCCTCGACATCTCCGCCTCCCCGTCCCCCTGCACCATGCAGAAGAACTCCCAGCCGTACCGCTCGTAGAACGAGTCGTGGTCGGTCAGAAGATACAAGATGTCGACTCCTCTCTCCTTCATATCGGCGCAGACATAATTTAAAAGCGCACCAGCAACGCCCATGCCGCGCCGGTCCTCCTCTGTATAAACCGCGCAGACATTCGGCGCAAGGTCCTTCCTGTCGTGGAAGTCGTTCTCGATCACGCCCATGCCCCCGATGATTCTGTCGTCCTCCACCGCCACATACCACTGCGGAACCAGATTTTCCCCTGTAAGGCTCTCCTCCATACTTTCCAGATATGCCGCGAGAGGAATGCCCCATTTTTCATGAAACCACTGTGCCGCCCGGTCTTTGATTTCCGGCCGATCCGTCAACCGTATGATTTTATATTCCATCTCATTTCCTCTTGCCCTGTTTCTGTTTCTTTTACCCCTTATTCCAAAAAGACTGGCTATGTTTGCCAAATCACCCAGCGCAACAAGGCCTGTTTCTCTTACTTCTTATTCCAAAAAGCCCCGTCGCCCCAAAGCCTCCCTATGAGACAGCCTTCGCCCTACGGCTTCAGCCACCCCGCCTCGATCGCATGGTCGATGTTAGCCGCAACCCAATCATACACCCGCGGCATAAACTCTTTGATGACCGCCATCCGCTTTTCCACCGCAGCGCGGTTCGTTCCGCTCTCCACCCAGGTGTGCCCGTCCGTCAGCGTATTGTGAAAAAACGGCTGGAGTCTGTCCATACAGGCGGCGTACTTCGCATCCGCCGTCTCCATGGCGTCAAACTCTTCCCACATGCCGCGGATCATCTGTCCCTGTTCCCCCGGAAGCATAGCAAAAAGTTTGTCGGCGGCTTCCTTTTCCCGCGCTTCTTTGTCGGCGTTACCCTCTATATCGTATGCAAAGGTATCTCCCGCATAGATCTCCACCAGATCGTGTACCACGCACATCTGCACCACCCTGCCGATATCCACGGGCTCTGTCGCGTATTCGGAAAAGAGCATCGCCATCACCGCGATATGCCAGGAATGCTCCGCATCGTTTTCCCTGCGGCTTTTGTCGAGCAGAAGCGTCCGCCGCAAAACGGAAGTCATCCGGTCAATTTCCGCCGTAAAGAGAAACCGGCGGTCCAGCCTCTCGTCGTCACTAGAAAGAAAATCCTGTATACCCATTTTTCTCATCCTTTCCTATTTCAGCCCATCTATACCCACTTTTCTGTTTCATCCATCCTCGATTTCCTGCCGCATTTCTCTCCGCTATGCGGCATCGTCTTCTTTCCTATCATACCGCCGTCAGCTTTATAACGCAACTGCCACATTCACACGCAAAACTTTTTTGTATAACTATACATTATTTATGCATAATATTCAATTATTATTTTATATTATGCATAAAAAACACAAATATTCATGTTGATTATGCATAAATTTACACTTGCATTCTCCCCCGTCTTGTTGTATATTGTTTTAAGGACAGACGCGCCCCGCCAAATTCCGGCGGACGGTGCGCGTAGATCAGATATCCGTTATCAAACTATATTACATACTTTTATATGGAGGAAACGAAAATGAAAGAAAAAGTAGTTCTTGCGTATTCCGGCGGACTTGATACGACCGTTATCATCCCCTGGTTAAAGGAAAATTTTGACTATGAAGTTATCTGCGTGTGCGGCAACTGCGGACAGGCGGAGGAGCTTGACGGCCTTGAGGAGCGCGCTCTCTCCAGCGGTGCATCCAAGCTCTACATTGAAGATCTGACCGACGAGTTCTGCGACGATTTTATCATGCCCTGCGTACAGGCACACGCTGTCTACGAGAACAAATACCTTCTCGGCACATCCATGGCAAGACCCGTGATCGCCAAGAAGCTGGTTGAGATCGCCCGCAAGGAAGGCGCCACCGCCATCTGCCACGGCGCGACAGGCAAGGGCAACGACCAGATCCGTTTCGAGCTGGGCATTAAGGCGCTCGCTCCCGACTTAAAGATCATTGCCGCATGGAGAAATGAAAAGTGGAACTTAAACTCCCGCGAGGAGGAGATCGAGTACTGCAAACAGCACGGCATCAACCTTCCCTTCTCCGCAGATTCCAGCTACAGCCGCGACCGCAACCTCTGGCACATCAGCCATGAGGGCTTAGAGCTGGAAGACCCTGCCAACGAGCCTAACTACGAGCATCTGCTTGTGCTCGGCACCACGCCCGAGAAAGCGCCCGAGGAAGGCGAGTACGTGACCATGACTTTTGAGAAG
>CARUOB010000001.1:57284-105312 GCA_949076555.1 uncultured Lachnospiraceae bacterium | reverse complement strand
CTTCCGTAAACGGCAAGAAGATGAAAGTGGCCGAGATCATCGCTGCCTTAAACGAGCTGGGCGGCAAGCACGGCATCGGCATCATTGACATCGTGGAAAACCGCGTGGTCGGCATGAAATCCCGCGGCGTGTACGAGACCCCCGGCGGCACTATCCTTTACGAAGCGCACCAGCAGCTTGAGGAGCTGATTCTCGACCGCGACACTTACGCGCTCAAGGCAGACCTTGGCAATAAGTTTGCACAGGTAGTATACGAGGGCAAATGGTTCACCCCGCTTCGCGAGGCGCTGCAGGCATTCATCGAGTCCACACAGCAGTATGTGACCGGCGAAGTGAAATTCAAGCTCTACAAGGGCAACATCATCAAGGCAGGCACCACCTCTCCCTACACACTTTACAACGAGAGCATCGCCTCCTTTACCACCGGTGATCTCTACGACCACCACGATGCGGAAGGCTTCATCAATCTCTTCGGCCTTTCCTGCAAAGTTCGTGCCATGAAGATGCAGGAGCAGGGCGAAAAACTGCTCTAAAATGACAACAGATCACGCATTAAAAATCCCCGCAGCGTTCTTATCTGAGAATCCTGCGGGGTGTTTTGTTCTTTTTTTTTCATCGCAAATGTGGTATGATGTACGCGAAAGCAATGAGCAGTGCGCAGACGTAAGATGAAAAAATGGCAGCCTGCTGACAATTTTTTTAGATTATGGATGCATAGGGCGAATGCCCGCGAGCGAGGAAAATCGTAGATTTTTCGAGCCTGCACTGCGTGATACAGGCGCAGACGTAATATGAAAAAATGGCAGCCTGCCCACCAAAATACAAAAGGGAAAGTCTGATTTCAAATGAACGTAATTACACTTATTATTATATATTTAGCAGTCATTAATTTTATAAGTTTCACCGTTATGGGCATCGATAAGCTCAAAGCCAGAAAACGCGCATGGCGCATTCCGGAAGCCACTCTCTTCGTGCTCGCCGTCATCGGCGGCAGTGTCGGCTCCATCATCGGTATGCACCTGTTCCGCCACAAGACAAGGCACTGGTATTTTCTGTACGGCATGCCTGCCATCCTGCTCGTACAGGTTTTGATCGTGGTGGCGCTGTTGTCGTCCCCGATCGAATTTATGATCCTGTAAGTTACGGCAGTTTACGCGAAACGGACCGGGATCTTTTCTCATCCCGGATGTCTTTACAACAATAAAATCTGGAGGGATCTATATGCATATTGCGGTTTGTGATGATAATATTGCTGACAGGAAACAGACGGAGCGGCTGCTCGGACGTGCCTCTGACAGAAGGCTTCACACCACAGGCGTGCTCTATATTGACTCCTACGGAAATGTGGAGGCGGTTCTGCGTTCTCCCATGCTCTACGACGCCTTTTTCATCGACATGACAAACGGCCCTGTAAACGGTTTCCAGCTTGCCAGAAAACTGATCGACGCGGGCGTTGTGGCTCCGATCATCCTTTGCGTCTCCACCATCGACTACCCTTCCGTCATTGAGGCGGCCCTCGCCAAAGTGCCGGATGACGTCACCGAGGCCTCCAACCACGATATACTGCGCAGACAGCTCCAGAAACAGATCCTCTACCTGAACAAGCCGATCAAGGTGAGCGAGCTGGATGAAATGCTGGACCACGCCCAAAGTCTGAAGGCGGAAACGATTCCCACCATAGAGCTTCGCGGGGAGAAAGACACCCTCTATGTCCATGAGGATGAAATACTCTATGCGGTGAAAAACGGCAATTATCTCCATATTACACTGACCGAAGGGCGCGCCCTCGACATCCTGAGCACACTGCCCAATCTCCACGCGCAGTTGTCCATGTTCGCTCACTTTTTAACGGTATCCGAGCACTGCCTCATCAACACGGCCTCTGTGGAGAAACTCTCGCTTCTTAAGCTGACCATGAAAGACGGGAAGACCTTTTCCGTCTCCCCGCTGGAGCTTCCCAAACTAAAAAAAGCGCTGCGGAAAAACACGCCATAACCGTTCTCCCACAGCCCTCTTCTGTTCCACACTCATCACAAAATCTAAACGCAACGCGGAGAATGCCCGTTTTTTTGGCATTCTCCCAAGTGAAACGGAGTTGCGGAGCAACTCCTAGAACTTCTTAACGAGGCAGCCTTTGCTGCTGAGTTTTTAGAAGTTCTTTTCACTTTATTATAGTGTAACGATGACGCCCCCGTCGTTGGCATACATGCTGCTGACCCCGGCGGTGTCCATAATCAGGACGCTTTTGTAGGAAGCCCGCTTCTCCATCAGACCGCGCATAAACTCCGCCCGCTCCGGGCAGTTGCAATGGGTAATCATCAGCGTTCTCTCTTCCGGATTCTCCACATCACCCACGATAAAGTCCGCCAATTTGGCAAGCGCTTTATTCACACCGATGGCCTGCCCCTTCTGCTCGATGACGCCAAGATTTCCCACCATAACCGGTTTGATATTCAAGGTCGAAGCCACCAGCGCCTTCACACCGCTCAAACGGCCGTTTTTCCTTAGGGTTTCCAGATTATCCAGCACAAAATACGTGCGCATCTTTCGTTTAAAAATCTCTACCGCCTTTACCGTCTCCTCAAAGCCAAGTCCCGCCTCCTTGCAGGCGATGATCTTTTCCACAAGCTGGGTCTCCCCACAGCTTGCAGACTCGGAATCAAGCACATGAATCTTCTTTTCACCGTACTTTTCACCGTAAAGACTCCTGCCCAGCTCCGCGCTGTTATAGCTGCCGCTCAAGTGGGAGGAGAGCGTCACCGCATAGATTTCCTCCGCCCCATCACGGTACGCCTCCCGGAATCTCTCCGGGGAAGGACAGGACGATTTGGGACACTGCGGGCAGTCCGCCACCTTCTGCAAAAACTCCTTCTGATTAAACTTCTCGTCGTCCTGAATCATATAATCGCCCACTTCCAGCCCCAGCGGAACGATCTCAAATCTGCTGTCATTTTTATAATTTTCGGGCAGCTCACAACAACTGTCCACCACAATTTTATAACCCATAAAGCCTCCGCAACCCTCTCACATAGTATTTATTACTACTTATACTATCATAGAATACCCAATTATGCAAATCAAAAACGCAATACATACCAGCATCCGCACCAAATCTATAAGATTGGCGCGAATTGCATTCAAATAGCCGTTGCAAATCACGGGTAATTCCCTTACAATCAAAGATAACCAAATAGAAAACGGAAAGGCAGCAAATGATCGCATTACAGATAAAAAACGTCAAACAATTTATGAGCCAGTTTCTCGCCGGGGACGCTTTCGACTCCTTTTTGCTGGAACAGGCTTCCATCAGTACCTACAGCACTTTTACGATTGATGGCCGGGAAAACAGGTCATTCTACACCTCCGAGGAATGGGAAGACAAGGAAATACGGCCCTACGAATTTATACAGTGGAAGAAAATACGGCCTGTCTGCTTTGATCTGATCAAAGGAAAGCGCACGCCCGCAGCCTTTCATTTCGTGCTGCATCTGCTTCCCGAATACACAGCTTCCCTCTTGGAAAAGGGAGACATCACCGTCATGCCGGATCAGGTGAAGGCTTTCGTCCTCAGCATAAAATATGACGGCTCCGCCCTCACGCTCATCACCGGAACCGCCTTCCACACCTTTCTCATGGACAAGACGCCGGATGCGCTCTGGGACAGAGCCGTCAGACAATTTTTAACGAAACGTCAGATCGACTACGAGGAGACATAAATCCGCCGTGAGTTATTAGAAGTGCTTTTCACTCTATTACCACCATCCTCTCTGGTAATACTGCATGGAAACTTCCGCCGCCGCCATCACCATAGCAAACAGAAGCAATATAATCAACATCAGAATCGCAGGAAAATCATAGACAAATCTGTACTTATCCGCGTTGCTCCTGCGGTTTTCCACCAGAATTTCAACGCCCAGCAGGACAAAAACCATCGGCCAGCACTGAAAGATGATCTCATAATCCAGTGACGGAATTACTGTATGTATGAGGAACAGAATGCCGAACAGAACAAGCGTCAGCCCGAAGGTTACGGAGCCGACCCTGCGGGTTCGCACAATCCCGGATTCCTCCCAGTACTTATCTTTTTCCTGAAGATCCATATGCCTACACCCCCCCCTGCTCGTTTTTTTCACCGTCACTTTGTCCGTAGACGTTCTCGACATCCGGTGTCTGCTCTCCCATACTCTTCCTATCCGCACTTTGTCCGTCCGTGTTCCACTCCTGTGCAGCCTCCCCGGGCAGCGCCGCAGGCTTTCCTTCGGAATCCGCTTCAACTTTTCTGTCTTTTTCCACAGAATCCATTTTCTTTCCCCGTATCAGCGACACGCCAAACCAGATAATCGCTATGGCGATGGCTGCACGCGGCACCTCATCCCGCATGGTATAATATACGGCCTTGATAAACGGATTATCCCAGCCCATATAGTCTCTGAGCATACCAAAGCCCACATTCCACAGCATGGAAACACCGATCAAAATGCACACCACCGCCGCAATGTTCCGGTTTTTCTTATCCAGTCTGAACCGGCTGGTATCCCACTCACCGATTCCGAAAAGATATTCGTCCTCCAGAGCCGCAAACTGCGCTGCATCCATCCCGCCGATATTGTTTGCATGGAAAAAGCTGTATATGTAAATTACCACAGCCGGCACCACAAACAAACCGAGTCCCGTAAATGAAACCGCAATCAACGCCAGCATAAAGCCGCTCATAAAACTGAGCCCCATCTTCATCAGCCCCATATACATGTGCCCTGCCCCCGGCCAGAGGGAAAACACAAACAACCAAAATTTATTTTTCTGTTTTTTCATATCATCAATCCTCCCAATCTGCATGATTTCTAAACTGTTCCGTAAACTTTCTAAGATATCGCTTTCTCGCGTCCGCTCTCTCCTGCCCCGCCTGATACCGTCTCCATGTCTTCTCGATATCCCGCTGTCTCTCAAGCGTATCCCGTTCCCATTCATCCACGCTTTCCGCATCCTCCTCATACAGCGTTTCCGTGACACCGGCCTGCGGCCTCTGCCCAGTTCCCACGCCGTCCACAGGCACGAGATAAAGCACCGCCAGAGCTGCCGCCATGCCTACCAGAACCTTAGCGCGGTAAGAAAAAAGCGCACGCTGCCTTTCTCCTCGTTTTCCTTCCTGTATCTGCGCAAATATATTTTCTCTCAAATGTCCCGGTGCGCGCAAAAGTTCCCGCTCCTCAATCGTCTCAATCAGCCGCGTCAGTTCATCCTCAGTCAAAGGAGCCGGGAGAGAAGCGTCACATCTATTCAGTTTTTTTCTCTCTTCCGTAATATTATGTATCATGCGCCCTTCTCCTTTTCATACATCCTGCGAAGCATACTTCTCGCCCTGTAAATCTGCGTCTGTATGGTCTTTTTCTTAACACCCCTCTGTCCTGCGATCTCACCCGCATCCATTTCATCATAATAATATGCTTTGGCGATTTCATCATAGGGAGGCTTCAAGGACAGACATCTGGCAAGCAGTGTCTCCCGCACCTCCTTCTCCAGACAAATGCTCTCCGGCGTCTGCTGTACTGCCGTCTCACTTCCCCCGGCGCTTCCCGCGCCTTTGCCGCAAGACATTCCCCCATCCGGCGCTCTGGCGCCTTCAAATCCCAGATCCGCCGTGGGGATATTTCGCCGTCCTGCACTCTGCAGATAATCCAGACACTTGTTGGTAGCGATCCGGCACACCCATGCCTTCTCGTATCTTCCGTCAAACTCCCCCAGATGCCTGTAAGCCGACAAAAATGTTTCCTGTGCCAGATCCTCGGAGGCAAAATAATCCGATGTCATTTTATAACATATTGAAAAGACAAGATGCTGGTAAGAATCAATCAGCGCTGACAATTGTTCTTCCCTGTTTATGGTATCTGCCTCCTTCCCCGGTGCTCTGCTTTTTCTCTGCACTTGTATATTATAACGATACCACCCGCTTTGTATCTTCACAATTTTTCTTATTTTATAAAATATTTTTTTATTTACTTTTTGGGCTTCGGATTAAAAATAAGGCTGGCAATATAGCCAAACACCAATGCCGCAGCACACCCTACCGCCCCGGTCTTAAATCCGCCCTGAAACAGGCCGATAAAGCCGTTCTCATCCACGGCCTCCTTCACGCCCTTCATCAAAATATTGCCGTAGCCAAGGAGCGGCACGCTGGCTCCCGCCCCTGCGTATTCCATAAAAGGCTCATACCATCCGACAAAGCTGATCACCGCCCCCACGCAGACTAAAAGCACCATGACGCGGCCCGGCAAAAGTTTCGTCTTTTCCAGTAGAATCTGCACCAGCGCGCAGATCAGGCCGCCCACCCAGAACGCATTGATATAATCCATTATCTTTTCCTCCAATATTTCAGATTGTCGCAAATTTCCATATCACCCATAATGAAAGGCAGAGAATACTTCTCTCTGGTATTCTCTGCCCTTTCGGATAAATTATGCAGTTTTTTTCGCTATTTTTTCTACAATCTCCCGGATCGACAGCCCCTCGCAGTCCACCGTAATATCCGCGTACTTCTCATAGAGCGGCTGCCGCTCCGCGTACAGCCCGTCCAAATCCTGTCCCTCTTTTAGCGTCACGCCCCGCTCGGTGAGGTCTCCAAGCCGCTCGCGTATTCCCTCTAAAGGCAGAGAGAGATAGACCACCGTGCCGGTCTGCTTATAATGGGCCATGGCGTTCTCCCCATAAACCGCGCTTCCTCCGGTGGCAATCACCGTGCGCTGCGCCTCTATGGATTCGCCCACCACTTCCTCCAGCATCCAAAAGCCTTCCACGCCCCGCTCAGCTATAATCTCGTGCAAAAGTTTCCCCTCCCAGCTCTGGATCACCAGATCCGCGTCCACGAAAGAATACCCGAGCTTCTTGGCAAGCACAACGCCCACTGTACTCTTCCCGACGCCCGGCATGCCAATCAATATGATATTGTTGTCTTTCATAACTTATGTAAACCTCTTTTCGCCTTTTCTATTTTAAGTACGCCAGAACCTCCACCTCGCAGAGCACATCCTTCGGAAGCTGTTTCACTGCCACACAGCTTCTCGCCGGTTTCTCTGTAAAATACTTTTCATACACCGCGTTGAACGCTGCAAAATCCGCCATCTCCGCCAGAAAACAGGTGGTCTTCACTACCTTTGTATAGTCTGTTCCCGCCTCCGCAAGAATCGCGCCCACGTTCTTCATGGCTTGTTCCGCCTGCTCGGTCACGTCCTTGCCTTTGATTTCTCCCGTGGCAGGATCGATCGGAATCTGTCCCGATGCGAAGAGAAAATCCCCCGCGATGATTCCCTGCGAATAAGGCCCTATGGCCGCCGGCGCTTTGTCAGTAGATACTTTAGTTAACATAATGTTTCCCTCTCTTTCCTTGTTCTTAGTGATATATCCCTTGCTGCTCAGCTTAAAAAATTCTTCTCACACATCATTCCCCGAATCTGGCTTTCACATAAAATCCTCTGGCATTTTCGATGATCTCCGTCACCACGCCCTCCCGCTCCAGCATCCGCTCTCTGAAAGGGAAGTTGCCGGACATGGCAAGAGACGGATCTATCGTATAATAATAATTGCTCGGAAGTACGCCCTCAGTCACCGTGACCTTGTCCCCCTCTTTGAGAAGCCCCGGCCGCTCCATCTTAAATTCCATCTCCCGCACCCTTGTCTCACTTCCTTCCCCATCCCATATATCGGATGCGATACTTTCATTCCATACTTTTCCGAAACCAACTTATGTCACGCATCCTTTCGGATACCAGATAAGTCTACCACATGAAGGCGGCGGCTGTCACCCGGTTTTTCCGACCTTCCGTTTCCCGCCAATATGGATTGCATTTTTTGCATACGGACGGCATTACTGGAGCTACCGAATCAAACCATGAATTTTACGACACTGAATATGATTTCTGTATTAAATCAAGCATAAGGGCAATAATCCTAACGGATTATTGCCCCAACCATAACACTATGCAAGAATTAACAAAAAACAAACCTAGCAAATATCAAAAACTATATAAATCCTATCTACCGTAATATATTATACCCACCTTTTTCTAATAAATCAACATAAATTTATGGTTGAAGCCAATAACTATCCGGTCGGGCAATCAGCCTAGCATTATTATATGCCATTTCTGTTGTAAGGCATGTATGTCCATAATATACAGTTTTATCCTCGTTCAAAGATAAAACCAACGCCAAATCCGGTTTATCTGGGTTTGTCAGATATAGCGGAGCCAAAAGCTGAATTTTATCATTATATAATTGTGGAACAACTGTCTTGTAATTAGCTTCAATACGCTTCTTAACTGAAGCAATTGCTCCATTAATTATATTTTGACAAAATTCTTTACCGTTAGCACGTAATTGTTCAGGTATTCTCTGAAAATTTTCTTCATCGTATAAAATATGATCCCACTGTGGAATTATGTCCAATTTTCTAACTAATATTGTATATTATATCAAACTTCCTTTTTTAGCAACCCATTTTCAAAATAGCGAAAACTAATTTTGAAAAAAGCGAGCAAAAAGAAAGACCAGACATCGCCCGGTCTTTCCATTTCCCTGTCCCGTTTTACCCCCTGTACTGCTCCAGCACCACCCCATGCGCGATGCCGGGAATAGACTGTCCCTCGTTAAAGCTGGTCTTCGACAGGAGCGCTCCTGTCGGCACAAAGAGCACTCTCTTCCAGATACCCTCCTCGATCTTTTTTAAGATATACGCCGACAGTACCACCGCGCTGCACCCGCAGCCGGAGCCGCCTGCGTCCGTGTGCTGCCTCTCGCTGTCGTAGATCTCGATGCCACAGTCCATATGCTGTCTGGTGATATCGATGTGCTTCTTGGCAAGCAGATCAAACAAAAGCTGCTGCCCCACCTCACCAAGATCCCCTGTGATAATCTTATCGTAATCCTTCGGCTCTCTCCCGAAATCCGCTAGATTCTGTGCGATTGTATCAGCGGCGGCCGGGGCCATGCAGGCGCCCATATTCATGGAATCTTTTATTCCATAATCCATTATTTTGCCGATCGTCACGCCATCCATCACCGCCCGCGTCTGCTTCCCCGGCTGTGAGGAAACCAGAAACGCGCCGCTGCCCGTCACCGTCCACGTTGCTGACTTGGGTCTCTGGTTGCCGTAGGAAAGCGGAAACCGGAACTCTTTCTCCGCGCTGGCAAAGTGGCTGGACGTGATACAGGCCGCTTTCCCGGCAAACCCCGCCGAAACCATCGCGCCGCCCATGGTTAAGGACAGCCCGCAGGTGGAGCAGGCGCCGTAAAGCCCCACATGGGGAAGCTGATACCCGGCCAATCCGAAGCTGCTGGCAATAGACTGCCCCAGAAGATCTCCGGCTAACACCATCTGAATATCCTGCTTGGTAAGCCCGGCTTTTGAAATCGCAATCTCCAGCGCCTCCTTCTGCAGGCGGCTTTCCGCCTCCTCCCAGTTCTGTGCGCCGAAGCTATCGTCATAACCGACCTTATCAAAAAGCTCCCCCATGGGGCCTTCTGCCTCCTTGCTTCCGACAATGGAGGCGCTGCTTATGATATATGGTTTCTTCTCAAACTGAATGCTCTGCTTTCCTAACATAACGGCATACGATCCTTTCTTTGATGATTAAGGATAGTATGCCGTCTTTTCTTACAAAATATACCAATATGATAATCCTAGAATATACCCGCTTTGATGTCTTCCTTCATATCAAGCACCGCAGCCCGCGACGCGTCGGCATAATTTTCCGGCCCGTATTTCGCATAAGCCTCCTGCTGATAAGCTGCTATGATGCCTCTGGAAGAATTAACGATGGCGCCAAGCCCGTCCTCGTCGAAAAAGTGTTTCAAATCCTTGCCTCTTGCGCCCTGCGCGCCGTAACCGGGCACCAGAATATAGGACTTCGGCATGATCCGGCGAAGAATCTTTCCCATCTCCGGGTAAGTCGCGCCCACCACCGCGCCGACATAGCTGTAGGTTTCGCCCATGTGATCCTCGGCCCACTCAGCCACCTTCTCACCGACGATCTCGTAGAGCGGTCTTGCCTTGGAGACATCCGTACTTCCCTCCGGCAGCACCAACTGATCCTGAAACTCGCCGCTGCTTGGATTGGATGTCTTTACGAGAATAAAGAGTCCCTTTTTCTCCTTCTTGCAGACTTCGATAAAGGGCTTCACGCCGTCCGAACCAAGATACGGATTGATGGTGGCAAAGTCCTCGTCAAAACCGCGGCACATGGTCTCTCCGACCTGCACCTGACCCAGATGTCCCACCGCGTAGGCATCGGAGGTAGATCCGATATCGCCGCGCTTGATGTCACCGATCACCATAAGCCCCTTCTCTTTACAGTAGGCCACCGTCTTTTGAAAAGCGTTTATGCCCTCCACGCCAAACTGTTCATACATGGCGATCTGCGGCTTCGCTGCAGGCACCAGATCACAAATTGCATCCACGATCCCCTTATTGAAAAGCCAGACCGCTTCCGCTGCGCCTTTCATGGTTTCCCCATACTCGGCAAAAGCCTGCTTTTTGATATGTTCAGGCACAAATTTCATGGTAGGATCGAGTCCCACCACGATAGGCGCCTCCAGTTTCTTAATCTTCTCTGTCAGTGTGTTAATCAAAGTTTCTTGCCCTCCAAATCTTTCAGTACATACTGGTTTTCAATATATTTGGGGAAATCTTTCCGCTTCACCCACTCGTAGCTGCCGTAGTCCTCCGACAGGACAATATTGGCTTCCTCCTCCTCCGGAATGGAACAGAGGTAAGCGATACCGACACAGTGCGTCTCCCCGAGAAGCTGGGACCATATATACTCAACCTTGTCAATCTTACCGCTTATGGACATCAGCTCCGAGATCGCGTTCAGCATCGTCTCATCGGGCGCCTCGCCGTGGGGCACTTCCGCATCGATAAACTCCCAGACAAAAGGATCCGGAATGCGGTCGTCCATCCATCTCTTCAAGAGAAGATAGGTATCTCCTTTTTTGATAATGCCTTTCACACGCAAATACGTATTCTTCATAATATCATTCTCCCTTCCTGATTCTTCTATTGAATTAATCAATGATTATCTTGTCTGTAAAAACTCGTATTCCCGTTTCGCCGTATCGTCATCCGGATAGCTTCGCAGATAACTGTTCATAAGCGCCGCCGCCGTCTTATATTCACCCATATACTCATATGTAACGATCTCATTAAATTTCAAGGTCTGCATCATATCGTTCCCTTCGATCTTCATCGCCGTCTGGAACGCGTCGAGCGCGGTCTGGTATTCTCCAAGCTGCATACGGCAAAGCCCAAGCTGGTTGTAGATCTCCGCCTTCTTCTGATCGTACTCCGTATAACCCGCATAAATACTTGCCGCGTAGTTGTAATCTCCAAGGGCCTCGTAGGTTCTGCCAAGATAGAGCGCCGCACCGTAGTCTGTGGCGGTCTTTAGCCGCTCCAGAAAACTTCTGGCATTCTCGTAGTCCCCCATATAATAGCAGATGCGCCCCATGTCATAGTCGGAAATCGACTTTTCGTTCTCCTTCATGGCGTTTTGCAGATAAATCTGTCCGGCCTCTTTGTAACCGTACTCTTCCAGCACCATATAAATGCGGATCATGCGGTCATAGTTTTTCGGTTCCTGTACAATCGCCGTATCAAAATCCGTCTGCGCCGCCTCAAAATCGCCTTCCGCCAGCTTCACGCACCCTCTCAGATAGTAAGCGTTCGTTTCCTCCGGCCGCATTCCCAGAATCGCGTCATAGACGCGCACCGCATCCTGCATCCGTCCATTCTTATAATATGCCGTGGCGAGATAATAATTGATGTCAAAGTCCAGATTCTCCACCCTGCCGCTTCCCAGCCGCAAAGCCGCCTCCAGATACGTTATGGCAGCCTCATAATCCGTTTTCCCAAGATAGGCGAGTCCCATACCGCGATAGAGCAGACGTTTCTCCTCCTCGTTTTCCTCCGCCGTCTGAAACAGGGAAAGCGCTTTCTCATAATCAAGCTCCGCCACTGCCTCCATGCCCTGCTTCGTATAGCTGGGCGCAGCCTCCGCCCCGCAGCCCGCCAGAAAGGCGCACAGCAAAGCAATCGCAAATCCCGCTATTCTCCTGCCTTTTCTCCTCTGTCTCTCCACATTCTGTCTCCAAGTTTATCACATAACCGATTCATCTGTACATGTTTTATTCTAACCGCACTGTCACCCGCAAGTCAAGTTCTTTACATCACACAATCCGCGTCCGGAAACCTTTACAGAACGGATATCGCAGATTTCACAACATGCCCGCGAAATCTGCCTGTCTTTTAGATTAAGTTTCCCCACGCCAAATCCTTCATGATCCCAAAGAACTCCCGCACCAGATTATTGGGCTGAAAATAGATATTCGATCTGGCAGAAATCCCGCAGGCGTTCTCAAACCCCGCATGTCTGGCGAGCATCACGCCCCGGAACACATGAAAGTTGTTGGTGACAATCCCCACATCCTTGTCCGTACCGCCGATGAGCGCCGCGCTGAACGCGATATTCTCGGAAGTATCCGTGGACTTGTCTTCCATCAGGATTCTCTCCGGCGCAATTCCCCGCTCCACCAGATAGGCATACATCCCTTCCGCCTCGCTGCACGGCTCGTTCGCCCCCTGTCCGCCGGATACCACGCAGAGCGTATCCTCGTTGGCCATCAGATAGTCGTAAGCCGCATCCAGCCGGAACTTGAGCACCGCACTTGGGCCGCCCGGCTTCATCTGCGCACCCAGCACGATAATATAGTCAAGACCCGGCCTGCCCTTGTCCCCGTAATGGGCGAAGATACAGCCCTCCGCCACCACAAAGAGGATCACTCCCACCGCTGTCACGCCAATGATTCCCCGGCGAAGCGGCATGGGAAAACGCGCCCACAGGTCATAGCGAAGCACCGCCGCCACAACCAGAAAAAAGAGACCGCCAAGCGCCCAAATCAGATAAAAATGGTTTCCCGACCTGATCCGAAACACGATAAAACAATATAGAAAACACAAAAACGCCGCCAGAACACACAGAACGGTCATCGGTTTTTTCCTCATACAATCATTTCCTCAAACACCTCTTCCGGCACGGGCTTACAATAGCGGTAGCCCTGCGCCACATAAGCGCCAATCTCCATCATCAGCTCGGTGTCTCCTTCCGTCTCCACACCCTCGCAGACCACCTGCGCTTCCAGATCTCTCGCCAGATTTACGATATTTCTCATAATCTGTACCTGCCTTGTCCGATTCTCGTTGTTGAGCAGGAAGGATCTGTCCAGCTTGATCACAGATGCCGGGATCTGTTCAAACACGCCGAGCGAAGAGTATCCGGAGCCAAAATCGTCAATGGACAAATGCACGCCCCGCTCCTTCAGGATCGCCACATTTTCCTTCACCTTCTGCTGCTGCATCTCCTCCACCACAAGCGTCTCCGTGATCTCCACCTCGATCAGATCCTTTGGCACCTGATACTTTTCTATCATGGCCTCAAACCGCTCCGGGAAGCCGTCCTTTACGAAGTGCGTCCTTGAAAAGTTGCAGGACACGGGAACCACCGGAAGTCCCTCGTCAAGCCGCCTTCGCAGCATCTTGCAGACGCTCTCCATCACAAAGAAATCAATCTCCGTAATCCTTCCCGTCTGTTCATAATATGGCACGAAAAATCCCGGCGCGCGGATGGCGTCATTCGCCGTGGGGTCCTTGAAACGCACAAGCGCCTCCGCTCCCACCACATGTTCGTCACGGATATCCACCTTCGCCTGATAGTATGCCACAAAATCTTTCTGAAAATCCGCCGAATCCAGCAGTTTCTCCCGATCATGCTGTTCCCGCAGTTTTTTGCGCAGCTCTTCGTCGTAAATGCTTATGGCGTTGCTGTGACTGTCCTTCAAAGGATCGACCGCCTGAATCGCATAGGAGAGGGCAAGCTGGATATCCGTATCCCCTTTTCCGATGCCGCACACACCCATGGCCTGCGTCATGCGGATGCCCTCTTTCTCATAGATATGATCGGAAATCCGATTCGCCATAGCCATCATACGCTTCGTCAGGGAAGACATATCCGTATACTGCACAAAAAGTACAAAATGACTGCCGTAGCTTCTGGCATAAAGTTCGTTTTCTCCCACTTCCTCTGCCATCACCTCTATGGTGCGTTCTAAGAGCTTCTGCCCCGCATTCCAGCCGTAGAGCGCGTTATAACTCTTAAACTGACAGATATCCGTGTATACGATGGCGTATTTTTTGTCCGTCTCCGTACCCAGTTTCAGGGACGCCCTGTATTTCAGATAGTTGATATTCCATATGTTGAAATCCGAATCTTTGTACATCAGTTTTTGCAGCCGCCTGCTGTTCTCCAGCATACGGTACAGTACGAAAATGGCAAGGGCCGCCCCGGCAAGCAGCACCAGAATGATCGCAATGCTGTGATCTCTGATAAAGCCGTCCACACTCATTCTGGAATAAAAATTATCCTCCAGCATGTAGTCATTGACCGTCTTGTCGGTGACCTCCAGTAGCTCCTTATTCAAAATGCCAAGAAGCGGCGATTCCTCGTCGTTTCGGACCGCCATACGGATGCCGTGCACATCGCTCAAAACCGTATGAATCTCAAGCTGGCCGAAGCCGAACTGGGAGCCGAGCAGATACTCTGCCAGATAGCCGTCGCACAGCGCTGCCCCGGCCTTGCCGGAACGCACGGCCTGCAGACATTCCTTCGGACTTTCCAAGAGCAGCAGTTTCGTCTGTTTTCCGGCAAAGGAGTCGCCTCCCTCCTCCGAGAGATTGTCACCTGTCACCGCAAGCGTCCCAAACTCCTCCGCCCATCCGCCGTTCCTGGTAATCAGCACCCGGGGCACCTGCGCATAGGCTTTCGTCAGGGCGCCTCCGGTCTGCTTTATATTTCCCGCACGTTCCCCGCAATAACCGATGATATCGATAACGCCGTCGGCAAGCGCCTGCTTTGCCTCATCCATGTCCTCCATCCTGACATAGGAAAAAGCAAGCCCCGTGCTCACGGACACCTCCTCCAGCATCTGCGGCGTAAGTCCTCTGTAAACGCCATCCTCATCCTCATAGGAGAAGGGATAGTAACCGTCCAGATAACCCACCTTAAGTCCCTCGTTCTTTCGAATGTATTCCAGTTCCTCCCCCGTCAGCAGAATCCTGTGGTCCAGACGGCTGTCATAGTATTTCACCATCAGCTCGTTTTCAAGCTCCGGCCGGTTCATCTTCACGTCCGCGATCCCCTGATTCAGCTCCCGCAGCAGATCCTCGTTTCCGGGATATGTAATATAGTAAAAAGGCTTCGGCGCAAAGCGGCCGATCACACGCTGCCCCTCCCTGATCTCCGTGAGAGAATGCACCAGCGCATCAATCTCCCGCACGGAGAGCGCGGCCTGCAGAACCGCCGTGCTCTCATACTCCAGCACACGGGGATTTTCGATGCCATGTCCCTCCAGATACTCCAGAAACTCCTGTTTCCTGACATAAGTGCCCACGACGCCGTAGGTGATGTCTTTCATCGCCTCAAAGTCCTCGTAGGCAAGCGGGCTGTCCCCCTTCACCGCTATGGCGCCGAAGGTATAGCCGTTGGCAATATCCGCATACCTGTAAATTTCCGCCCGCTCGCCGGAATACTGGGCGCTCCCCACCAGATCCACCTCTTTGTCAGCTAACATCTGCAAAGCCTCGTCCCAGCTTTCACAGGGCACATACTCCACGTTCCAGTTTACATAATCACAAAGATTGTCCAGATATTCCACATCCATACCGGAAAGACTGCCGTCCGCCAGCGTTTCGTGATAACCTTCCATGGGAAAAAAACTCACCCGCACCGTACGCTTTCCCGATCCCTGCACCGTTCCTGATCCGTCTCCCGCCGGGAAAAAGGCCAAAAGCAGCGCTGCCGTCAACAGCCACGCCGCCTTTGCCGTCCTCTGTGATTTCCGTCTCCTGCCCCGGTTTTTTTTCACACTCATAAAACGCCTGCCTTTCTCACTCTTGCAGATACCGCTCCAAAAATGCACTGATTCTCCCGTAGTACGCATCGGGCGCCTTGTCCTGCGCCTGCGCATGGCCCGCCCCTTCCACGATAAAAAGCTCTTTCTCACAGGCCGCCGCTTCAAACAACTCAAATGACATATTTACGTCTATCATCCGGTCCTCATCCCCATGGATAAAGAGTGTCGGGATCTTGCTTTCCTTAACCGCCCGGAGCGGAGACGCGTTTTTCAGATCATACCCGCCTCTGAGTTTCAACATCACGCAGGCCGGATTCACGAAAGGCGCGGCGGGCAGATGGAACCACTCCGTAATTTTGTCGCCGAACATCTCGTACCCCGACGTGTAGGCGCTGTCGGAAACCACCGCCTTTATGTGCTCCGACGCCTCCGGGGACCCCGCCATTAGAAGCGCCGTGGCCGCGCCCATGGACTGTCCGTGGAGAACGATCCGCGCCTCCGGCGACTGTTCCAGTATATGCGAAATCCAGAGCTCGCAGTCATAGTGGTCTGTCCAGCCCATACCGATGAAATCGCCTTCGCTCTCCCCCTGACACCGCAAGTCAGGCACGAGTACAGAATAACCCTGCTGATGATACCAGCAGGCGAATTGATACATTTCTTCCTTCCATCCCGTGTAACCGTGCAGAAGAAGCACCCACTTGTCGCCTGCGCTTTCCATACTTTCTGTGCTTCCTGTGTTTCCCGTGCTTACTTTGCTGCCTGTACTTCCTGCCCTGCCTGCGTCTCCCTTCTCTGCCGGAAACTGCACTGCCGTAAGAAGATATCCGTCCGCCGTCCGCGCCTGTATTTTTACCCGCGCAGTCTCCTCCAGCCATTCCTCCGTCCCGGAGAGAAGTTTCGTCCTGTTTTCCTTAATATCCGCCGTCTGCACCTGCTCGCTGTAGCATTTCCTCGTGATATCCTCAAAGGCGTTCAGCTTATCCATAAAAGAGGGCACAAGACAGGCGCTCACCAGAAAATAGACAAATACGGCGTAAACTGTGAAAAGAACCGAAAAAACCGACACTGCGATCCGTATCTTCTTTTTTCCGTGCATCCCGTCTCCCCCTTCTCTCCGTCATAAAATGCCGCTTTCCAGGCATTCTCACACTAGATCCACTGGTATCATGCTGTAGGCGATATCCGCGCTCTCCTGCACACAGACCGCCGTACAGTACCCTGCAATCTCCCGGTACTCTCTCAAGTGATAATATTTCGCGTCCACACTGTGCCGCACTCTGGCCCTTCCCGACTCCTCGTCCATATGGATCGAAAAATCCTGAAGGGGCAGCGACATGCCCCTGCCGACCGCCTTAAGAAAGCTCTCCTTCATTGTCCAGAGGCGGAACATCCGCCAAGTCTGTGCCTCCTCACCCTCCGCCTCGTAGAGCCAGGAAAGTTCCTCCTTCGCAAAAAAGCGGTTCGCCACCTTGAGCCGTCCTTCCTTGATGCGTTCGATATCATTGCCCACAGGCTTATCTCCGATGGTGCAGATGGCATAATCGCCGGAATGGGAAAGCGAAAAACAGATTTCGGGATGATATTTCAAAACCGGTTTTCCCCACTCACCGAGTTCATATTCCACACTTCTTTCCTGCAATCCGTAAGCAGTGAGCGCGTGGTCTAAAAGCAGTCCTGCCGCAAGGCTTCTGTTCTTATCCTTGTCATGACGCAAAATCGCGATTTTCTGCTGCCGGAAAGGGGAAAGGAGTTTTAATTTTTCCCGGAACAATGTTTCGTTGTCGAGGCATCCTGCGTCCGCATAGTATGTATAAATCATAACCGCTCCCTCACCGTAACTGTTCAGCCAGCAGATTTCATTTCACAATTCACATATTCTTACGGACTTTGCCGCAAGTGCAAAGTCCTGACTTTAGCCGTTATCCCGCTCCATTTTTCGATAACATCGGTCACAGATTGGGTAGTCGGCATTCCAGACAAGGGGCCTGCCGCAGATACGGCACTTCCTCTCGAACTGTCCCTTGTCGTCCTTCAAAAGCTCTCCGATCTCATGCTGCGCCCACTCTCTGTTGGCGGCCACTTCCTCCTTGTCCACCACCCAGTCCATTCTGGCGGCAAACTGCGTATAGAGGTCGAGCTGTTTATAGTAGGACTCCAGTCCTTCCAGAGAAAAATCTTTCGGCAGCATGGGACAATTCTGCTGTCTCTCCGGATTTTCGCAGTAGCGCAGCCACAGTCTGAGCACTTCCCTGTCCTTCACGTCAAAGGGACAGGTGATCAGGGAGAGTACCAGCTTTCTGTCTTCCATATATGTAATTTTCTTTCGGTAATCCCGCAGATATCTGTATTTATCCACGCTCTCCTTCATGGAAATCTTATCGTACATGGGGGGATTTCCCGTCTTTTCCCATGCCTCTATGATTTCATCCAGCTCGATGTCAATATCGAGAAGCAGTTCCGGAAAACCGACTCTGGCTCTTCTCAGAGAGTAAAGCGGCTCCGCCAGCTTCTTCCCCACATACTCCGGTTCCATCGCCGACTGCACGTAGCCCGTGTCGTAAAAGCCATACCGTCCGGCCCGGCCCGCGATCTGCCTGATCTCCTCCGCCAGAAGCCGCCGCTTCCCGACACCGTCAAACTTAGTCGTATTCATAAAGACCACCCGACGGATCGGCAGATTGATTCCCATGCCGATGGCGTCCGTGGCCACCACTACCTGATTGACACCCTCGGTAAACAGCCGCACCTGCTCCTGTCTCGTCTGGGGCGGCAGGTTCCCGTAAATCACACTTGCCATGATGCCGCGCCCTTCTAACGACGCCGCAATCGCCAGCACATTTTTCTTGGAAAAAGCAATCAGCGCATCTCCGGGCTCCACGTCCTTCGATATATCAAAACGTTCCGGAATAAACGTCAGTTTCGTGTTCCGCTCGTGGCGGACAATCTCCATCTCATCGCCGCACCGCCTGAGCATTTCGGTCAAAAGTTTCTCCGCCGTGCCGGAGCAGCACACGTGGACTTCCTCCGCACGGATACCGAGGATCGCCCTCGTCCAATAACTGCCTCGATTCTCATCCGCCATCATCTGCGCCTCGTCAATGACGGCGATATCATACGTTTCCCTGATATCCAAAATTTCCACCGTGGAGGCCTGCACGAAGCTGCCGGGCGTCCGTATGGTCTCCTCCCCGGTAATCATATCGCAGGGAATGCCGTCCGTCATCATGCGGTCGTAAACTTCCAGCGCAAGCAGACGCAGAGGCCCAAGATAAATACCGTGATAAGCCTGTTTTAGCCGCTGCAGCGCCTCGTAAGTCTTGCCGCTGTTGGTCGGGCCGATGTGCAGAATAAAGCGCCGCTTCATCGCTCTGGCCTCCGGGTACTGTTTTTCCGGCTCCGCCTCCATCAGCTCCTCGATCCGCTGCCCCACCAGATACTGCATGTATTCGGATTTGTAAATTTCATAAAGGGATTTCGTCCGGAGAAGCTGCGCTGTCTTCTCCATCGAAACGATGTCCTCGGGAACCGCTCCGGGCGCCATTCTTTTCAGGAAATTCATGTCCAGTCTGGTCAGAAGCCGCACGACACGGCGGTATTTTTTCATCCATCTGGTATCTTTGAGCACCACCGTGTAGCCGGTCTGTGCCACTTTTCTGTGCAGATCCTTCATATCCGCCAGCACTTGATGGTTTTCCTGCTTTCTCTTGCGCAGAATACGCCTCTCCAACTGTCCGAGCTGCTTTTCCGTACTTCTGGTAAATCTGCGGTTCTCCTCCGGCAAAAATGATAAAAAAGCCTTCTCGTAGACCTCTCTGATTTTCGGGGGAATACCGTCCTGCTCCCCTGTCTGCCGCGCTCTCTTTTCCGTCGTCTTATCTTCCTGCATTTTTCGATCTGTTTCCATGTTTCCTCTATCTGTGAATAACTGTTTTGCACTCTATGTTTCACTCTAATCATAACACAAATTCCCGACATTAGGCAAACCCTTCCACCCTGTTAATATCTTCCCGTTTTTTCGCGTTCTCCCTTCCTTGATTTTATACCGGGATTGTTTTACAATATATTGTAATAGAAAAAATCCGGTCGTCAGGTTTTTATCATGAAAAAGGGAGTATTCGATATGAAAAATGTGATTCTAGTAATAGACGACGACAAAACCAATCTGTCGCTTGCCCAGCGGCTTCTCGGTGCGCAGTACCGCATCGCCGCGTGCAATTCCGGAAGAGCTGCTCTCAAATATCTGAAGACCCACCGGCCCGACCTGATCCTTCTGGACATCAATATGCCGGAAATGGACGGCTTCGAGGTAATGGAAAATCTGCGCTCCAGCGTACATACCGAGTCCATCCCCGTGATCTTTTTGACGGCGGACTCCCTCGCGGAAACGGAAATCAAGTGTTTTCAGATGGGCGCCATGGACTTCGTGACGAAACCCTTTGTGCCGGACATCCTCTTAAGCCGCGTCAGCAAGACGATTGAGCTTGACCAGTACCGCCATAATCTGGAAACTATGGTGAACGTTCAGGCGCAGAAAATCACGGAGAGCTCCATGCGCCTCGGACGGATTCAGGATTCCGTCATTATCGGCATGGCCAACCTGATCGAGAGCCGGGACGGCAGCACCGGAAAACACGTTAAAAATACTCAGGCCTACGTCAGAATGATCGCTAACGAACTGCTTTCGAGAGGACTTTTCACAGAAGAACTTACCCCCGCTTATATCGAAGATCTCTGTAAGGCAGCGCCCCTGCATGATGTGGGGAAAATCAAAATTCCGGACGCCATTTTGCAAAAGCCCGGCAGACTGACCCCGGAAGAATTTGAGACCATGAAACTGCACACGACCCACAGCCGCAAAATCATCCAAACCATCATCGGCGATATCGAGGATGCGCACTATGTACGGCTGGTGGAAGATATCGCCCTTTACCATCACGAACGATGGGACGGCACCGGGTATCCTGCCGGGCTCACCGGGATGAATATTCCGCTCTCGGCGCGGATTATGGCTGTCGCGGACGTGTTCGACGCGCTCTACGAGGAGCGGTGCTACAAACCCCCTGTCCGGCCCATCGAGCGGATCATGCAGATCATGTCGGAAGGCCGCGGCACGCAGTTCGATCCTGTGATTCTGGACGTATTTACGGACATGCTGCCACAGTTAAAGGAAATTCTCCATATCACGGAAAAGGAGTGTTGACTACCTTGGACAATACACAGTTAGCGACAAACCGGGCCGAGAGAAGGCTGGAGCGCATCGTGCTCATTGTTTTGAGCCTCTACACGGCAGCCGCATTTGTCACCGGCGTGCTCTCCGGCTGGAGCGTCTACATCAGGGAACTCCTTTTCCTCCCGGCAGTTTCCGGCTGGTTTATCTATGTTCGGGAATATTGGGACCATCCCCGTCGGGCGAATTTCATTTGTCTCGTATGCTGGGCTGAGTTTATTCTTTTTGCCCTGTTTACGGACAGCTTCTCCTCCATGCTTGTCACCATGACGGGTGTTATTGTTCTGCTCAGCATTTTCAATATCCGGCGGATTCTCTATCCCGGACTTATCGTCCCCTTTTTCCTATTTTTATATCACGGCCTGATCGCCCACACCGTTGCCGCGGACTCTATGCAGAATATTCTCAGACTGTTCGTCCAGTTTCTCTCCGTCTATATGGTTACAGGAGTCATATGGATCATCCAGAAAAACAGACAGGACGCAAACGAACTTCTGATCGAGAATATCCGGGAACTGGAAGCCGCAAAGCACAGCAAGGATGACTTTCTTGTCAATGTCTCCCATGAGATCCGCACGCCCATCAATGCGGTCTGCGGCATGAGCGAGGCTATTTTGCAGGAGGATCTGCCGCCGGATGTGCGCCGGGATGTGGCGGATATCCAGACCGCCGGAAGAAACCTGCTTTCAACGGTCAGCAATATTCTGGACTTTTCGGAACTGGAGGCGGGGAATCTTGCGCTTGCCGAGGAAAGCTATAATATCACCTCCACCATCACCGATATCATCAACATGGCCATGACCATGGATAACGGAAGGCACCTGGAACTGATCGTAGACTGCGACGCAGACCTGCCGTGCAATCTTCTGGGCGACGAACAGAAATTCCGCCGCATTGTCATGAATCTGCTTGGCAACGCCATCAAATTTACAAAAGAAGGCGGCGTGGTTCTGCACATCACAAGCCGCAAAGAGGAATACGGCATCAATCTGCTTGTCAGCGTCCGGGATTCCGGCATCGGCATTGCGCGCACCGATATGGAAAACATTTTCACAAGCTTCAGTCAGGTCAATTCCAAGCGAAACCGCGAGGCAGGCGGCGTAGGCCTCGGGCTTGCCATTACGCAGGCGCTTGTTTCCCGCATGGGCGGCTTTATGACGTCGGAAAGCATACCGGGAACCGGCAGCCGTTTTCAGTTCACGATCCCCCAGAAAGTTCTGGACGAGACGCCCATCGTGTCCATCCGGGATAAAAGCAATCTCTTCGCAGCCTGCTATATCAATCTGGATAAATACGATTACACCGTGATACGGGAAGGTTATGAAGCCTGTATGCAGCACATGGCCTCCCGGTTCGGTTTCCCCTTCCGCATCTGCCGGAATCTCCCCGAGCTGAAACGGCGGATGGAGCGCGAGGCCTACACCCATCTTTTTATCGGACGGGAGGAATATGCCGAGGATCAAAGTTTCTTCGACGGACTCTGCGCCGAGAAGACCGTAGTGCTTCTTCTGGACTACGATCAAGAGCTGCAAGTCCCGCAAAATATGCTGCGCATCTACAAACCCTTCACGGTACTGTCCATCGCCGCCGTCTTTAACGGCCAGAAAGTTCTCTACGGCGAGGATCAGCAGAGAAGTTTACATAACAAATTTATTGCGCCGCAGGCCCGTGTACTGGTCGTGGACGATAACGCCATGAATCTGAAAGTTATGACAAGGCTTCTTCTGCCTTATCAGCTCAAAGTCACTTTGGCAGGAAGCGGGCAGGAGGCTCTGGAAAAGCTGAATGCGCCCGATTTCGACTGCGTTTTTCTGGATCATATGATGCCGGAGCAAGACGGCGTGGAGACGCTTCATAAAATTCGTCACAAGCCCGGTCTGTATTACCAGTCCCTCCCCGTCATCGCCTTTACGGCCAACGCCATCGGCGGCGCACGTGAAATGTTTATATCGGAGGGCTTCAACGACTTTATTGCCAAGCCGATCGAACTGAGCGTGCTGGAGCGTATCCTGCGCCGCTACTTGCCTTCCCATATGCAGATTCCCGTGGAGGAAAGCGGGGCCGTCCAGTCGGTTTTGACAGCGCAGGCTGCGGCGGACCCGGCGAATGCGGACGGACAATTCCGGCTTGCCCGGGCGGGCGTAAGCCTCGAACAGGCCCTCGCCTACTGCGGGGACGAGGAGGGATTTCGCGAAATTATCGCCATCTTCCACGCAGAGGGCGAAAAACGCCGAAGCCATTTGTCCCGGTATTTCAAGGAGCAGGACTGGAAAAATTATGTGATCTTCGTCCATGCCCTGAAAAGTAACGCCAAGGGCATCGGCGCGGGCAAATTGTCGGAGATGGCAAGGAAACTGGAGTTAGCCGGTAAGGAAAACCGGATCGACTATATTCTGGAACACCATGAAGCGATGATGGAAAACCATGACCGCCTTCTGGACGCGCTTTCCGGGAACACCTATGTTTATCCGGACGCGGATCAGGGCTTCGTTTCGGAAACGGACGGCCCAAAGCCGGATGCATCTGCGGACGGGCCAGAAGAAACCGCCCCCACAGACGCGGACGATTCGGATTCTCTGCAGAATCTTCTCGCACAGATTAAGGAAAAGCTGTCTTCCTTTGAGAGCGACGGCCTTTCGGAGCTGCTCGACCGGCTTGCGGCCTTTTCACATGACGGCGCCTCCTTGAGCGGACTTGCCGACCAACTGCGCAAACTGACACAGGATTTCGATTTTCTCGGTGCATCCGAGGTTCTGGAAAGGATGGGAGAATAACCTATGAGAAAGAGAATACAGCGGTTTACAAAAGCTCTTTTTCCCGGACATCTTGACTTTAAGGAAAGAATAAACCGGATCATTATGCTTCTGGTATTCGCCTCCTCCGTGATCGGCATCGTCCTCGTTCTCCCCGGCGCCGACCCAAAAGTTTTGTATTCTCTGGTGCCCATATGCGTGCTCTCCGGCCTCTCCATCCAGATCACACTCACGCAGGGAGACAGCAAAAAAGCCGCATGGCTTCTCGTCATCAGCACCAACGTGGGATTCTTTCCCCTGCTCTTTGTCAACAGCGGCGGCACCGAGAGCGGTATGCCCGTCTGGTTTGTGCTGGGTCTGGTTTTTATTTTCCTTTTGTTTGAGGGACGGGATTTTGCAATCGCCATGACACTCTCCCTTCTCTCTTTTCTGGGAACTTACCTGCTTTGCTACTTCCGCCCGGATCTTGTGCCCAAATCCACCCGGTTCTACAGCTTTTCGGACTCTTTTGTCGCACTCGTCTGTGTCAGCCTGTTTATCGGCATCCTCATAAAAATACAGAACAAAACCTACGAGCAGGAAAAGAAGCTTGCGGAAGCGCAAAAACAGGAAGTGGAGCAGATCGCCCGCTCCAAAGATACCTTTTTCGCCAATATGAGCCATGAGATCCGCACGCCCATCAACACGATTATCGGTTTAAACGAAATGATTCTCAGAGAGGATATTTCCGACGAGATCGCGGAGAATGCCATCAACATCCAAAATGCCAGCAAAATGCTGCTCACCACCATCAATGATATTCTCGATCTCTCAAAACTGGAATCCGGCAAGATGGATATCGTGCCGACCCAATATGCGATCAGCTCCATGTTCAGCGATCTGGTCAATCTGATCTGGATTCGCGCGCACCAGAAAAATTTGGAATTTAAGGTGGACATCGACCCGGATATCCCATCCATGCTCTACGGCGACGAAGTGCGGATCAAACAGGTGGTCACCAACATGTTGACCAACGCAGTCAAATACACAACATCCGGCTCGATCACCTTGTCTGCCAAAGGAGAACGTATTGCCGCAGACCAGATTCTCCTGCGCATTTCCGTGGAAGATACCGGCATGGGCATTCGAAAGGAAAGCCTGGATGATCTCTTCCGCTCTTTCAAGCGGGTAGATGAGTCGGACAACCGCAACATCGAGGGAACTGGACTCGGACTCAACATTTCCAAGCAGCTTATCGATATGATGGGCGGAAAAATTACCGTGGACAGCGTCTACCACAAAGGCTCTGTCTTCACCATAGAGCTGAAGCAGCGCATCGTCAACGTGCGCCCCATCGGCGTCATCAATTTCGCCGCGCAAAAACAACTTAACCGGCGTTCTGCATACCGCCAGAGCTTTATTGCGCCGGATGCCCGCATTCTGGTGGTGGATGACAATTCCATGAACCTGATGGTGGTGGTGAAACTGCTGCGGGATACCAAGGTAAAGGTGGACACTGCGGAAAGCGGCAAAGAAGCCTTAAAAAAGACGGCCAAAAGCACTTACCATGTCATCCTCATGGATCATATGATGCCGGACATGGACGGCGCCGCCACCCTTCGCGCCATCCGCAGCCAGGCAAAGGGATTCTGCCAGAAAACCCCCGTGATCGCCCTGACCGCCAACGTCATGTCCGACGCGGAACAGGTTTACCGGAGCATGGGCTTTGACGGCTATCTGGCCAAACCCATCAGCACGCCTCTTCTGGAGGCGGGACTGCTCAAATATCTGCCGCCCGCGCTGATCGAGTACATGGCGCAGGATGACGACGGGACGGAAAATATGGAAGGCTTAAACCAGATAACCAGCGCCCGCAAGCGAAAGATTGCGATCACGGCGGACTGCATCTGTGACCTCCCTAAGGATCTTCTTTCGCATTTCCACATCCGCCTGATGTATTGCTATGTGCACACGAATGAGGGCCGCTTCTGCGACCTCTTTGAGATTTCCTCTGACAGCCTGCTTGCTTATCTGGCGCAGGAAGGAAACCGCTCCCACTCATCCACGGCAAACCCGTCAGAGTATGAATACTTCTTTGCGGAAACGCTGGCGGAAGCGGAGCATGTGATCCATATCACCGCCACGACGGATTTAAGCGGCGCCTATCCGAATGCCACGCAGGCCGCCAAAACCTTCGACAATGTCACAGTCATAGACTCCTCACACATCAGCAGCGGCCACGGCCTCGTGGCTCTCTATGCCGCCAAACTGGCCGAAGAAGGGCGCAGTGTGGATGAGATCTGTGAAGCGCTCGGCGAGTACCGGGAACGGGTTTTCTCCAATTTCCTTGTGCCTGGCACAGCTACGCTCCACCGCAACGGCAAAGTAAGCGGCGCAGTCCACACACTCTGTACCGTGTTGAATCTCCACCCGGTTCTGGCCATGTCCAGAAACCGCTTAAAACTGTGGTGTATCGAATCCGGCAATATGCACCGGGCCATCAGACAGTATATCAAAAAGCTCTTTAAGCACAGCAGGCAGATCGATACCCGCGTTCTCTTCGTCACCTACGCGGGCTGCAGCGTAAAACAGATCGACGAGATCGTGTCTATCGTTGAAAAATATATCCACTTTGATCAGGTGATTCTGCAGAAAGCGTCCGCCACCGTGTCAAGCAACTGCGGGCCGGGAACCTTCGGACTGATGTTTGTGCGGAAAGAAAGACAGCAGGAGCCGTGACTGGCTCCTGCCGCTTATGTACGGGTAACCGGCTGTTTCACCTCTATTTCCAGTACTGGTTTGTTATCTCCTCCGCCTCCGTATGCGAAAGGACATATTTCTCCGCAATTTTCTCTGTGGCAAACACCTTTGTCTGCCCGACCTCCTGCAGCAGTTCCACTACATATCGAATGCTTTCTTCTCTTCCCTCTTGCTTTCCCTCTTCCCGGATGGTCCTCTCATACTTTTCCGCATCAAATTCTTCCAATATCATACCAAGAACATGCGACCGCTTTTTTCTCAAAACATCCTCCAATATCCCGTTTTCGATGCAATAATCCACCGCCTCAGAAAACGCTGCTTTTCTGTCTTTTCTTCCGTCTGCAAAATATCTCAGCACATTCACAAACTCGGAATATTCCCCAAGCCTTGCGCACTTTTCCATCAATTCCTTATTATGCCCATAATTGATGTTATACATCTGAACGGTCAGTTCCACGTCAGACTTGTGCCGTCTGTCTGTGAATGCATCTGAAAGTTTAAGCACCTGTCTCTCCGGCACGTTTTTCTTTCCGTTATAAAACACAACGCACCTTGGGGTCGGCAGCGCAATCAGTCCTGTTCCATACAAACTGACCCGCGCCCGCTCAATAATCATCTGATATTCCTGCGCCAGATAAATCAAAAACCGCACCGGAAGATTCGGGCTGTAAGTGCTCTGGTGCTCATACATATTCAAAGTACCCGCAAGCACAAAGGCCAGGTCATTTTTCATCACCACATAAACCGCGCTCTCAATTGTCACGATCTCAAGCTGTGAAGCGTCCTGATAGTCCGTACCGTTCAATGCGTTATACAACTGTAACAGCGCTTCTCGATCCTCCTCAAACAGAAACCGGAACAGCCTGTCCTTCACATTGCGCTGTACCTTTTCCCTTCGCCCGAATCTCCAAAACTTCCGCTCTTTCCTTGCATACCCTCTTGTCATGCTTTCTCCTTTCTGTGGCCGACAGAAAAGAAAGCATGTCTATCACAGATATCCATTTCAATTTCTGCCGCATTTTCAATTGTAAATATAAAAGAAAAATCCGACAGAAATTGTCTTGAACGTGCGAACCGCACATCTGTTAGAATTTCTCTGATGCTCTTATACTACACGTTTTATTGCCGCATGTCAACCGTATTTTTAAACGAAATACCGTTTTTACGATCCCTGCTCTATCTGTCTCAGGCAAGTCTCCAGCGCGCTCTCCCCTTCCGGACTCACGATATCCAGCACAGTGGCACCATACTCTGCTCATTCCGTGCCGCCCCATAGACAGGCGGCACGGCTGCCAGACTTCTTTTCCTCATACCGACTCCACCTCCTCCGGTGTCACCGGCTTCTCACTGTCCTGTATCGCCTCTTTCCCTTGCCCTTCTGTCGTTCCGGACGCCACCTTGTCTTTCGCCTGCTCCTGTCCGCTGACCGGAAAAGCCACCGTCACCGTAAACAGGTCCGCGTCCGTCTCCACCGTCAGGCTTCCGCCGCAGGCCTCCGTAAAGCTCTTCGCGATGGAAAGGCCAAGCCCGCTGCCGCCGTCGGTGCGGCTCTCGTCGCCCCGCACGAAACGCTCTGTAAAGTCCTTCGAAGCCGTAAGCTCCATACCGGAGGTATTCTTGATGCGCACAACCGCCTGTCCGGCCTCCTCTGTCAACGAAAGGTATACCCGCGATCCCTCCAGCGAATAACGCAGCGCATTCTGCAAAAGATTCTGGAACACCCGGTAAAGTCTTTGTCCGTCCGCCGTCACCTCCACGGACGTTTCCGGTATCGCCGTCCGCATGACAAGCGTGCTTTGACTAATTTGGTCATTCATATCCGCAAGGGTCTGCCGCAGGAGCTTGCCCATATCCAGCACTTCCATCTGCATCGGAAGCTGACCCGAGGTGGCTTTGCTGATCTCGAACACATCCTGCACGATGCCGCGCAGCCGCTCCGCCTTTTCCCCAAGAATCTGGATATACTCGTTCACATGCTGAGGCAGTTCTTTCTCCTGCCGCAGCAGCTCCGCATAGCTGATGATGGAGGTGAGGGGCGTCTTGATGTCGTGGGACACATTGGTCACCAGATCCACCTTCATCCGCTCGCTCTTCACCTGCTCTGCGAGCGCCGTCTCCATGCCTCTTTGTATCTGGTTTAAGTTGTCCGCCGCCTCCCGCAGATCTGAGTCCTCAGATAAAACCAGCGCTTCCGTCAGACTGCCCTCCCGCACCGCAAGGATCTGGTCGGCGAGCGCACCGATATCCACGGCCAGACGATAGGTTTTGCGCAGATCGATAAATGTAATCATGGTAAAGGTACCTAAGGCGGCGAAAACGAAACCGGGCATCATCAGATAAGCCATATAAAATCCTGCCAGTCCGGACGGATAGCCAAGCTCCTGCGCTGCGCCTTCATACGCATCGTATACATAGCTGTAATTGTAACCGCCTGTGAGATAAGTCGTGTATTCTTGCATAAACAGCCACACCGCACAGAGGACCGCCGCAAACAGTATGCTCAGGCTAATCTCTGCAATCAGCGTCCGCTGCTGCCTCCGCACCAGTCTTTTCTGGATCGGATACTTGAAATCCTTCACCTTTAGGAGATCAAAGAGCGGCCTTTTCTGCCTTCCCCGATTCATCCGAAAATCCAGAACAACCAGATATATGAGCCAGAACCAGACAGCCAGATATACACCAGCCTCCGTAAGTCTGGCGATCTCGTAAATATAGTCGCCGCCCCAGTTATAGTAGGAGAACCCGTACATACACCACCTGGCAAGACGCAGGAACGGTCCCGCACTCTTTCCCGCTAAGAGAATCGTCAGAAAAGGCAACAGAAAAACCTTGACCTCCAGACAGATTATTCTCAGGAAATCCGCGATCCGCTCCACCGCCTGCCGTCTGCTTTTCCTCATAAGAAAGGCAATCGCCAGAAGAATAGCGGCGGCCGTCATGAAAAACACAGCCCGCCAGGCAGCGTTTTGCAGGTAGACCATATTCTGTCTGATGTAGGAAAGTCTGCCGCCATACTGGGTCACCCTGCTGCTGCCGTCCTCCCGCACCATGTAGAGCTGCGGATTTTTGGCCGCCGCCAGAAAGACCACCACATCCCCGAAGGACTCTCCGATCGTAAAGTTTGCGTAGCCCGGCACCCGCCAGCGGCTATTATCGCTGTAGATGCCGTCGCCATACACATTCTCCTCCATACCGTCCTTCGCGATCTGCACCTTGCCATCGTTTTCTTTGTTGTACCATAAGATAAAATTGTACGCTTCCGCATCGAGCGTCTGTGAGAAATCCTCTCCATTCCATTCCTGCCCCGCTTTTTCCGCGAAGCCTTCCATATTCGAATAGAGCAGTTTATTCTGACAGATCACGGCATAGCGGAGATTCTTGTCTTTGGCGATATCCGCCATATACCGGTCCAGACTTTCCTGATCGCCAAAATCATAGCCGTAGAAGTAGCTGCCATAGTAATCGTCGTACCCGCCTGAGCCGACATATTCGTATTCATTCATCATCTCATCATAGTACGCCTGCTGTTCCTCCAGATATTGCTGATATGCATCCCAATCGCCGCCAAAAGCCTCCGGCCCTTCCACATTGTCCCAAAAATCCGCGGCGGCCGCGGCCGCATAATCCACGGCCTCTTCCACGGCACTCTCTTCCTGTACTGCCACCGCCTCTTGCAGCGGCCTGTTATTTACCTCCTGACCGGCCCTGGATTTCGCATCCGTGCCGTCAGCTCCATTTCCCGAATCGTTCTTTCCCCATGCCGCCACGCCCATGAGCATGGACAGTCTCTCGCTGATCAGATACCGGAACTCCTCGCTTTCCTGATAATCCGGCTGTCCCTCGAAAACATCTATACCATAGGCCGCAGTCATGCCCACCGCGGGAGCCAGATTTATGACCATCATGGTCAATCCTGCCGCAAACGCTGTAAAACTGAATACCGACTTACTTTTTTTCCATTTTGTAACCAATGCCCCACACCACCTTTACATATTCTGGCTCTTTCGGATTGAGTTCGATTTTCTCCCGGATGTGCCGGATATGCACCATCACCGTATTCTCCGGCGAAAAGGAGGGTTCCTCCCAGACTCTCTCATAAATCTCCTCCGCCGGAAAGATCCGCCCACGGTTCTTCATCAGAAGCTCCATGATCTTCGTCTCCGTGGCAGTCAGTCTGACCGGCTCCCCGTCCGCATAGAGCGTGCGCTCCTTAAGACGGTAACACAGCCTGCCGTTTACGATCTCTTCCGCCTCGTTCTGCGCATGGATACCGCCCAGCATTGTGTATCTGCGAAGCTGGCTTTTCACCCGGGCCGCCAGCTCTTGTGGGTGGAAGGGTTTCGCCACATAGTCGTCCGCCCCCATGGAAAGACCCAGAATCTTGTCTGTCTCCTCCGTCTTCGCGCTCAGAACGATAATCGGAAGGTTCTTGCACTCCCTGATCTTCATCATGGCAGACAGCCCGTCAAGCTTCGGCATCATCACATCCATGATGATGAGCTGTATCTCTGTCTCCGCCAGAATCCGCAGTGCTTCCATACCGTCGTAAGCCTTAGTCACACGGTAACCTTCCTTCTCAAGAAGAAGGGCAATCGCCCTCACGATCTCTCTGTCATCATCCACCACAAGCACACATGCATCCATCTTAAAATCTTACCTCCTTCATCCGCGGAACCGTCCCTGCGCCGCTTCTTCCAGACATTTCCCTGTACAAACGACTGCTGAACCGTTCCTGAGCCTGAACCTATCATAAAAAGAAGTCCTTATAAAAAAGTCGTGGGATTTCTTATAAAAATCTTAAACTGCGCGCATAAACAGAGTCAGGAGCCGCGCGAACCAGACGCCATGCCTGCATGAGCGGATGATTCGAGCGGGTTCTGACGAGCAACGCGAGCTTGGAATGCGAAGCATTTCAATCCTGCTTATGAAATGCAATCACATTATGTCAACCAATCCCGCATCTCCGCCTCCGCCGCCCGTATCTCCTCGAGAAGCTCCCTCGCGGAAACCCGGATAGCACCTGCCCCCATAATAATAATCTGCTCTAGCCCGTCGGAGGTAGCCACACGCACACGATGGTTTTTCCGGCTCATCTCATGGGTCACCTTCTCAATATACTGATCCGCCGTCTCGGCCTCCTTCGTATAGACCACGTCGATATTATGGTACCGCTCCACGCTGCCGGGATTTCCCTTCACACGGTACGCGTCAAACACCAGAATCAGATGCATTTTCCGAAACGCCTGATAATTACAGAGAATATCCGTAAGCCTCCATCTGGCGGCATTTAAGTCCGATCCGGCAAGCCCTGAAAGCTCCTCCCAGGCAAAGATGATATTGTAGCCGTCCACCAGCAGATACTCCTCCTGTTTCGCCTGCCCGCCGCGGTACTCCACCTCTGCAGGCGCGGGCGTCTTCGCCCGAATCGTTCTGGCCCACCCCTGTTTTTTCGGCTCCTTTGTGCCGAAAGTCCGGGCGAAGATCTCCTCCACTTCATCCTGACCAATAAAGTCAACTGTCGACCCGTCTCTGGAAGCACGTTTTGCGTACCGCTTAGCAAAATTTCCCGCGCCGTTTTCTCCGATGCCGCCTCCTCCTTCGGACCGATCTTGTTGACCTTCTTGGTCATTTTCATCATTCATTCCGTAAACAGTGCCGTCCGACAGCCGCCACCCCGCTTTCAGCGCAGGCTCTAAATGCATATATGTCTCCACCCGGTCCCACTCCACCACAAAGCCCGCGCCGTGGGCGCAGAACACGGAACCGCACGGATTGTCCGTATCGTGCTCCGCCTCATAGCCGATCCGTTCTATGACCTCCTCCGCGTTATGGCACGGTTCATAGCCCTGCAGCCGCGTAAACAGCCGCCCTTTTCCCCCGGAATAGGCGAGCATCTTCGTCTGGTAACCGCCAAATTCGGAGACAGGCACCGTGCCCGTGAGCACCACTTCCTCCCCCACGGTCTCCGGTGCGTCAAAATGTCCGCACATGGCCTGCACGTCCGTCATGGCGCGCCCCACCAGCGAAGCGGGCAGTTCCATGCGAAAGGCATAGACAGGCTCCAAAAGCACACTCCCCGCCCGGCACAGCCCTTGTCTGAGGGCGCGGTAGGTGGCCTGTCTGAAATCACCGCCCTCCGTGTGCTTCACATGGGATTTTCCCGCCGCCAGCGTAATCTGCATATCCGTAACCGGCGATCCCGTGAGAACGCCGAGGTGGGTTTTTTCCTCCAAATGCGTCAAAATCAACCGCTGCCAGTTCCGGTCCAGCTTGTCCTCGCTGCACAAGCTCCGGAACGTAAGACCGCTTCCCCGCTCTCCCGGTTCCAGAACCAGGTGCACCTCCGCATAATGTCTGAGCGGTTCAAAGTGTCCCACACCCTCCGCCACATCCGCAATGGTTTCCTTGTAGAGAACGCTCCCCTCGTCAAAATCCACCTCTACGCCGAACCGCTCTGCAATCAGTTTCCGCAAAATCTCGATCTGCACCTCACCCATCAGCCGGACGTGAAGTTCCCCGCTCTGTTCCTGCCTGACAAGATGAAGCTGCGGCTCCTCCTCTTCAAGTTTACATAATTTTGCGTACATATCGTGGATATCACATCCGTCAGGCAAATTGACCCGATAAGTCATAACCGGTTCCAATACGGACAGAACCGTCTCCTGCTCTGCCCCAAGCCCCTGCCCGCAAAATGTGTGTTCCGGCCCCAGAAGCGCACAGACGCTCCCGGCCTGCACCTCCTGCACCGTCACGTATTTATCTCCGGAATATTGACGAATTTGGTCAATTTTTTCCCCGCAGCCTGACACCGCCCCGGATGTCCTCCCGGATTTCGACGCTCTGACTGTCTCTGGCCCGCCTGTCTTTGACTCCCCGGCCGTCTCTGTCCTGCCCGTTTCCGGTTTGTCCGCCGACATGATCGTCTGCTTCACTTGAAGACTGCCCCCGGTCACCTTGATATGCGTCAGACGATTGCCCTGGGCATCTCTCGTAATCTTAAAGACCCGCGCCCCGAAGGCTTCCCCGTACACCGGCGCAGGCCCATATGCCGCGAGCGCGTCAAGCAGCGCCTCCACGCCGTCCCCGTGCAGGGCGGAACCAAAAAAGCAGGGAAAAAGATTGCGGCTTCCGACCAAAGCCCCAATCTCCCCGTCACTGATCGGAGGCTCTGCTCCGCTCTGTTTGGTCTGTGGCCGCTGCCTTGCAGAGCCGGTCTGCTCCGCCTCCGTCTCTCCCACTCCCTGCTCCACCCGCTCCAGATACCGCTCCAGCAGCGTCTCGTCACAGACCGCAATATTCTCATAAAACGCAGCCGTCCGCTCTCCGCCTTGACAGGCAAAGGACACACAGCGTCCGTCCAGATCTTTCTGCACACCCGAAAGCAGCCTGTCTTCGTCCGTATCCGGCTGATCCATCTTATTGATAAAGAGAAATACCGGCACCTGATAGCGTTCCAGCAGTCTCCACAAAGTCAGCGTGTGGCTCTGCACCCCGTCCGCGCCGTTTATAATGAGTACCGCACAATCAAGCACTTGCAGCGTCCGCTCCATTTCCGCCGAGAAATCTACATGCCCCGGCGTATCTAACAGCGTCACTTCTCTCTCTTTCCAGACAAAGCGCGCCTGTTTGGAAAAGATAGTGATCCCTCTCTCCCGCTCCTGTCTGTCCGTGTCCAGAAAGGTATCCCTGTGATCCACGCGCCCAAAGTTCCTGATCTCCCCCGCCGCATAGAGCATGCGCTCCGCCAATGTCGTTTTCCCTGCATCCACATGGGCCAGCAGGCCAATAACTGTCTCTTTACCGCTCATTTTAACCCCCGATACACAAAACATGTCCCGCCGATCAGCGGGACATGCCATTTATCCCTTCTTTTCCTCCATCATGGCAAGACTCACAAAGCGGTCGTAATGCTCCGGTTTAAACATCTTTTGATAGAGGATGTCCAATGCGGTCAGGGAAGCCGCCTGCCCCTGCTCCGCGACCGGTCGGTAAAGAACGCTGTAATTCACGCCGAACAGGACGGATCGAAACGCCGTCATTTCGCAGCCGCAGGAGAGATAAAACGCAATCCGCCGCTCTCTGGTCAAACGCTGCTTCTCATTCTCCGCCGCCGAAATCCGCTCAGACTCGATGTAAATTCCGTCCACCCCCGGCAGATTCTCCCTAAAATACGCTTCAAAAAGAGAAAAGGCCCGGTGCCCCAGCCCGCCGCCCCGCCTATCCTTCAGGATTGCAAAATAGTCGAGCAGGGCGCACCTGGTCTCCTCACAGAGTATAAACACAGCGTAACCCAAAAGCGTTTCCCCCTCGTACATCCCCAGCGAAAACCCGTAACCCGCATCCATGCTCCTGACGATATGACTCAAAGGCTTTAGCTCATCGGACGGAAAGTCCTTCTCCATATAGGTCTGATAAACCTGCCCGATTTCTTTTCGATCCAATTTTCTTACCGTATATGCCATGTTGTGTTTCCTCTCACAAACTTAGTTTACATAACTTCATCCTCATAAATGTGCACTGCCCTCACCGCCCATTTGGTTAACATAATATTATATCGTCAACAATTAAAACGTTAAACTCACTTGCGATGTGTGTCCATTCACCTGTCATAGCCATCCACGTACACAAAGGTCTCCCCATCATTCTCCCTGCCCATGTGATAATCCGGATGTAAAACCGCCGCCACAAAGTCTGCACCGCCCGGCTCTATCACCGTCGCCGGAATCCCAAGCGCCCGCTCCACCTCCTGCACGGTAACGTCATCCAAAAAGACCTGTTCCCCGCTCCGCAGCATATTGGAAGGAATAAAAAGGACATCCCCAAGGTTCTCCCCTCCCTGCTGCCGCTCCTTAAGCTGCGCGATCAAATCCTGACCCGTAACCAGCCCCGCAACGGTAATCGTCTCCCCGAAAAAATCGTTCCTGATGGGACAGACATGTATCGTAAGGCCCGGACAGGCATCACACAGCGCCTCCGCCGCCTCCCGTATCACGGAACAAGCCAGCTTCCCCGTGGCGACGGTGATCGTCCTCTTTAAGGCTGTCTGGCTGTCCTGTGTCTTCTGACCGTTCCGGCCTTCCTGACCGTCCCGGCTATCCTGACTATGCCGACCTTCCTGACCGTCCCGACTACACTGACTATTTTGGTCAATCTCAATAGTCCCCATCGCTTCCCTAAATTCTTCCCGAAAAAGCCGCATCATGCCCACGCCGTTTTCCAACTGGATATACCCGTCGTAGCGCTCCTCCTCCGGAAAATCCCGCTCCGCCAGCATATAGAACTCGTCGCTGGCATGAACAAAATGTAGACCGTACTGGTCAAAACAAACCTTCTGGTACGCCTCGATCATGTCAATTATGGCTCCCGCTTCCTCCCTTGTAAACAGCTCCAAAGGACACAGGCCTTCCCGGTACTTCGTAATCCCCGCGGGCACCACGGATACGCTCCGCATAAAGGGCAGGTATTTCATCAGGTCCGTAATGCTGCGCCGCAGCTCTTCCCCGTCGTTCACCCCCTTGCAGCAAACGATCTGCCCGTTCATCTCCACATGCCCCTCATAGAAACGGTCAAGAAAACGCAGCTTTTCCCCAGCGAAGCGGTTGTGAAGCATCTCACACCGAAGGGCCGGGTTCGTGGTCTGTACCGAAATGTTAATCGGCGCAAGCTGCATCTTAACAATGCGCTCCACATCCTTCTCCGTCATGTTGGTCAGCGTGATATAATTGCCCTGCAAAAAGGAAAGCCGGGAATCGTCATCCTTAAAATAAAGCGTTTCCCGCATCCCCGGCGGCATCTGGTCTATAAAACAGAAAATGCACTTATTGCTGCAGGAACGGTAATCACTCATCAGACTGTTTTCAAACGCCACGCCCAAATCCTCGTCGTAGTCCTTGTCGATCTCCAAAAGCCACTCCTCACCGTCCGCCTTGCGCACAAGCACTTCCACATACTCGTCCTTCATCAGATAACGGTAGTCGAACACATCCTCTATTTCATTGTCATTCACGGAAAGAAGGACGTCGCCCGGCTCAATCCCCATCTCCTGCGCGATGGAACCGGGCATAACCTCCTTCACCACATGCTCTGTCCTATTCAAATCTACACCTCTCTCGCAAAATAGTGTCAGGCCAAACTGCTGCCTCACGGTGTATTCGGTTTACATAATTTACTTATGTGTCCGAATCCTCCATAATCGAGTAGGTCATCATTTCATACAAAAGTTTTGACCCCTCCCTGATCTCAGGGGGCAGCAGGGCCCGCGCCACCAGTTTATACCCGTCCTCCGGCGCGTCGATCCGCTCCAAATTCGCGTAGTCGCCGTCTATGCTTACCACCCGGTACTGAAATGTGTTCATACTTTCTGTCCGCTCCTTCCCGTTTTCCGTTCGTTTTCAGGGACTTTTACGGCCTTTTGCCGACTCATCCCTTTACCACAGTATACCCCATCTGCGCAAGAAGCGCCATATCTGTTTCCACGGTAATACCTGCCGTGGTCAGCATGTCCCCGCTTATGGCCGCATTCGCGCCTCCTGCAAAGCATTTTTTCCCCTGATCGCCAAGAAGGCCTCTGCCGCCCGCCAGCCGGATCGACGCATCCGGAATGATAAAGCGGAAAACAGCCACGATCCGGCGCACTTCATCGTTTGTAAGCGCTGCATTCTTTTCGTAGGGCGTGCCCGGAATCGGGTTTAACACATTCACGGGCACGGACTTTACGCCGAGCGCCCTTGCCGTAAGCACCATATCGATCCTGTCCTCCATGGTTTCCCCAAGCCCCATGATGCCGCCGCTGCAAACCTCCAGGCCGGCCCGCTTGGCCGCTAACAGCGTCTCTATCTTGTCCGCGTAAGTGTGGGTCGTGCAGACGAACGGAAAATACCGCTCCGAAGACTCCAGATTACAGTGGACGCGTGACGCCCCCGCTTCCCTGATCTTCACAAAATCCGCCTCCCCAAGCAGTCCGAAGGAGACACAGACCTCTATCCCGGCTTCCCGCCGCACCGCGCGGATGCTCTCGCAGACCTGACCGACCTCCGCCTCCGAGAGCCGCCTGCCGCTGGTGACGATAGAATAACGAAGCACACCCTGCGCCGCATTATGTTTCGCCTGCTCCACGATTTTCTCCGTGGAGAGCAGCGGATAGGACTCCCCGCAGGCCGTGGTGTAGTGGGCGCTCTGGGCGCAGTACTTGCAGTCCTCCGAACACCTCCCGCACTTTCCGTTTATGATCGTGCACAGGTCGAAACGGTCTTTACAAAAATGCCGTCTGATCTCGTCCGCCGACTGGCACAATTCCTCCAGCGGCGCTTTGACTAACGGCATAATCTCCTCCTTTGTAAGCAGCTCTCCACGGTATATTTTCTCCTGCAATTCTCTCATCTTTTCCATCTTCCTCTTCCTCATTTTCCGTAACAGTTCATCCTTCGTCTTCACTGTCACGTCTGCTGCACACAGTTTAGTTAACATAACTTTCAGTACGTCAAACCAATAGTTTACATCATATTATTCAAACCACGCTTTCATCGCGGAAATCACCTCCACCAGCTCATCCTCCGCGATCACATAGGGCGGCATCGCATAGAGACAGTTCAAAAATGGCCTTGCAAAGACGCCCCGCTTTGCCGCAAATTCCTGATATCCCAAAAGATCTTTCCTGTCACGCACCTCCAGACAGACACAGCCGCCCATGATGCGCACCTCCTTCACCTTGGGACTGGAAAAGTCCGCCAGCTCCCGTCTCATAATCTCCGTGATCCGGTGAATCTTCGCCATATAGTCCTGCCCCTCAAACAGTTCAATCGAGGCCAGCGCCACACTGCATGCAAGGGCGTTGCCCATAAAAGTCGGCCCGTGCATCAGTGCAAGCGACGGGTCGTCCCCGTAAAATCCACGGTAGACCTTCTCTCCCGCCACCGTCACCGCGTGTCCTATGTATCCGCCCGTCAGCGCCTTGCCGAGCACCAGTATATCCGGCAGCACCTCGTCCGCCACAAACCGGTATCCCGTCCGCCCAAAGCCCGTGGCTACCTCGTCAAAAATAAGCAGCACATCGTACTGGTCACAGAGCTGTCTCGCCCGCTTTAAAAAGTCAAGCCCGTACATCCGCATACCGCCCGCTCCCTGTAAAAGCGGCTCCACGATAAAACAGTTCAGCTCCCTGTGATGCTTCTCAAACGCCTCCTCCAAAGCCGGAATTTCCGTTGGAATATGAATGACGCCCCGTTTGCTCTCAAAAGCAAAATGATAGTCCTCGTCATCCCCCACTTCCATGGTCTTGAAGGTGTCCCCGTGGTAGGCGTGCGTGAGCGAGAGCACCGTTTTACGCGGATCTTTTCTGTTCACGTTAAACTGCATCGCCATCTTGAGCGCCACCTCCACCGCCACCGACCCGGAGTCTGAGAAGAAACAGTAATCCAGATCACCGGGCAGCCACGAAGCCAGCTTGTCCGACAGCTTCCGCACCGCAGGATGGGTCAGCCCTCCCATCATCACATGGGAAAAAACATCCGCCTGATCTTTGACTGCTTTGGTCAGCACCGGATGCTTGTAACCGTGAATCACGCTCCACCACGAGGAGATCGAGTCGATCATCCTGTCTTCCTCTTTTGTATAGAGATACACACCCGCCGCATCCACGATCTCATAGGGCGGTTTCATGGTTTTCATCTGTTCGTAAGGATACCAGATCATGATAACATCCTCTTTTCTTCCTATTTATTCCGTGTTATGTAAACTCTTTTTGCCTGTTGACCGCACCGGACATATCGCATGTATATTATGTAAACTATTCTTAGTCAACGATACAGCGCCAGCAGTGTCTCTTCCTCCATAGCAAGCGCCCGGTCACCCTCCTGCACACAGGCAAGTGTTTTAAGTCCCGTCAACGCCTCGCACATGCGGATATTATCCTCCTCCATCACATTGCCTTTATGAAAACGGTTAAAGATCATCCCCACAATGGGAATGCTTCTGGCGCGCATATACTCTGCGGTCAGCACCACGCTGTTAATCGTGCCAAGCCCTGCGTCAGCAACCAGCAGACAGGACAACGCAAGGCTCTTGATCACATCCTCCAGCATGATCCGTTCCCCGTCATAGCGGATGGGGCAGAGAATGCCGCCGCTGCCCTCCACCGTCACATAATCGTACGCTTCGCTGACCTTCCGGAACCCGTCCAAAACCACGGAAAGTTCCACCGCCCCTCCCTCGATGCGGGCCGCCAGATGGGGCGAATACGCGTTTTCATATATGTACGGACACATCTCCTCCAAGGGCTGGGCAATCCCGGAAACCTCCTTCACAGACAGGGCATCCCCCGGTACCAGCGTCCCGTCCGCCCTTCTTTCGTTGCCGCTCATAGCTGCCTTGTAGTAGGCGGCATTTGCCCCGCTCTCCTTAAGTTTCTTGATGACCAGCCCGGTCACATATGTTTTTCCCACATCCGTCCCTGTTCCGGTGATAAAGAGATTTTTACTCATTTTCGCAGCCCCTCTTCCGTCATTTTTTGAAATACGGGTCTGACCCTGATAGTCAATATAGCCGCGAGAATACACAGACAAATATCGCCCGGAACCGCCAGCACGAAGCAGTAAAGAAACAGCGGCCCCAGAGCTATGGGCGTGTCAATCACATAATTACAAATCATATAGTAATATATCATTCCGGCCGCATAGACGATGAAAAGCCCCAGAAAATTCACCGCCATGACCCATCCGGTCGTCAAACGTCCTCTGCGCTCCACCAGCCTGCCCGTCACATAGGCCGCCAGCATAAAGCCGAGAAGATAGCCGAAACTTGGCTTTAATATGTACCAGAATCCCCCGCCCTCCGCAAAGATGGGGATTCCGCACAGCCCCAACAGAATATAGACGCCCACACTCATTGCGCCAAGTCTGGCGCCAAGCAAAAGTCCCGCCAGCATGGTAAAGAGAAATTGCAGGGTAAAGGGCACCACGGGCACAGGCACCTTGATAAATGCACCCACCGCAATCAGCGTGGTAAACACCCCGCAAAGCACCATTTCCCGTGTGCCAATCCTTCGCCCGGCCGTTAATTTCTTCTTTTTACCTGTTTCAACAGTCATTCTTTTTTCCATAGTGACCCTCCCTTTATCCGATTCTTGTTCTCATTGTTAACCATTTCCCTTCTTGGTTAACAATCTGAGTATAACATATCGATAAAGGATGTCAAGATTGTCTTTCTTTTCCATGTGAGATATATGCGGGCATTCTGTTGAGGGAAACGGCACGGTTTCCCTCACACAATCCCCAATAATTTCCCGATCCAGTACACCGCGCCAAGAGCCCAGCTTGTAAATATGCCATACAGGATCACCGGTCCGGCGATGGTGAAAATCTTACACCCGATGCCGTACACCTGCCCTTCCTTCTGGTACTCGATGGCCGCCGACGCCACGGAGTTCGCGAAACCCGTGATCGGCACGAGCGCCCCCGCGCCGCCCCACTCCACACATTTATGATAGAGGCCGAACCCGGTTAAGAGTACGCTCGCCAGCACCAAAAGCATGGAACACCACGAACCGGCCGTCTCTTTATCAAGCCCCATACTGTTCGTGGCATAGTTTAAAATGCACTGTCCGATCACGCATATCATGCCGCCCACAACAAAAGCCTTCGCCATGCGCAGGGGCATACTGTACTTCGGCGTTGTCTGCTCCACATGCTGCCTGTAAGCCTGCTCCCTCTCCTGCTGCGTCATCTTATCTTCCGGTTTCTCCGTTTCCTGCTGTCCCTGATTTTGTGCCATAATCTGTCTTCTCCTTTTTCTTTTTCTGTTTCTGTTTTTGATAATTGCGAAACGCATCAAATCCTGGCTGTCATTTCGTCGTTTTCTCTGGCCCCATTTCGGGTTTCACATTCTCACCAAACAAACGCTGTCACAAAAATATCCGCTGGGTAAAGTAAATCACACTCCCCGTCAGCTTTCCAAGCGCCACCGACAGTATCGCAATCCCAAGCCCATGGCGGAACCCGATCCTTCTTGCAAAGACGGGAATCGTGTTTAGCATCTCCGCGATGGCGAGGGCAAGGCATCCCACAAAGATCCCGGCAAACAGACCAAACACAATCTGAAAAAGGGTCCCTGCGATATTCCAGATGCCCTCCGTCGCCGTTCCGAAAACCGCCTGCGTCCGCACCATCCTTCCCACCATGCCCCACTCTCTAAAGACACTGAAAAAACTGCCCGCCAGCGTGCCGAATATAACCATCTCCTCCAGCACAAACACTTTTTTCGCCACATGCATTTTGCCCGCAAACCGTGGAATCAGCCCCACCGAAATGAGCACCGTGAACACGCCCGCCGACACGATCAGCCCGGCGCTTCCCCCGATCACCGAAAGAAGAAGCTGTCTAAGAAACATCAATGGTCTTTCCCTCCCTGTCCGCCGTGGCAATGAGCGCCTTGTTTACGTCCTCCTCATAAATCCGCATTTCCACTTCAATCGGCGTGGGGTCTTTGGTGATCCGCCTGCCGCCGATATGGTTAAAGAATACAATGATGCCAACCGCAAGCCCCACCGAGTAGGAAAGTTCCAAAATGCCGTACCCGTCTCCCCGATAGCCCATCACCATCTCATAGAGCTTGGAAAACACTTCGTTGATCCCGATATCGTTGTGAAAAGCCATGATAGTGAATGCCGTACCAAAAAAACTGACCAGCGACACGAATGCCAGCTTGCACCACTGGACAAACCCTTTGTGCCTGTCCACACGAATCCACTCCACAAGCACATCCGCCTCGCCCAGACTTTCCACGCTCACGCCAGGACATGCCTTCTCGATCTCCTCAATGACCTTGAGCACGCTGATTACCTGCCTCTTGCTCTCTCCCTCCTGAAACGTCCACAGTTTCAGGGATTTTGCCTTTGCAAGCACATGGGAATCCGTACAGCTGAGCGTCGCAATATCCTTGACGCTCACCTCCGGCTTCTGCACCTCCACATTCTGTTCCACTTTCAGATAAATGGTCACACTACTAGTTGACATAACTTCTCCCGTTTTCACCACTTTTTTTATTGCAGAGAATGCGAAGCATTCTCTCAATGATCGCAACGCGATCATTTGATAAAGGGTATTATAAGGAAATTTTTTTATTTTATACGTTGTACTCTTATGGTACACTATTGTTATCTTTGTGAAATTTTTTGCAAAACACTGCCTGCCATAAACATGCGCGAAACACCTGCGTGTTTGCGGCCATATATTGCAGACACTATGATATGCCATGTTAACGACTACATCAGTCAACATAAAGGAGGAAACCCCATATGAAAATCACCGTCATCGACGGACAGGGCGGCCGCATCGGCAAGACCGTCATCGAACAGATCAAGGCAAGACATAAAGATTTAGAACTGTACGCCATCGGCACCAACACCGCCGCCACCGCCGCCATGTTAAAGGCCGGGGCGGATTTCGGCGCAACCGGAGAAAACGCGGCGCTCGTCAATGTTACCGACGCGGATATCGTGATCGGCCCTGTTGGGATTGTCTTCGCAAACGCCCTGCTCGGGGAAATTACCCCCGCCATCGCCACCGCCGTGGGCGCAAGCAAAGCCTTTAAAATTCTGATTCCGGTAAACCGCTGCAACCACTTTATCGCGGGGTGCACAGAAACTTCTCTTGGCGAATACATCCGGCTGGCGGTGGAGCGTCTGGAAACCATGCTGTGAGAACACGTTTCCCGAAAATCTTTCCGGCTGTTTTTGCCGGATCGGCTGGGAAGAACTATTTTTTATATTGGGAGGAAAACCGATGAAAATGAATAAACTGCTCTACGGCGCGGCCTACTACGACGAATACCTTCCCACTGACCGCATCGAAACCGATATGGAAATGATGAAAAAAGCGGGCATGAACGTGATCCGCATCGCGGAGTCCACATGGAGCACATGGGAGCCGCAGGACGGCGTTTTTGACTTCACCCATCTGCACCGGATGCTGTCCTGCTCGAAAAAACACGGCATGCAGGTGATCGTTGGCACGCCCACCTACGCGGTTCCCACATGGCTTGCCCGCAAATACCCGGATATCATCACCGAGACCCACGGCGGTCCCGGGCGTTACGGCCACAGGCAAAACATGGATATCGCCCACCCCATGTACCTAAAACACGCGGAGCGCATCATCCGCAGGCTGATGGAGGAAGTACAGCCTTATGACCATGTGATCGGCTTCCAGCTCGACAATGAAACCAAATCTTACGATACCTGTTCCGCCTACGCCCAGGAACAGTTCGCAGACTATGTGCGGGCACTTTTCCATGACGACCTGACTCTCTTAAACGAAGCATGGGGACTTGATTACTGGAGCAACCGGATCAACACGTGGGAGGATTTCCCCGACGTGCGCGGCACCATCAACGCCAGCCTCGGCGCGGCATATCATAAATTCCAACAAAACCTGGTGTCGGAGTTTCTCGCATGGCAATGTGCCATCGTACAGGAATACGCCCGCCCGGACCAGTTTATCACACAAAATTTCGACTACGACTGGCGGGGCTTCTCTTTCGGCTTACAGCCGGAGGTGAACCAGTGGGAGGCAGCCGGACCGCTCACCATAGCGGGATGCGATATTTACCACCCCTCCGCGCAGGATCTCACCGGAAAGGAAATCGCCTTCGGCGGCGCCATCGCCCGCTCCTTAAAGAAAGACAACTATCTCGTTCTGGAGACCGAGGCGCAGGGCAATCACGGCTGGCTCCCCTATCCCGGGCAGCTGCGCCTGCAGGCGTTCAGCCATCTGGCAAACGGGGCCAACTGTGTGGAGTACTGGCACTGGCACTCCATCCACAACGCCATCGAATCCTACTGGAAAGGCGTACTCAGCCATAACCTGAAAGAAAACGCCACCTACCGGGAAACCTGCCGCATCGGCGCGGACTTTGCCAAACATGGTACTCATCTGGTCAATTTGAAAAAACACAGTAAAGTCGCAATCCTTCTGGACAATGTCTCTCTGGACGCCCTGCAATGGTTTCCGATCAAGGACGGTCCGGCCTACAACGACGTTTTCCGCTGGGTATTCGACGCTCTCTACGAAATGAATATAGAATGCGACATCCTCTCGGCGGAGAGAGATATTGACTTATTTAGTCAGTACAAGCTGTTGATTGCGCCCGCCCTCTACAGCGTCTCCGACACACTTACGGATGCGCTGAAAAACTACGTACAGGGTGGCGGCGTGCTGCTCTCCACCTTCAAAACCGCCGTGGCGGACAGAATGCTGAAAATCTACCACGACGACCTGCCCCACGGTCTGACCGACGTTTTCGGCATGACCTACGACCAGTTTACGGACGCCGTGCAGGTGGGGTTACGACCTGCGCCGGAAATGCAGACAAAATCCCACGCGGCTGATATGACCAATTCAGTCAATCTTCGTACAGCGGCAGGACAGGAACCGCCGGAAGCAAACCACTGTGTCCATAGCTGGATGGAGCTTCTCCTGCCTGACACCGCCGAACCGCTGGCGCTCTACGACCATCCCCACTGGGGTGACTGCGCCGCCCTCACGGGAAACCGGTTCGGTCAGGGCTATGCTGCCTACCTTGGCTGTTATACGGACGGGGATGTGCTCAAAAAGCTCCTCGCCTTCCTCTGTGACAAGGCGGGCGTTTCCAGAGAAGAAGCCGTCTATCCTCTGATCGTCAAGCGGGGGACAAACGGCCTGCAAAAAGAAATCATATACTATTTTAATTATTCCGAAGAACCGCAGGAGACCGTCTACCACGGCCCTTACGCCCGCGTGCTGCTTTCCGGCCACGAGCCGCTGCCCTCAAACGGGGATGCCGCTTTGTCCGGGGAGAGCACTTCCGCTGTCAGAACAGCCGCCGCTTCCTGCGAAAAGGAAACCACAGCCGTCGTAAAAGAGGGCGACCGTATCTCCCTCTCCCGCTGGGATTTTCTGATTTTGGAAGAAGTGTAAAACAATGGGCGGCGTTTCCTGCGCCGCCCTGAAATTCCTCTGCAACTTCCTAAAACAACCCCAGAAACTTCTCCTGAAAGGTATTGTAGATTTCTTCATACGTCGCATACCCAAGCTGTTCACTGTTTTTAAACCGCCCCCGCCACTCGTCCCGGACCGCGTCCGCAAGCAGTCCCGCATATTCGCTCTGCGTCAGAAGAATCGCCGGAAAGACGAAGTAAATCATAAACAGGTTAATGTCCATCTGGCTCCTGCCGCTGATTTTGCCCCGTTTGGCAAAGCGCGCTTCCACCGCATCCGCAAAGGCCTTCGCCGTCTGCGCCGCCGCCTCGCCCCGCTTCTGTTCTTCCGCCCGCTCCACAAAGTCTGTCATTTCCGCAAGAATTTCCTGATTCTTCTCCCGAAACTGCCCCATCCGCTCTTTGTAAACCTTTTTCTTTAAGCGATACGTCATCGCCTCCATATTGTCAAACATGGTTCCTGCCTGCTCTAACATAAATTACCTTCCTTTCCGGTCAAAAACACTCTTGCACTCTCCCCTCACCTATGCTATAATAACTTTCGGTGGTTTGCTTTCACCAACCGCACAGTATAGGGGCATAGTTCAAAGGTAGAACAGTGGTCTCCAAAACCATCGATGTGGGTTCGATTCCTACTGCCCCTGTTATTATGACCCGTGAGTCGTTGCTCGCGGGTTTTTCAGTACACTTTTACAGAAAGAGGATTCCCATGAAAAAAATCGCTGCCTGCTTTATACTGACATGCTCCCTCGCGCTTCTTAACGCCTGCGGTGAGGAAAAGCCTCTTTTGACCTCCACAGACTACGATCTGGACGCGGAGACGGCACAAACCATACGCGGCGTGAAAATCGGGGACGGTTCCGACGCTTTCCTGGCCGCCTACAAAGATTATGACATTCTCTCTTCCGTGGATGGCGGCGACTATCGGTTCCTTTCCCCGGAGGAAATTCCCTTTGACAAATCTCTGACCACGATCCTGCCCTCCTTCTTTGTGGACGGCGCAGCCGTGGAGATCGACGCCTTCTGTGAGGATAACGAAATCGAAAAAGACGCGCTTCTCTCCTTTTTAACCGATGAGGCGTATCTGGAGCATCACGCCGTAGTCTACCAGTATCTCGTTTTCGAGTGGGAAAACGGCGCGATCACGGACATCCGCTCCGAATCCATGGACTACAACAAAGACGCCTCCTATTATAACAGTTCAGCTCAGGACTTTGCAGCAAGTGCAAAATCATGAACTGAACTACACTGCAGCTACACGGCGAACTGACTTTCATACAGTCCGGCATAAAATCCTTTCTTCGCAAGCAATGTCTCGTGATTTCCCTGCTCGATAATGTTCCCGTCCTTCATAACAAGAATCACATCCGCCTCCCGGATGGTAGAGAGTCTGTGCGCCACGATAAAGCTGGTTCTTCCCTGCATCATGGTTGCAAAGGCTTTCTGAATCCGTATCTCCGTGCGCGTGTCTATGGAGGAGGTCGCCTCGTCCAGAATCAACATGGGCGGCAGACAGAGCATGACTCTCGTGATGCACAAAAGCTGCTTTTGTCCCTGAGACAGACTGCCCCCGTCCTCCCCGATCACCGTATCATAGCCCTTGGAAAGTCTCTTGATAAAGCTGTGGGCGTGGGACGCTTTCGCCGCAGCGATCACTTCTTCCTCCGTGGCGTCCGGTCTGCCCATCACGATATTATCGCGGATCGTCCCAGCCTTTAACCATGTCTCCTGCAATACCATCCCATAGTTTTCCCGCAGGCTCTTTCTCGTCACTTCGCGGATATCCGCGCCGTCCACACTGATTTTTCCACTGTTCACATCGTAAAACCGCATCAGCAGATTGATCACCGTCGTCTTGCCGCAGCCCGTAGGCCCGACAATGGCTACCCGCTGCCCCGGCTTCACCGCCAGATTCAAATCCGTAATCAGCTTCTTGTCCGGCACGTAGGAGAATGCCACATGGGAAAGCTCCACGCGCCCTTCCACATTTTTAAGCGTCCGCGCGTTGTCCGGCTCCGGTGTCTGCGGCTCTTCCTCGATCAGCGCAAAAATCCGCGCCGCGCAGGCAAGGGCATTCTGTAATTCCGTCACCACGCCGGAAATCTCGTTGAAGGGCTTCGTGTACTGGTTCGCGTAAGAGAGGAAACAGGACAACTGTCCCACACTGATCCCGCCATGAACGGCATACACCGCGCCCACAACCGCCACGCCCGCATACACCAGATTGTTGACAAAACGGGTGGAGGGATTCGTCAGGGAGGAGAAAAAGATGGCCCGCAGGGAGCAGTCCTGCAGCCTGCCGTTGATCTCGTCGAACTCCTCAAGCGCCTCATCCTCGTGAGAAAACGCCTGCACCACCTTCTGATTCCCGACCATCTCCTCGAT
>CARUOB010000001.1:0-57238 GCA_949076555.1 uncultured Lachnospiraceae bacterium | reverse complement strand
AAATGGAACATGGTGAACGTTTTCTTCGCGATAAAGCCCGCGACAAAAAACGACAATGGTGTCACCAGTACAACGACACCCGTGACGGCTACATTAACACTGAGCATAAAGCCTAGTGTGCCTAAAATCGTAATGACTCCGGTAAAAAACTGCGTAAAACCCATCAGCAGACCGTCCGCAAACTGATCCACGTCCGCGATCACCCGGCTCACCACCTCGCCGTAAGAGTGCGCGTCAATGTACTTCAAAGGCAGAATTTCTATCCTGCAAAACGCCTCGTCCCGGATATCCTGCACAATGCGGTAAGTCATTTTATTGTTGCACACATTCATGATCCACTGGGCAAGCCCGGTCGCCACGGCAATGACCGCCATCAGCTTTAAAATATCGAACACACCACCGAAATCCACCTGCCCCGGCCCGAGCACAAGGTCAATGACTCTCCCGGTCAAAATCGGAAAATACAGGGTCAGCGCCACCGTCACGCTCGCCATCACGATGGACGCCGTCAGATACAGCCAGTATTTTTTGATATAGTGCAAAACCCGCTGAAAAGTCTCTCTCTGTCCCATTTTACCCTCCTATATATGCTGCGCTGCCGTGCCATTCATAAATTGTCTTCGACAATTTATTCATGTCGGGCGTCCGCCCCATAAAATCGAATACTCAAACTGTCTCTTGTGAGCAAGCTCACATCGCCAGTTCGTGTATTCAATTTTGCACGGCAGACTGTTTCTCAAACTGCGAGTAATAAATCTCCTGATAGACCTCGCAGTCCGCCAGCAGTTCCTCGTGTGTGCCGCATCCTGCCATCTCGCCGTCCTCCAGCACGATGATTTGATCCGCGTGGCGGATGGAGGAGGCGCGCTGTGACACGATAAACACCGTCGGCTCCCCGGGCAGTTCCTTAAGGGCCTTACGAAGCGCCGCGTCCGTGGCGTAGTCAAGGGCCGATGCGCTGTCGTCCAGAATCAGGATCTCCGGCTTTGCCACCAGCGCCCTCGCGATGGTCAGCCGTTGTCTCTGGCCGCCGGAAAGATTGCGTCCCTCCTGCGCCACGGGCGCGTCCAGACGGCCCTCCTTCTTCTCCACAAACTCCTTCGCCTGGGCGAGCCTAAGCGCCTCCCACAGCTCCTCATCCGTGGCCTGCGCATTTCCCCAAAGCAGATTATCGCGGATCGTTCCCCTGAAAAGCACTGCCTTTTGCAAAACAATGCCTATCCGTTCTCTCAGCTCTTCCATCCCATAGGATTTCACATCCCGTCCGTTCACGCGCACCGTACCTGCCGTTGCGTCGTAAAACCGGGGAATCATATTCACCAGAGAGGACTTCCCCGAGCCTGTGCCTCCTATGACGCCGATCGTCTGTCCCCTGGGCACCTGTATATGGATATCGCTCAGAGATTCCGCCCCGGCGCCTCCGTATGTCAGATGCACATGGTCGAACTCCACGGCCAGATCCCGCTGCGCCTTTTGCCCGGTCTTTTCCCCCGCCAGGCTTTGTAAATCCGGTGCGTCCGTGCCGGGACCCTTACCGCCGCCCGCTGCCTGACCGTTCTTCTCATCCGCGCATACAGCGGCCTCCTGCCACCGCATAGAGGACTCCACCTCGAAAATCGCCTCGATCCGGTTGGCGCAGGCAAGCGCCTTGGTGATCGTGATGATCAGGTTGGCCAGCTTGATTAACTCCACCAAAATCTGCGACATATAGTTGACCAGAGCCACCACCTGGCCCTGTGTAATGCTGCCGTTGTCCACGCGCACCGCGCCCGTGTAGAGCAGAAGAATGGTGGCCGCGTTGATGATGATGTATGTGACCGGATTGGTCAGTGCTGAGATTCTTCCCACAACGAGCTGCAGATGGGTGAGAAATCCGTTTTTCTCCTCAAACCGGTCAATCTCTTCCTCCTCTTTATGGAACGCGCGGATCACCCTTGCACCCGTCAAATTTTCTCTCGTCGCGCCAAGCACCGCGTCCAGTCCGGCCTGCACCTTCTTATACATGGGCATGGTAAGTGCCATAATCCCGAAAACGACCACCGCCAGAAGGGGAATCGTCACCACAAAAATAAGAGCCGCCTTCCCGTCGATGGTAAACGCCATGATCATCGCGCCGAACACGATAAAGGGCGAGCGCAGAAATAGGCGCAGCACCATGTTGACCCCGTTTTGCACCTGATTTACATCAGAAGTCATGCGGGTAATCAGGGTCGATGTGCCGAGCGTATCGATCTCCGTAAAGGAAAGACTCTGGATATGATCAAACAGGGCGTGCTTTAACCCGGTGGAAAAGCCAACCGCCGCCTTTGCCGCGAAATACTGCGCCGTGATGGAACACAGCAGCCCGATCAGCCCGAGCGCAACGAGAATACCCCCCATTTTCAGGACATATCCCGTATCCCCCTGACCGATACCCCTGTCAATAATCGCCGCCATCACAAGAGGCACGAACAGTTCGAAAGTGGCCTCCAGCATTTTAAAAAGAGGCGCGAAAACCGTCTCCTTCTTATAATTATTTAAATAGATAAGCAGTTTTTTCATAACATCCGTATGCCCTTTCCGCACACGGACAGCAGTCCGGTTTGTGAACTGCTGCCCTGTTATTGTATATATTCTCCGGTTTGCCGTTTGATTTCTTCATTGATCTGCTCTACCTGCCCGGAGGGGTTGTAACTGCTCTCCGGATAAAGCATTTGATGAAGCTGCCTTACGTTTTCCTCCAAATCCATCGGAATCACACAGCTTCCTTTACTTCCCACGTTGGCGCCGGCCCTTCCTCCCTCAAAAGGAAACCCGTCGCTGACCACCATCTGATAACCCGCAACGCTTCCCAACACACTCAAAATCTCATCCACATCCAGAGAAGTCTCCACCTGCGGCAAAACGGCATTAACCATATCAGTCAACGCACTGACCGACGCGCCGCCCGCCTTATCCATCATCGCTCTGAGCACTTCTCTTTGTCTTTCCGTCCTTCTGAAATCATCGCCTCTCGTGTAGCGAATCCGGCAGTAAGCCGTCGCCTGCATCCCATTCAAAATCTGCCTGCCGCTTTGGCCCACCGGGATGTAATCCACGCCAAGCTCCTCCGCCATACAGAGCTGGTAATTATTCAGATGGGAAATTTCCGAATCCGTAATCTCTATCTCTATACCGCCAAGCGCATCCACCGCGTCGATCAATCCCGAAAAACCGATGGTCACATAATCCGTGATGTCCAGATCCATATTCATGTTGAGCATATTGATGGCCTGCTCCGGGCCGCCCTGCGCGTAGGCTGTATTGCACTTGTTGTAAGAATCGTTGCTCAAGTTCAAATAGGTATCCCGAAACACGGAAATCAGCTTAATCTCCTGTGTATCCTGGTTAATACTGGCAATCATAATGGTGTCGCTTCTGGTGCCTCTCCCCAGTTCGCCGTCTCTGGCATCCACACCGAAGAGCGCAATGTTCCGGTATCCTTTTGCTTTTACCTTTTCTTCCTTCTTCTCCTCCGTCTCCGTCTGTTTCACATCGTCTGTCTTTTTTCTGACGATCTCCTCGTTAATGAGGATCTTTTCCTCGTCAATCGCCTTGTGGTTTACCTCGCTTGTCATCGTGACTACCACATACATCACAAAGACAGCGATGATCAGAACGCAGATTTCCACGATCAGAAGCGGAATGCTGCCCCGAAAGCCGTGCTTTCTATTATCCATACTGACTCCTTTGTCAGATCCTTTTCCCCTTTTGTACGAAATCATCGTCAGTCCGCGACGATTCTGAGAACGTCCGGCATTCCCCTTTCGCAGTTTTCCATAACCATAAAAATAAAATAACCTCTGATATCGTACCACATAAACGGCTCTAAATCAAGTCAATGGCATCCTGTACGGTCTTTACGCCGATAATCTGAATCCCCTCTTTCGCCCTGATCTGCTCTGCGTTTACCGCCGGAAGAACGCACGTGGTAAAGCCCAGCTTCGCGGCCTCCGCCACACGCTGGGACGCCTGTGAGACGCCCCGCACTTCTCCGCTGAGTCCGATCTCCCCAAAGGCAATCGTCCGATCGTCGATCGCCCGGTTCTTAAAGCTGGAAGCCGCCGCCATGGCCACGCCCAAGTCGATGGCCGGTTCTGCGATCCGCATTCCGCCCGCCAGATTCACATAGGCGTCACAGTCCGACATCTGCAGATTTAGCCGCTTCTCCAAAACGGCCATCAGAAGATTTAATCGGTTCAAATCCATGCCCGTGGCCTGTCTTCTCGGTATACCGAAATTGCTGTGGCATACAAGCGCCTGAATCTCCAGCAAAATCGGTCTGGTTCCCTCCATGGAGCAGGACACCACGGAGCCGCTGGCTCCCTCCGGTTTGCCGCTCAGCATAAACTCGGAAGCGTTCTCCACTTCCGCAAGCCCTTCCTCCTTCATCTCAAAGACGCCAATCTCATTCGTGGAGCCGAAGCGGTTTTTGACCCCACGGAGAATCCGGTAGGAGGCATGTCTGTCTCCCTCAAAATAGAGCACCGTGTCCACCATATGCTCCAATACACGCGGCCCCGCCACGGTTCCCTCCTTCGTCACATGACCCACGATCAGGATGGAGACGCCCAGCCCCTTGGCGAGCTGCATCAGCACATTGGTGGACTCTCTTACCTGAGAGACGCTGCCCGGCGCGGAGGAAATTTCTTCCCGGTACATCGTCTGAATCGAATCGATAACCGCCACCACGGGCTGTTGTTTCCGGATGGTCTGCTCCACGATTTCCAGATTCGTCTCGCACAGAAGGAGAAGCTGATCCGAAAATTCCCCGAGCCGGTTGGCCCGCATCTTAATCTGCTGCAAAGATTCCTCGCCCGATATGTAGAGGAGTTTCCGGCCGTCCGCCGCCATGTGCCTGCACACCTGCAAAAGCAGGGTTGACTTGCCGATGCCGGGGTCCCCGCCCACCAGCGTGAGCGATCCCGGCACAAGCCCGCCGCCAAGCACTCTGTCAAGCTCGGCGATGTGCGTGGTCATGCGCTCCCCCTCCCGCAGATCCACCTGCTTCAGGCTCACAGGCTCCTCCGCCCTTTTTCCGGACACACCGCCGGATGCACCGCCGCTTCTCTTCCCGGCGGCAGGCTCCTCCACCATGGTGTTCCACTCCTTACAGCCCGGACACTGTCCGAGCCACTTGGCGGACTCGTAGCCGCAGCTCTGACAGAAAAATATCGTCGATTTTCCCTTTGCCATTCCTGTTTCCTCTCTTTACACCTCTCTGTAATTGCAAAACGCCTTACAGTATTGCAACCATTGTGCACATTGTATATTCCAACGCAGACGCGCTTGCGCTCCGTTCCAGCCGTAACAGCGCTAAACTCGAAAATACCTCGTTAAGCGCTGACGGCTTCCAAGGGTCTGCTTATGGATTATACAATGTGCCCAATACAACATCGCTGAATATGCGTTTCGCAATTACCTTCCATATACTAAAAAATAGGGGTTTTCACGCCAGACATGATGATATGTCAGCCGAAAACCCCAGATTCCCACGCCAGCCGTCTACTTGACGATCTTTACTTCCACCGCGCCTACATTTGCAAGCTCCACGCTGATGCTGAGCTTGCCGCTCAGGTTGGTCTTCATTTCTCCCACGTTCGCGCCGTTCACATACACTTTGTAAACCGTGTCCTCCTCAAGTCCCACCGTGATCTGCGCGTCCTCGTCGCCCTCCACCGTGAAGGTAAGCCCGTTCTCCGTCTCCTCGAACCGGTTCACGCTGGTGCCCGGCTCTGATTCATAGGCAAACATGCCATTTTTCTCAAGCTTGGTCAGCTCCTTAAAGGTCTTAACCTTATAAAGATTACCGCCGTGCTCATAATCCTCCAGCTTTGCCTTTGCCGCCAGCTTGTGATTTCCAAAGCTGAGCGTCCTGTCACTTTCTGCGCGCAATAACTCCTCTACTACAGCCATCGCTTTTTCCTCCTAATGTCTCTTTGTTATACATATCCTTCAAATCCGTGCGGACACGGGTTTTACCGTGAAGGTTATTTTCTTATTCTTCAATCCCACGGCAACCTTATCGCCGCGCTTCACCTTTCCGGCCAGAATCTCCTCCGCCAGCGCGTCCTCGATCTCCGACTGGATCGCCCGCTTCATGGGTCTTGCTCCCATTTTAACGTCTATATGCTTTTCGACAAGATGCTCTTTCACGGCGGAGCCGACCGTCAGCTCCATATCCATCTGTTCCTTGCACCGCTTTGACAGGTTTCTGGAGAGCAACGTGACAATCGCCTTCATATCCTCCCTGTTCAGGGGGTGGAACACCATGATCTCGTCGATTCTGTTGATAAACTCCGGCTTGAAGAGGCGTTTTACCTCCTCCATGACGTTCCCCTTCATCTTATCGTAACTCTGTTTCTCCGTCTCCGCCGCGCCGAATCCCAGATTTTTCGGATCGATGATGCGCTGCGCCCCGGCATTCGAAGTCATGATCAGAATGGTATTTTTAAAGCTCACCTTCCGTCCCTTGGAATCGGTGATATGTCCGTCGTCGAGCACCTGCAAGAGCACGTTAAACACATCCGGATGGGCCTTCTCGATCTCGTCAAAAAGCACCACGGAATAGGGATTCCTGCGGATCTTCTCGGAGAGCTGTCCCCCCTCCTCAAAGCCCACATAACCCGGCGGCGATCCGATCATTTTGGACACTGAATGGCCTTCCATGTACTCGGACATATCCACCCGGATCAGCGCATTTTCCGAACCGAACATGGCCTCGGCAAGCGCCTTTGACAGCTCTGTCTTTCCTACCCCGGTAGGCCCCAGAAACAGGAATGACCCGATGGGCCGGTTGGGGTCCTGAAGTCCCACTCTGCCGCGCCGCATGGCTTTCGCCACCGCCACGACCGCCTCCTCCTGTCCGATCACGCGCTTGTGGAGAATGGATTCCAGCTTGAGCAGACGCTCGCTCTCCTTCTCCGCCAATTTCTTTACAGGGATCTTCGTCCAGAGCGCCACCACCTCCGCGATCTCGTTCTCACCCACCACGTAGGCGCGGTTTAAGTCCTCCTGCTCCATCCGTTTCACCAGACGCTCATATTTTTTAATGCAGCTCTCCTGCTTCTTTTTCAGCTCGGCCGCCTGCGTAAACGCCTCCATACGGATCGACCGTTCGATCTGTAAGTCGATCTTGTCTATCTCCTCCGACAATTCCTGCAACTTGTCGGGCTGCTTCGTCACATGCAGCCGCACCGCCGCCGAGGCCTCGTCGATCAGGTCAATGGCTTTGTCCGGCAGGTTCCTGTCATTGATGTAACGCGCCGACAGAGCGACAGCCGCACTGATCGCCTCCGGCGTGATGGTAACCCTGTGGTGTTCCTCGTACTTGTGCGCGATGCCCCGCAGGATATTCTCCGTCTCCTCAAGGGTCGGCTCCTCCACCGTCACCGGATGGAACCGCCGCTCCAGCGCCGCGTCCTTCTCCACATACTTGCGGTACTCCGCGATGGTGGTGGCGCCGATCAGTTGGATTTCCCCCCTTGCAAGGGAGGGCTTCAGGATATTCGAGGCATCGATCGCCCCCTCCGCGCCGCCCGCGCCGATAATGGTGTGCATCTCATCCAGAAAGAGGATGATATTGCCGTCCTCGATGACTTCCTTTATGACTTTTTTGATCCGCTCCTCGAACTCGCCGCGGTACTTGCTGCCTGCCACCATGCCGGAAAGATCCAGTGTCAGAAGCCGCTTATTCTGCACCGTAAAAGGGACGTCCCCGGTCACGATTCTGGTCGCAAGCCCTTCCACCACCGCAGTCTTCCCGACGCCCGGCTCTCCCACCAGACAGGGATTATTCTTCGTGCGGCGGCTTAAGATCTGCACCACTCTGGTGATCTCCTCTTCCCTGCCGATCACCGGGTCAAGTTTCCCCTCTCTGGCAAGCGCCGTCAGATCCCTGCTGTAATGGTCAAGGGTAGAGACATTCCCCTTTTTCTTATTCTGCTTTCTTCCTAAATCTTCTTTGTAGAGCGCGCCGTCCTCCCCCATGGCCACAAGCACATCCACATAGAGCTTCTGCACCGAAATGCCCATGGTATTCAACAGCCTGACCGCCACATTCTCCCCCTCTTTTAAAAGCGCCAGAAGAATGTGCTCCGTCCCCGTCTTGTCGCTGCGAAATCTGTCCGCCTGCCTGTGCGCCTCCTCCAGAATGGCCTGCGCACGCGGGGAATACCCGTCCCGCTCCGCAATCAACACCGAGGTCTCCGGCACGATCAGATCCTTTATCATCTCTTTCAGCTTTACCACGTCCACGCCGTTGTTCAAAAGCACGGTCGCCGCAACGCCTGTATTCTCCCGTAAAAGTCCCAACAGGATATGCTCGCTTCCCACATAACTCTGCCGTAAGCTTCTGGCCGCCCTCTCCGCTAAGATCAGAGCCGTCTTCGCCTTATCCGTAAATTGTGGCTGCATTTACTCTCTCATTCCTTTCCCATATTCCTCATAGATTTCGTCTATAAGAGCATGCACTTCTTCTCCGGAAATATTCTTACAGCTTGCCTTTGCAAGCGTGACCAGCAGATCCTCCCTGATCTCCTCAATGGCCCGCATCCTGTCAATATCCACGGCCACCATCACGCCTCTCCTGCGATCCACTTTTACATAGCCCTCCTGCTTCAAAACAGTGTAGGCTTTGTTGACCGTGTGCATATTGATGCCGATGGTATCCGCAAGCTGTCTGACGGAAGGGAGCATCTCCCCCTCCTGAAATCTGGAAGAAGCGATTCCCATAATGATCTGATCCCGGAGCTGCATATAAATAGCCTGGTCGCTGTTAAAATCTATCTCGATAAACATAGTTATTTCAGATCCTTATCGTCCATATTTAAAAATTCAAACTCAAACTCGTCGTCATCCAAAAGAAAGTTCTTGGCCCTGCGCGGTCTTGCAGGTCTGACTGCCTCTTCTACATCCGGTTCTTCCCGATAAGTCACTTCGCGTTCCCGCCGTCTGCGCTCCTGCCTGTCTGCTCCCGCTTCTTCTCTTCTGCGCGGTCTGCGCTCCTCCTCCGCGGAAACTCTGCGGCGCGGTTCCCGCTCCCTCTCCGTCGTCCTCCTTACCGTCTGACGCTCCTCCGGCGTCTCCTCGTCGTCGTCCTCGTCGTCCTCATAATCTTCATAGTATGCGTCGCGCAGCTTAAATGCCATAATAACCACTACGATCACAAGAATTGCCAGAAGTACGGCCAGCACCACAATCGCGATCCGCTGTTTTACCATGGACTTCGGGTCCTCCTTTTCGTCAAGCGTCTGAGAATAGGAGGATTCCAGAAGCGGCACAAGCTTCTGCTTCTGTCCGGTCACATTGTCATAAATATACCATACCTCTTCCCCGTCGGAACCGCTCTCGATTTTCAGCTCATAATCGTTTCGCGGCGCGGCTTCCGGCTCTTCCGGTTCCTCCTCGGGCGCTTCCTCAGGTTCCTCCTCCACAGGCAGCATCTCGCCGAGATCTAACAGATCGGATCGGATATATCCGGTCTTCTCGGAGCCGTTTGACGCGGTAAAGGTGACATAGTACCATGTTTTGCTGTCGCTCCCCTCCGATTTCCCGCTCACAACAACCTGCGTTCCGGGCGTCAGGGAATCCACCGGATTATTTGAAGTGGAAGGATCGGGACGCACCTTCGCCTGTACCTTGATGCTGGCGTACTGGAGATCCATCGATTCCTGCGCCTCCACCTGCGCGCCCCCGCCTGACGCCGGGGCCTGAGAATCTGACGAGCCGTCTTCTGGTGACGCCGAGGCACCCTGACTCTCCGACCCTGCGGAAACTGTGGGAATGTCCCCGTCTCCCTTTTTCTCTATCATATCGGCGCGCACGTAGCCCATCGTGTTCGAATCTACATACACCTGATACCACGTGATTCCGGAAACGTCTACCTTGCCCCGGATGCTGATTTCCTTGCCGACAGTGGAGCTCCCGATCACCTGACTCTCCTGATCAGGCTGCTTCCTGATATTGACCGAGTTGGGCAATACGGTGCCTGTGGCCTCCGCCAGACCTACCATCGGATTACACCACGCAAGAAGAACCGCCGTGCCGAAAATGGCTGCCGCTCTCCATACATGTCTCTGTCTCCCTCTTACCCGCTCGCTCTTTCGCATTTTCATTCTTCTCTCCTCTGCCAGTATTCTGTCAAGATTTTCTATTCTCTCGTAAACCGCTTAGCGCCTTCCTCACCTTTGCGCCGCTCGGTACTGTAACCAAACGTATCCCCATGATGCCTTGCTTTTCTTGCCATCTCCTCCAGATCATGGTGATAGTTCTGCTCACACTTAGCGCAGTACTTGCCACTGCGGATCGACGCGCCGCAAATCTCGCATCTTAAGAAAATGGCGGAGTTCTGGGATATCTCAAGTTTCCCTTCCTTGAGCATATCTCTTATGGATTTTTGCGATACTCCGGTAGCCTTGGCGACCTGGGCGGCATTCGCCCCCATATGTTTCTCCACGTAATTGCGCGCCTTTCCGTAATCGTCATAATCCAAACAGCCGCATTTTTCGCACTGGTACTCCCCCAGGCCCTTAAAGACCATAACGCCCCCGCACTCGGAACAGTAGGTGGGTCTGTTATAGGTATTGACCTCGGTAAACTCTTTTCTGAGCATCTCAATTCTTTCTTCTCTGCTCATGACTCCACTCCCTTTTACGCTTCATACATTGCCTTACTGCTTTTCCCTGATCCCCGTACGGCGCTTAAGCCTCGTCGATGGCCTTACCGATATCGCGCCGCATATACTGACGGTCAAAATGCACCCACGCTGCTGCCTCGTAAGCATTCGCCCGCGCCTCTTTCAAGGTCTCGCCTTTCGCCGTTACGCCAAGCACCCGGCCGCCGTTTGTGACAATCTTACCGTCTTTTTTCGCCGTTCCCGCATGGAAACAGTAGTATCCGTCCTTATTATCAAAGTTCTTAAGCCCCGTAATCTCAAATCCCTTCTCGTAGGAAACTGGATAACCTTCCGAAGCGAGGATGACACAAACCGCCGCATTGTCCTCGAAGGAGAGCTCCACCTGATCGAGCGTTCCGTCAATGCACGCTTCCACCACCTCTACCATATCGTTTTTCATGCGGGGCAGCACCACCTGCGCCTCCGGGTCTCCGAAGCGGGCATTGTACTCAAGCACTTTCGGCCCGTCCTCCGTCAGCATCAGCCCAAAGAAAATCACGCCTTTGAACGGTCTGTCCTCCGCCGCCATAGCGTCCACAGTGGCCTGATAGATGTGCCTATGGCAGAACGCATCCACCTCTTCCGTATAAAAGGGGCTTGGTGAAAACGTACCCATACCGCCGGTATTTAGTCCCTGATCGCCGTCCAGCGCACGCTTGTGATCCTGCGCGGAGGACATGATTTTTATCGTCTTCCCGTCCACGAAGGAGAGCACCGAGACCTCACGCCCCGTCATAAACTCTTCGACCACCATGCGGTTGCCCGCCGCGCCGAACTTTTTATCCTCCATAATGGTGCGCACGCCTTCCCTGGCCTCGTCAAGCGTCTCGCAGATCAGCACGCCCTTTCCCAGCGCAAGGCCGTCCGCCTTTAATACCACCGGCATCTTCGCCGTCTCCAGATACGCAAGAGCCTTCTGCGGATCGTCGAAATTCTCGTAGGCCGCCGTGGGAATGTTGTATTTTTTCATCAGATCTTTGGAGAACGCCTTGCTGCCCTCCAGAATCGCCGCGTTTTTCCGGGGTCCGAACACCCTAAGACCCGCGGCTTCCATCTCGTCCACAAGACCGCCCACCAGCGGGTCGTCCATACCTACGATGGTCAGATCAATGGCCTCCTCTTTTGCAAAAGCCACCAGCTTGTCAAACTCCATCGCGCCGATAGGCACACACTCCGCAATCTGGCCGATTCCCGCGTTGCCGGGCGCACAGTAAATCTTATCCGCCTTCGGGCTTTTCGCCACAGCCGCCGCAATCGCGTGTTCCCGTCCTCCGCTGCCAACGATCAAAATTTTCATTAATTCCCTTTCCTTTCATAATCTTAACTTCTTTTCGCATTGTTACTCTGTGACAGTCACCCGGCCGTTTTCCACCTTCACCTGACCCGCAGCGATCAGATTGATACACCAGGGAAGAATCACCCACTCTGCCTCCTGCATCACTCTCTTCTGCAGTGTCTCGGGCGTGTCGTCCTCATGCACTTCCACCGCTTTCTGCATGATAATCGGTCCGGTGTCCATCCCGTCATCCACAAAATGCACCGTGGCGCCGGTGATCTTCACGCCCCGCGCAAGCGCCGCCTCATGCACCCGAAGCCCGTAATAGCCTGTGCCGCAAAAAGCCGGAATAAGGGAAGGGTGTACGTTGATAATCCTATGTGCATACTTTTTGATCAGTCCTGCCGGTACCTTTACCATAAAGCCCGCCAGCACGATCAGATCCGGCGCCGCCTCATCCACCGAGCGGATCAGCGCCGCCTCAAACTGTTCCCTGTCGCCGTAATCCTTCGGCGACACGCACACACTCTCAATCCCTGCCTCCTTTGCTCTCTCAAGGGCACGGACACCGGGATTGTTGCACACCACCCGGACAATCTCCGTGTGAAAGATGGCTCCCCGCGCGATGCCGTCAATAATTGCCTGCAAGTTTGTGCCGCCTCCGGACACGCATACCACTACTCTAAGCATTGTGCTCCTCCAATAGCAACTCCCCATCCCCTTTTAACGACAGTTCATCCCCTTCTGTTTAACAGTCCGGCCCTTCCCGGCGGCAAATCAGCCTGCTTCCACATACAAAACACGCTTTCCGTCCGGCCAAACCGTTTATAAAATCACTACCTCATGGTCTCCCGACACGACTTCCCCTACCGTCCATGCCTTCTCCCCTGCCGCCTGCAGAGCCGAGACGGTCTGATCCGCATCCGCGGCATCCACGGCCAGCACCATACCGAGTCCCATGTTGTAGGTATTGTACATCATTTTCTCTTCCAGATTTCCGGCTCTTTGCATCAGCGCAAAAATGGGCGGCACCTCAAAACTGCCCTTCTCCACCTTTGCCCCGATGCCCTCAGGCAGCATTCTCGGAATGTTCTCATAGAAACCGCCGCCTGTAATATGGCTGCATCCCTTGACGGTAACGCCCGCCTTCTTCACCTCCCGAAGCGCATTCACATAAATTCTGGTGGGAGTCAGCAGGGTTTCCCCAAGCGTCGCACCCAGTTCCTCATAATATACGGAAAGCGTTTCCTTTTTCACATCGAACACCTTCCTTACCAGAGAAAAGCCGTTGCTGTGCACACCTGAAGATGCAATGCCTACAAGCACATCGCCGGGCTTCACATCCTCCCCGGTAATCAAATCTTTCTCCTCCGCAACGCCCACCGCGAAACCGGCCAGATCATACTCGTCCTCCGGCATCAGTCCCGGATGCTCTGCCGTCTCGCCGCCGACCAGCGCCGCTCCGGCCTGTTTACAGCCCTCGGCCACGCCTTTCACGATAGCCGCAATCTTCTCCGGATAATTTTTGCCGCAGGCTATGTAATCTAGGAAAAACAGCGGCTCCGCGCCTGCGCACACCACATCGTTAACGCACATGGCCACGCAGTCGATCCCCACGGTGTCGTGCTTATCCATCAGGTAGGCAAGCTGTATCTTCGTGCCCACACCGTCCGTACCCGACAGAAGTACCGGTTTCTCCATATCTTTAATCTTCTCAAGGGAAAAGGCCCCGGAAAACCCGCCGATTCCGCCTAACACCTCCGGCCTCATCGTCCCCTTCACATACTGTTTCATCAGCTCCACCGAACGGTAGCCCGCCTCGATATCCACGCCCGCTGTCTTGTAGTCCATCTTTTCCTCCATGTCTTGTCAGATTTATTTTCAATCTGCTCTCCGCTTTCTTTATGCCTTCAGGTATGTCTTATATCCAACCTCTTTCAGCTTCGCGTCCTTCTCCTGCACACTCTTTTTCAGGCTCTCCGAATAGTTCTTTAACCGCTCTAAAAGCGCTGCGTCCGATATCGCCAGAATCTTCGCCGCCAGAATACCCGCGTTCTGCCCGCCGTTAATCGCCACCGTAGCTACCGGAATGCCGGACGGCATCTGCACGATGGAATAGAGGGAATCCACCCCGCCCAGATCGGAAGTCTTCATGGGCACACCGATCACCGGCATGGGGAAAATCGCCGCACACATGCCCGGCAGATGGGCCGCCTTCCCGGCTCCCGCGATAATCACCTTAAACCCTTTCGCCTCTGCACCCTTCGCATACTCGAAAAATACGTCCGGCTCCCTGTGGGCGGAAATAATCGTCATCTCGTATGAAATACCAATCTCTTCCAAAAGTTCCGCCGCTTTCGCCATAACGGGCATATCCGAATCGCTGCCCATCACGATGCCTACCTGTGCCATCCGCCTTTACCTCCTCAACCACTATATCTTGTATTAAAACAAAGTTTCTTATTCTACAGTGTACTAGATTTCCCCCAATAACGCAACCCGTATTTATCGTTCCGAGAGTGCTTTCGCAACAGTTCAGCCTTCGGCTTCACTGCCACGTGCTTTATCCGTTTAACGCGCGGTTCAGCTCCTCACAGCCCGGCAGCACAAATTGACCGTTTTGGATAATCACATGCTTCTCACCCGACACAGTCAACACCGAAAGCTCCCCAAGCTCGTCGTAGGGGATCGTAATGTCCGTGTGGCACTGGAAATATGCCTTACTGACATCGGTGTCACGCAAAGCCGACACCTCGTTTTCCTTTGCGACAATCTCCTTGCCGTCCGGATTGTAGCTTTTCACTTCCTCTTCATGGGAATAGCAGGTGTCCCCCAGCGCAAAATGCGGTCCGGTTTTTTCCGCAATCAGAATCGGCAGTTTATCCTCAATCCCGTATTTTCTCGCGACCAAAAACGCCGTCGTGTTCGTGCCGATGGCAAACTCTCCAAGCGGCAGTTTTTCGTGGTGATGGAACACATTGTCCCTGATATACTTGCGGTTGTCCTCCTTCTGCGCGAAGTTGCCGCAGCTGTAGTCCGTCACAAAGCCGTCCTCAAAGCAAAGTCTCAGATCCCGGTATTCCAGCTCATGTAAAAACACACGCGGCACATGCAAAATCCCCTCCGTACCCGTCAGGCACGGTGAAGTAAACACCTCCCCCACAGGGATATTGACATCCGCCACACAGTTCTCAAAATTGGTCTGGGATTCCGGATCATCCAGCCTGTGGAGCTGTACCCTGATGTCCGTCTCATTCCCGTTCATACCTTTGACCAGTACGGTCGATCCCTTGTCCAGCACATCTATGATCTTCTGCTGAATGTCCCGGTAGAGCATATAATCCAGCGTATTGATGCGCACCACATCGTCGAAAATTTCCTCGTACCGCTCCCCGATCTGCGGCACAGGAAATGCGATGATCGTAAAGCTGCGCTCCTCGCCCTTGATATATTCGTTCTGGATATCGGCTATTTTTCCCGCGTTGGAAACCGAGAGTTTCTGCTGCTTTTCACTGAAACGGCAGGCAGTCTCCTTGTTCTCCGGCACGAAAGGCTCCTCCCCGAAGCTCTCCACCACTGCCGGACCACCGAAAAGAGCCGCAAGCTCCTTATGCCGCTCAAACACATTCCGCACCGCCTCGGTCTTTCTCTCCGCCAGCGCCCCGTCCAGAAACAGAGCCATATCTTCCTTGTGGTCATAGTCATACTGCTTATTGGGATTGGCGCCACAGTAGCCGTTCTTGTTTACACCCCTGCCCTGAAAAATATTGATCCCTGCCCGGCAGAAAGTAGACTGTAGACCAATTTGGTCAAAATTTTCGACCGCCTGCCTGATTACCCGTTCAAATCCAAGGAAATAGCGGATCGTCACCGTTTCCTTGATGGAGATATCCTTGTTGGTCACCTCAAAGCCGATCCGGTAGCCTTCCGTGTAAGTATCCGCCATCAGCTTGATCTTTTCCGGGTCCATCTCGTTTAGATGCGCCGCCGTTTTCAGCTCGTTCTCCGTGACATATTCCCCGAAATAATAGAGGTATCGCAGATCAGACAGATCGCTCTCCATAATGATGCGGCGGGCAAAATCCCGCTCCGCGTCCAGAAGCGCCATGCTCTTTTCCTCAAACTCTACTTCGTAATAATCGCTCACATACCAGTAAAGAATCTGCCGCAGCTCCTCCTCATCCGGTTCCCTTTGCTCCTCCCGGGCGCAGACAAAAAGCTGGTAAACCTCCAGCAGAAGCTCTACCCGCATCGTCATGGAAAACAGGCTGCTCTCATAGGCCGCCGGAATCATCGCCCTAAGCTCCGTATACAAAAAGGACAGGCATTTTCCAATTGACTCTCCCAGTCGATTCGTTGCGTAATCCGGATTGGCGTAGCTTTCCCCGTAATGATCCGGCAGAATATCCGCATAGAGCGAGCGGTTGTGGGCTTTCAGCTCCTCCAGCCCCATCTGCCTGAGCGCCCCGCTCTTCACCATCTCATATGTCCGGTCCATCAGCAGCACAAACGCCGCCATCTGCCTAAAATAGTCCCGGCATACTTCTCCGCAGATTGACTCATCCGGTATTTCTCTGATCCGCGCAAGGGCAAGCCCATAGCGCTCCGCAATTAATTCTTCCTGTCTCATCGTTTCCTCCCTGTCGAAACATTTTTTCAAAGGCTGTGCCGGAAATCTCGCATCCGTGTGTTTTCTATCCGGTCTGCTCCTTTTCAGGCATATGCCCCCGCGTACAAAATCACACTGAGCACCGCCAGCACCAACACATTTAATACAATACCCAAATAGCTGAAAAAATAAAACTTATCCCGCTCCGATTTGGAAATAACACCTAGCACAATACCCACAAAAGCGAAAATCATGGTCAAAAAAGCCACTGCCCCGTACTGCAGCGGCACTTCCCCCGCCCTCGTATAGCTGTCTACAATTATGTAAACCAAAGAACCCAAGGAGAGTACACCTAAAATCGTTGCCATAATCCCCTTGAGCGTGTGCTCCTTATTGGTAAACATGAAATCTTTTTTCACACTAACCTCCATGTCACAGCTTCGCTGTGACTCAAATCAATGCGGAGAATGCCGTTTTTCAGACATTCTCCTGCGTGAGACTTAGAACTTCTCCACGAAACAGCCTCTGCTGTAAGTGGTTAGAAGTTCTTCTCACGCTATGCCCATCCTTCCACTTGCAGACTCCGCGTGTCCCATCTGCGACGCTTTCCCACACCGCCTGCCCTTTCGCAAATAGACAGACTCGTGATGCGCTGTATCCCCGTTCGCGCAAAAGAGGGCATCCTCGTCCTCGCCGAAAACGCCCTCCCGTTACTTTTAAAACAAAATCTTATTTCTTCCCGCCAGAAGTTTCGCGCCGCTGATCACAAGGAGCACACCCCCGGCTATGCCTACCACCATAATCACCACGCCGAACGCGAGGTTCAAGGCTCCCGCTCCGCCCATAATCTTATAGGTTCTCTCTTCCATAAATTTTTCACCGCTCCTTTCACAGATTGCCGTTTGACAGCCGCACTCCGGAGAATGCGTACATCCTCCTCACTGGTTTACATTACCGCTTTTCTACACCTTCCGTGTCACTTCGCCCCGTAAGTTTCATAGTAAGCGTCAATCCGCCCCTTGATTTCGTCATCAATATAAATCTCACCGTCTATCGGCTTATTGTAAAGGCACTCCACCACTTCCTCCATGGTGACGATTGCGCCTGTATCGAATCCGTACTTCTCTTTGATCTCGTCCAGCGCGCACATATCGCTCGAAAGCCCCTTCTCCATCCGGTTTAAGGACACCATCAGCCCCCGCACCGTAACGTCCGCCTGCGCCTTGATGATCGGAAAGGTCTCCTCAATGGACTTTCCGGAAGTCGTCACATCCTCTATGATAACGACTCTGTCGCCGTCCTTTAATTTAGAGCCAAGCAGAATCCCGGTGTCGCCGTGATCCTTCACCTCTTTCCTGTTGGAGCAGTAGCGGATCTCCTTTCCGTAAAGCTCACTGATCGCCATAGTCGTGGCCACCGTAAGGGGAATCCCCTTGTATGCGGGACCGAACAACACGTCGAAGTCCAATCCGTATCTGTCATGGATCGCCTTCGCGTAATATTCACCCAGCTTTCTTAACTGCGCGCCGGTCACATAGGCGCCCGCATTCATAAAAAACGGGGATTTTCTGCCGCTCTTTAAAGTAAAATCTCCAAACTGCAATACCCGGCTTTCTATCATGAAGCCGATAAACTCCTGCTTGTACTGTTCCATCGCTACCTCCATGTCAGACTTACTTTTCCGTCTTTTATCCTCATCTTCACATCATCCACTGTACCATATCTTTCCACGGTTTTCAATGTGCAATTCACTTTGAACTGCCGCATATTTCGCGACAAACGGCTGACAGATTCGTTTTCCCCTTCTCGCTTTGCCAGTTCATAGAAATGGCGGTAATTTGTTTGTCGCTCTCTGCACGCTCCGGCATCCGTCACTTCCACCACCACAAAAACCCTTTTCCCTTGATCCGAAACTTAACCGTCTTCACGCCGCCGCAGTCATTCTTTCCTTTTATGGTAACTGTCGCGGTTCCCTTATTGATATTATTCGCATATCCCGTAATCTCATAATTATCTTCACTTAAAACCTGCCCGTTCAGTTTTACTTGTATTTCTCCATCCAGACGGATCTCCCTTCCGGTATAGGTCTGCGCCGGAATCGTCACTGTCGCCTTCCCGATATCCGCCGCCGTGATCCGGTAACAGCACGACACTTCCCCTGTATAATGATCTCCTTTGGCAGCCGCCGTCACCCGCAGCAATGTCCCTGCAGGTAAGATATCGGTCCCGGGCACTTCCTCTCCCGCTCTCTTTATCGTCCCGTCCGCATCCCGGATTTCTATCTTTGTCTGATAGATATTCCCCCGGTTCTGCCATACCTTGTCCGCCGCCCACATGGCCAGCCCGTCAATGTCTTCGGAGTTTCATGCACAGAAGAACGTCATCGTTAATCTGTCAATGGATGTGCATACGGCGCCGGTTCCTGCCCCACGTAAAGCCCATAAGCATCACAAATCCAGTAGGAATCTCCCATATTCACACGGCACCATTGATGTGACCACTGATTCTCGTTCACATGCTCATAGGGAATCCCAAGCATGTCCAGACATAGCCCCGTAGCTCTTGCGCATCCCGCGCAGGAAGCCACTCCCGAAACAAAATAGCCATATGGGTCGTTGTAATGCGGCTCATCTGTAGAATAATATACCTGTCCGGAATCCACCCGGTAACGGATTGCCGCCGCTATTTGATAAAGCTGATCTTCTCTGCTCATACCCGTCAAGGGTGTAACAACGCCTGCCGCCACATCATAAGCAGCGCGGAATTCCTCATCGGTACACTTCTTTTTCAGACTCTTTAAATGTGACAGCTGTTCTAACGCAACAAGCTCATTTACGCTTGTCTCTGCCGGAGTCTCCTGAACCTGCGCTTTTGTGTCCGCTATACCGTCCACTACCTCCCCGCCCTTTGCTCCCGGGTAGGCTTTCCGCCCTTCCTTCTGTCCATAGGTAAGATAATGGTCATACAGCGCCTTGCTGTCCGTTCCCAACGCATTCACTACATCCGCATAAGTTGCGGCATAAAATGCCGGTTCAAATTTCTCCGCCGCCTCCACATGCATTGGCACAGAGAGGGTCACTCCGCCAAGGATCATTGCCAACGCCAGTCCGTACATCTTTGCACTTTTGTTTTCATTTGACTTTCTTTTCATAACTGACCTCCTATTCCATCTAAGCTTGTGAACCGTATCCTTTATTTCTATCATTGCTATATTACATCCACCAGACAAAACCCTTCGCTCTAATGCTAAACTTAACAGTTTTTGTTCCGCCGTAATTATTCACACCCCGAACCGTCACACTTGCAGTCCCTTTCTTCACATTATTTTTATAACTGTTCGGCACAATTTCATATTGATCCTGTTCAATCATTTTTCCTTTTAATTTGACTGTAATCTGACTCTTATCCAAAACAATTGCCTGTCCTGTATAGGTCTGTTTGGGAATGGATATTGACGCGGAAGAAATCGCCGCCTGCGTGATACGATACGCACCTGTCAATGTCCCTGTGTAGTTGCTGCCACCTTTGGCATCAATCCTTACGTTCAGCCTGGTTCCTGCCGGAATGATATCATATTTACCCACCAAATCTCCGGCAACGCGAGTCGCCGTTCCATAATTTTCTGCGTCAATTACCACCGTATCCTTCTCATAAGTATAAATCGGCGTTCTGTTATAATCCGTCCCCGCCCTCAAGATCTTTCCATCCAAATCCGTGACCGTCAGCTTTGTCGCATAGATATTTTTCTTATTCTGATAGGTCTTATCCTGCGCCACTATGGAAAGCTGCCCGAGATCCTGTTCCTTAATCTGATAATTAAGCACGGAATCAAGTGTTCCGCTGAAATTCCCTTTGCCTTTCACAATCACTGTCGGTTTCTTGTCTGCCCTGCTGCCATCGTTTACAGCCGTATGATTTTTATACGACAAAGTATAGTCCTGCCCTTCCACCAATGTTTGCCAATTTCCCTCGCTATTCTTAAACTGAACAGCAACTTTCGGTTTCGCTCCCCCTTTCGCATAAGGTATCACCGCCTGCTCCACCGACGCAGTAAATCTTCCGTCTGCGTTAGTCTTAATATCAAACTTTCCAATTTTAAAAGTTTTCTTTAAAGTTCCCGTGTAGGCGCCCTTACCTGTAAAAAGCACGGTTGCAGTACCGGCATTCCGATTTTTCTGCCATGTAACCGTATAATCCGTCCCCAAAATCAGCGGCTTTTCTGTTCCATTCGCATTTGTTTTTATTCCCAACTGAATCTGTGGCGTAATATCCGCACCCTCATAAACGAACTTCTGTCCTGTCAGACCTGTAACACTTGCTTTCTTTATAGGCGTACCGGTAATCTTGAAACTAACCCGCTTTGTGCCACAGTAACCCGCCTCTTCAATACCCATAATAACAGCGTAAGCCGTTCCCACCTCTGTATTCTGGCTGTATCCTACCATATAATGCACGTCTTGTATCAGTGTTGTCCGCCCGTCCTTCACCGTAAGCGTCGGCATAATATCATCGCCTGTGTAAGGCTGGTTCTTAATGCTTGCCACGGACACCTTTCCCATTAATTTCATCCGCTCTGTCACCGTCAGGTTAATACTACGACTCCCGGCAAAATTTCCCTTACCGGCTATCACTATATAATACTGTCCCACCTCTTTTACGGCATCCAGCTCATTATCCTTATTGTCATAATAGTCAACGGTATAATCTGTCCTATTCTTGAGCTTTTTCCCATTCCAGGTAAGCGTTGGAATCGGTTTCTGTATACCCTTTGCCTTATAAGCAACCGCTATATCATCTACAGAAAAACTGTCTTCACATATATCAAGCGGTCGTATCTTAAAAGTAACAGTCTCCTTCCCACTGTAATTACCTTTTGCTGTCACCGTAATTGTCGGCGCTTTCTTTGCGTCAAATCCTTCTTCCTCGGAATCATAGCCGTATGCCTTCGTGTTTCTTGTATAGGCAATGGTATAATCCTTTTTCTCCTGAAGAGGTGTTTTATGGTCATACACACGCACCTGCGGTTTAATTGCCTTCCCCGTATAATTATAACCGTCTTCCGCAAGACCTGCAATCCAGAGTCCCTCAGGAATAGCACCGCCATCCGGTATATCTTCCACAGGAATCTCACCGTAATTCCCCACCAGCAATACTCCGTCTACATATTTAATCCGGTAATTATTTCCCTCATCCGCATCATACGGTATAATCCCATATTTCCCTTCCCTATCTGTAGATATATTATCTGTACTATACTTTAGTGACGGATTCCGAAGCAGTCCCTCATTTTCTATCAAGCCGTCAACCGTGTATTTCAATTCCGATACCTCAGGCAGCGGATCTCCCTCCTTGATTTCTACCGACTCTGCCGTTATAGTCACCGCTTTGCGTATAATATCAAAGCTATAGGAAGACCGAATCAGATTATATCTGTCCGCATCGTCGCCCGACATCTTAAAAGCCAGCGTATAACTTCCCGCCTGTGACGGTGCTTTTTCTGTCTCCGCATAAACAGTGCCGTTTGAAAGAGTGCCAGAGTAAGAACACGTAAGGGAAATTCCCGAAACCTGATTCCCCGATGTGTCCAGCAAAACAGCTGTGCCGGTATAGGAGTAAGGGCTGCCGTCATATACTTTACTTTTGGGCTTTATTCCTGATATATGAACCGCCCGGTTCATCGGATCATCTTCTCCGGACGCCATCACAACAACATTACAGTGCGCCGACTTACCGCCAGCCGATGCTGTGATCGTACATTCCCCCTCTGAAAGCGCTGTCACCAGCCCGTTTTCCACTTTCGCTATAGAAGAATTGCTCGTCCATGTAATGGATGCCGCTGCATCATTGGGGCTAATCTCGGCTTTTAGCCTAGCGGTTTCGCCCACGGCCAACGTTAATGTGTTCTTGTCCAGTATAATGCTTTCTACTGAGTCTGCTGGATCGGAACCGTCATAATATTTTATTTTATTATAGCTTATTCCTTTCCATGGCTTAGATGCATCGCTGTAATCCAGAACCACCCCTTTTGCACTACTGATTGATCCATTTTCAAATTTAAGGGGATAACCCAATTTTAGCACTCTCAAATAATTATAATCTTCATCATACTCATAATCCGTCTGCCATGTAACACCATTTAAGCAGATACCCGATTTTTCTGTTTTTTCTCCATTCCATTTATTGTTATAAAAGACACAATCATAACCAATGCCCACATTTCCGTATTTATCGAAAGAGGTATTGTCATTATTCACAAACTTGCAGCCTGCAAAAAAAATTTCACCTTCACATGATAACGCTGCTCCTCTTATGGGAGATCCTCCTCTATGTCCACTCAGAATACAGTCTGTAAATCGAAGATTCTTTGCCCCGTAACCATCCAATATATTTGATTCGCAATCCCTGATTACGCATTTATTCACGTTTACATTTTCTGCCCCCCTACAACAGATTCCTATATATCCACATCCAAAAAGGTCACACTCGGATATATCAACATCATAGGAACCTGTTATATTAACCACATTAGCTCCATAGTCACAGTTTGCCAATTCACTCTCATGTCCTAAAATACACCCATCGATCTTGATATTTTTACACCCGCTTATTTCAATGACCGGCACAGTGGAACCAGCATTAGAATTCTCTGCTGTATACGCTTCATCCACCCGTGACAAAATTTCAGCTCTTCCCGGATGTTCTGCCTCTATGCTTACAGAAACCAAATTCTTCAAAAGAAGGGTTCCTGTGCCTGAAACATGATGCCACCAAGTCTCATTACTGCCTTTTTCATATTCTTCTACTATCCGATATACCCCATCCGCCAAAATAATGCGCTTATACGACCCCAAAGCTGCCATGAGCTCTTCCGTGGTAGATACCCTGCACTCCTCTATCTCATGATCCTCAGCAGAATCTAAAGAGAAGAAAAGACACTGATTAACCGAGTCTGACGCATAAGTCTCGGCAGTGCTTCCGCTATAACCATAAATAAAACTGTTACACCCAAGCCCCTGTGCGCCAATGCCTGCATTTCTGCTTTTCAGCGTAAGCTTATACGCACCAGACTTTGTCCTCAGAAAAGCCTTGTCACCAATCGTTGTTACATTCTCTGGAATTATAATATCTGTCAATCCACTGCAGTCCGAAAATCCACCTTCCTCTATCTCTGTTATTTTACTAAAATCCGCTTCCGTAATCCCGCTTCCAGCAAAAGCATAAGGGGTTATTTTTGTCATATTTTCCGGAAGAACCAATTCCCCCGTCAAACCATTGCAACCATAAAATGCCTTTTTTCCTACCAATGTTATACTGTCAGGTATGACCAAGTCGCCTTGTAATCCACTACAATCTGAAAACGCGCCTTCCCCAATCTCTGCTATTTTACTAAAATCCACTGCCGTAATGCCACAGCTGGCAAAAGCATAAGGAGTTATTTTTGTCATATTCTCTGGAAGAACTAGTTTTCCTGTCAAACCGTCGCATCCCCAAAAAGCATATTTGCCTATGGACGACAAGCTGTCAGGAATTACCAAGTCTCCCGTCAAGCCAGTACACCGACTAAAAGCATACTCTCCTATAGATGTCACACTATCTGACAGTACCAGCTTTCCTGTCAACTGTTTGCACTCTTCAAATGCATGATCTCCTATCTGAACTATTCCCTCGAGCGATATAGCCGTAACGCCAGTACCCGAAAAGGCAGAATTGCTAATGCTGGTAATATGATTCGGAAGGATCAATTCCCCTGTCAGATTTCTGCAACCCGAAAATGCGCGTTCTCCTATTGCCATAACACTGTCAGGAATCACCAGATCCCCCGTAAGTTTATCGCAACCACTAAATGCACTGTCTCCAATTTCCGTTATACCTTCTAAAGACACGGAAGTTATGCCACATTCGCAAAATGCTCCCTTGGTTATCTTTGTCATATGTTTCGGAAGAACCAACTTTCCTGTCAAGTTATCACAAGAAAAGAAAGCGCCTTCTCCTATCGTCTCTACACTATCAGGAATTATCAAATCCCCCGTAAGACCTCTACAATAAATAAATGCATTTTCTCCTATTACTGTAACGTTTTCGGAAATCACCAAACTACCTGTTAAACCGCTACAACTATGAAACGCCCTTTCTCCTATCGTAGTCACACTATCGGGAATCCGTAAATCTCCCGTAAGACTTTCACAATTTCCAAACGCATACCTTCCTATCACCGTTATTCCATTAGGAATTACTAACTCCCCTGTCAGTTTATTACAATTATCAAACGCTCTATCCCCAATCTCTACCACATCCATCCCGCCTATCTTTGCGGGAATCTTCAATTCTCCCTCCTTAGTTCCAGTAATGCCCGTTATCTTTACACCACCCGTCACCTCGGTGTACGTCAGCTTATAGCTCGCTCCTTCCGGCTGGTATTCGCCCGTACTTCCTATGGCACTGACAGCAGGCAAACTCTCAAATTCCGTTTCCTCTTCCTTCGCTTCCTGTACAATGTCCTCTTCCGGTTGTTCTACCTCTTCCTCCACAGACTGTTCCGGCTCTGTTTCCTCATTCTCCCCGGGTTGCTCCTGTCCTGCATCCTCTTCGGGCTGTTCCATTCCTTCTTCTATGCTCTCTCCCGGCTGCTTTTCTCCTGCATTGTCCCCAGGCACTTCCTGTCCCGGCTGCACCGATACACCCCCATCATTCTCCCCTTCTCCCGGCTGTTCTGTTTCCTCCGGCTCAACAGTTTCCTCCTCACTCTCCGCTTTCTCCCCCGTTTCCAGATCAACTGTACCACTTTGCTCAGCCTCCGCTTCCTCCTTTGCATAAACCGGAACCGACACGGTATGTAATACCAGAATCATCGCCACAGCAAACGCTAAATACTTCTTCCACATATTCTTCTCCTCCTCACATTTTCAATCTGTATTTTTATAATCCTTCACCCGAAATTTCAGACTAAATCGTATTACCATTCAAAAACTAGGACAGCAAAGCGGACACCCCTTCGAAAACTCCTTTCCAAAAATCTCCAACAGAACGTGTCCCTATTTTAAATGATACGGTCTTCGTTCCCCCATAATCATGTATTCCCCTGAAAGTTACTTTCGCGGTTCCTCTGTTTATATTCTTTATGTAGCTGCCCGGAACCACTTCCATATCCTCTCCCAATAACAGTTCTCTCTTTTCACTGCCAATCTTTATAAACACCTTTCCGGCGGTAAACTGGCTCTGTTCCGTGATCAATACCGGGCTGCCTGTATAAGACTGATTTTTGATCTGAATCGTAGCTTTACCGATATCACAATTCTTTTTCAAAATTCGATAGCATCCGGTCGCTTCACCGCCAGCGTAAACGCCTTTCCCTCTCACTGTAATCTGCACCACAGAGTCTGCCGGTACCACGGAATTTTTGTCCAAAATTCTGTTTTCTTCGCTGACAGTCCCATCATTATTTTTCGTCTGAACTAAAGTGTAGATTACATTTTTAGAATCGTAATCTCCGCTTCCCAAAGCTTTTCCATCCGCATCATATACTTTGAAAGCCTGTCGGTATCCGTTCGCTCTTGTTCCTGCTATTTTATCCTTTGCAATAACAGCGATCCCGTTTTCATTGGACAATGCCTTTGCCAGAATGGAGAATTTAACGCTTTTAGTACCTTTATAATTTCCCTTTCCCGTAACAATAACAGTCGGTGCCTTCGTATCTGTTGATAATGCTACTTTTCTATTATTGGTATATTTAATCTTATAATCTTTACCCTCTGTCAGCGTCTTTTCACCAAAAGTCACCATTACCTCCGGCTTCGTCCCTCCTTTCATATAAGGCGCATTGTAAACACCGTTTTTCACGTTCGCACTATCCCCAAAAGCAATCTGGAGACCTGTTCCGCCTGCCGTATTGCCTATTTCACTGGAGACTATACTAAAGGACAGTTTCTTTGTCCCTGAATATCCGCCACTCGCCAAACCGGTAAAGAGAATTGTAGCCGATCCCTTGTCCACATTCTTCTGATATGTCACGGTATAATGGATTCCCTCAGTCAAAGTGACTGCATTCGCATTTTTGTTGCTCATATAAGTCAGTTTGGCTGACGGTTCAATCGCATTTCCAGTATATGTATATTTTTTCTCTACTCCCGATACGGACACTCTGTTCATGGCGTTTCCCGTTATCTGGAAAGAAACCTTTTTTGTTCCAATAAAGCTAAAACCGTCACCATCTCTGTCCTCTCCCGTGCCAACAAGAGTTACCATACCAGTTCCGACATCTGTATTGTTTCCCCAGTGAATCGTATAATCGCCGTTCTCCGCAGATAGCTCTATATTTTTATATTTCACGGTAAAACTCGGCTGAGTAATTTGTTTTCCCGTCCATGTGACTTTTTTAATCCCTTTTACCGTAACCTTGTCCATGGCAATCTGCTTCTTGCTCTGACTGATGGTAAGTGTAATCGGAAGTTCACCTGCAAAATTTTGTTTGCCGGTCAGGGTAAGTGTATAAGTCTGTGATTTTTTAAAAGCATTCTTATCACTTTTTGTACTGTCGTACTCTGGGACATAAAAATCAGTTCCATATTTTAATGCTTTGCCGTTCCACATAAGCTTCGGCACGGGAGTCTGCTTTTTACCCGTATAAGTAACCGTCAGATTAGCCGCCTCAAACGCATCTTCGGAAAGATCCACAGGTTCAATCCTGAAATAGACGATTTTGTTTCCGGCATAATTGCCTTTCATCTGAATAACTGCCTGTGGCGCTTTCCTCGGATCAAAAGAGCCGGTCTTTACTAGTTTTCCTGTCTTTTGCAGATTTTCTTCAAACGCTTTGTAATCTTCCTCGGAATAGATATAGGCAGATTTATTGTTTTTATAAGAAACCGTATAATCTGTTTTTTCCTGCAGCCGTTTCTTACCGTCATACAGGCGGAAGGTCTGTGTTATGTTTTTTCCCGTATAAGTGCAGTTTCCTATGCCTGCTGCCCATATGCCGTCCGGGATAATTCCATCTGGCGGAATGTCATCTTCGATTACATCACCTGATGGGTTATCCAGATTAGCTAACTTTACCATTACTTCAAACTCTGTAGTTGCACAACCATATATAACCGTAATAATCTTTGCCCCACTTCCAGCTAACACAGTTGGTGTGCAGATAAATCCTTTCGTTATTAAATTGTCATCAACGCTAATTATGAGCCCTTCCGAATTTAACGTATCCCCCGAATGATATATAGTATTAGTTGGCATCGCATATATACTGATTTTTTTTGTCTCTCCCACAATGGAATACAAACTAAAATGCTCTGTTTCAAATACCAGATAGTTCCCTTCGATATGTGCATCAAGAATTGCCCATGAGCTATCCTTCTCTTGTCTATACACTTTACACGTATTACCGTTCATTCCATCTGGAATAGGCAAATATACAGTTACTTTTCCATTGGGCTGAACTAGATGGTCATTTTTCACAAAGCAGATATTATATAATTCGTATCTTTCAAGTGGGTTATTTCTATCAAGAACCACTTCTATCGCGTCACTATTAGAAATTCTAAACACTTGAAGAACTGCTTCCGAATCTACATTTCCTGAAGAATTTATAATAACTCCGTTTTGATTTATAGAGCAATCCTCGGTAAAAGAAAATACCTTTACATATGTATTGTCTGTAGACAGAGCCATCTGCATAGCCATTAATAGCTTATCAGATCCCTTATTTATAGAAAAACAACCTTTTAAAACTATTCCCGCAGGTCCTGCCAATTTATCGAAAGCTGATTCACCTATTCCAGTTGCCATTTTAAACTGCTGTTTCCAACCGTCTTCATTTCCGACTTTTAAACGATTCATAGTATCTTCTGCTAAATTAGCCAGTTCTGAATACATATCATTAGAAGATGTAATCAGACTATTCATATCAGCCTTGGCAACTTTCTTTGTTGTCTCTCTTATCTTTGACTCCACGGATTTCAAAAACACTTTTTGCAATTCTTCATTTTGCTCCGCTTTATCAAGAAGCACATCAACCATCCGTTCCATTAAAATTTTCTTATTTCCATCCATAAAGTCATCAAATGCCGTGTCCTTTACACTATCTGACAAAACTAAATCTAATGCAGTAGAAGACGCATCAAATAAAATATCAAAAGCATTTGAAAAGAAAGTTCCTGGAGAGGCCGCGACATTATTAGAAATAATAAAATATCCATCTTCAGGTACTTCAAAGCTAATTGTTGGTGTACACTTTGAAAAAGATGCCTGTTCATAAGTCAGTAATTTCCCATTAACCAAATTGCTGATTAAATAATATAACTGTTCACCTGTATCCCATAAGCTTGTCATATTACTAAACTTTTCTATTTCTTCATAGTCAATCCAATTTCCATCTTTATCATAAATATCAACAGCTCCATAATATTGATTACTATTATAAGCATCAAAGCTGACTTTGTATTTATTTGCTTTATTATCCTTTTGGACTGAATAATTGTTTACATAAATTCCATTTAAATTGTAAATATTTGTTTGTATTTTTTCCTCATATTTATTATCTGGATAAAATGACGGCATGTTATCAATAGAATACGAGTATGTTTGAACATATTCATCATATACGTTAATTTGTATTGTCAAATTTGCTCCGCTGGAAGTATCAGTAACAACAACGTTCGTAGTCCCTTCCTTTTTACCGATTACCTCAAGCGAATAACCATACTCTGTTTTCTCATAGTCCAATAACCCAATGACAGAATTGTCACTTACAACAACAGACATCTTTGTCCATTTATCATCATATAGTCCTGTTTCCCTATCCAATAATGCAAAAGCCAGCCACATACTATCCCCGCTTTTGACACTTAACGTTTTTTCTGTTGTAAAAACTAAGATAGAATTCTCTTCATCTTCAGATAGCTCATCATCCCATTCACAAATAAATCCCGTATCATCCACCGTATATCCAAACCAGTCTCTTCCCTGTTTGGATTCATCATTCCATACCCCGGGTATAATAGAATACCCATCGTTATTTGTTCCGTAATATGTATACATCATAATGGTATTTTGATTATTGGTCACATTGTTTGGTTCGTGGCTATTCCAGTTTGTATATACAAAGTTTTCTCCTGTAATCCAGAAAAACTCTCCCGAAATCATTTCTGCTCCCAGCCAGATATTTTTCTTTTTACTCTTTTCCGCTATTGCAGTTACAAACTCCTGTTCTTCCTCAGATGTAATTGTTACTAAATGGCCTCCTAACCCTTCGCAATACTCTTTTGCCTTTTCCCATTCCATACTTTCATCAAATAATTTATATTTATGTTTACTTTCTTCATCTATATAAATGCCCTCTTCCTTTTCAGTCGGAATGAAATTCTTTCCCAAAGCAACGCTGTAGCTCAAGTTCTGGGGGAGTTCCGTGACAGTGGTGCCATCAGAGCGGTACCAGAGGTCATCAGAATCTGTGGGCAGAATGCAGGTGGTGGTTACATTATAAGGAGAATAAATAGTAGTCAAGTTATTACATTCAGAAAACATACCACTCATATCCGTCACACTGCTAATAGAAAAACCGCTTAAATCTATACTGGTCAAACTATCGCATCCTTCGAACATATTTTCCATCCATATCACGTTATTTGTGTCAAAGCTACTCAAATCAATACTATTTAAACGACTACACCCGCAAAACATTAAACGCATATACGTCACACTGCTAGTATCCATTCCGTCCAAATTAATACTGACAAGGTTACTACATCCATTAAACATAGTACGCATGTCTATCACTTTACTGGTGTCGAAGCCACTCAAATCTATGGTAGTTAGGCTACTGCACTTCCCAAACATAACACTCATATCTGTAACGTTACTGGTATCAAAACTACTCAAATCTATTTCAGTTAATTCACTGCAATCTTGGAACATATTACTCATATCCACTACATTTGCTGTGTTAAAACTGCTTAAATCTATGTTGGTCAAGTTACTACACCAAGCAAACATACCGCTCATATTTGTAACGCTGTTAGTATCTAAGTCTCGCAAGTTTATACCACTCAGACTATCACAGTGATTAAACATAAAACTCATATCTTTCACATTACCAGTGTCTAAGTTGCTCAAATCTATAATATCCAGACTGCTACACCACTGAAACATAAAACTTGTATCCGTCATTTTACTAGTATCAAAATGAATCAAATTAGAAGTTGTCATATTTTCACAACCCATAAACATGCAACTGCCATTAGTCATGCCTGTAACATCCACTTCCACAGTTTTTATTGACATGCGATAACTATCCCAAGGCGCCCTGCGCTCGCCTCTATCTAAACTTGGTGCAAAATCCCCCCACCCGCTCACCGTCAGCTTCCCATTCTTATCTATCACCCATTCAATATGGCCATAACTCTCGTCAACAACTCCGCTTGCGATATCATCTGCTGCGGTCGTCAGGGCATAGTCCTCCCCTGTAACCCCGACTTCTTCCGTAATTTCAGAGTTTTCGCTCACAGAAGGCATACCTTCCTCCTTCTGATCCGCACCCTCTTCCGCACTGTCTCCTTCTGGTTCTTCTGTCTCCGGCTCTTTTTCCGAATTTGCGCCTTCATCTCCCGAATCAGGATTTTCCTGTTCTTCCTTTATGGTGCTGTCCTCCGTCTCTGCCTTTTCTTCTGACCCCGTTTCTGGTTCTTCCATCTCCGACTCTTCTATAAGCTCTGTTTCCGCCACAGGCTCCGTTTCCGCCGCATAAGAATGAAAACCGATAAACGCACACTCAGATACAAGCAATGAAGTGCACAAAATCCCTGCCATTATTCTTTTGCATCTTACTTTCAACATCTTCATTTTGTTCCCCTCGCCATCTCTTCTTTATCACATTTTGAGAATTTTATATCAACATTTACAAAACTATACCGTCACAAAAATCCAGACCGTCGCCTGACTTATTGGGAGACCTCACTCTCATAATACCGCACAGCTTCCTCCGCACTGGAATAATCCTTCTCCTCATCTTCCACTCTGTTAAGCACCACTGAATCAGGAAAAGAACCTTCTTCCGTTCCCTCTACATAAGTACAATTCATCTCATACATATTACTGCCCACCGTCAGTTGTATCTTCGCGCTGCTTTCAGCATGAATCCACCGCGCTTCTGAATTGTCATATAAATACTCATCCTTTAAGCTGAGCATAACGCTTCCGTCAGACTGGATTTCAAAAGCACCAAAGCTGACACCCGATCTGGTATGCATTTCCACCACACCGTCCTCGTAAAAAGTCAGAGTTATCCAATCCGCAAATGACTCTGGACGCAAGGTTTCCCAGTAACCAATTAATTCTTCTCCCCATGCAGAATCAGAATATAGCTTATCTTCTTTCTCTCGAGAAATATTGTCAGCCCATTCAATCCCAAGGTACCCACTCAGTGTTTTAAACGTTGCAGCAAGTTCACTAACACTTGTCATTAAAGTACTTCCTCCATTTTGAAATCCATAATCTCCTGCTAAATCAGTCCACTTTTCCCTGTCTTCCAGCCATTCTTCTTTTGTCACGTCTATGTCATCAATACTATATGTTTCCATCTCACCATCTTCGGAATATACTATTTCACATACATTTCTTTTCAAAACATCAATAGATTCACCATCAAACCCGCGCCACTCGTCAATGTAGTTGCTCTCATATGTTTCTTCATCAAATTCTTCTATATATCTGTATAGATAATATTTCCCGTCCAATAAACTCAAATGTATACCAAGCGCACCCTCGCCTTCTTTCGTAGGCTCTGCAGAATACACCTTTCGGATAACCGAATCCTGATTAGCCCAGATTTCAATCAGATAATTCTGAAAAAAACTGCTTTCAGAATCCTGTCCGGTATGATACGCCAGAATCATTTCCTCTATGCCATCCGCATCGAAATCTATCAGTTTAGCAAAACACAGCCCTTTTAAATAACAATTTTCTTCCAGAAACGGATCATCCGTATCCTTTGTGGCTTCTTCACATACACCATACTGATCTTGAATTTCCACTAGTTTATCATAATATTGCTGATACATAATTTTAACAGGATCGCTTTCTTCTTCCTCTAAAACGATATTATCCTGCGTACGATCTGCTTTTGTTCCCTTGTCAGTCTGATTATTGGATTCCTCTACATCACTTAAATCCTCAATCTTTCCTATAGGCTCTTCCCCATCTGCCATTTCTGCCGTTTTTCCTGAATGATTAACAATTGTATTACATATATAAATTCCGGCTGCCGCAGTAACAAACCCTGCTGCCATTACAAGCACGAATCTTTTCTTATTCTTTAACCACTTTGTTTTCTCCATTTCCCACACCTCATTTTTATTTTTGTTATTCTGCTTCACCCTGTCTACATTGCAAAACACATGACTAATATAATCCTTATTACTCATTTTCTATATAATATGAATCATATCACAAAGCAATAATTATAACAATAAACTTATTACTTTTAAGCACTGCTATCAAACTTGTCTATACTAAATGGCAAGGGAGGACTATGCATGATTGGAGAACGCCTTGCCGAAATCCGAAAAGATTACGGCGACAAACAAACCGATTTGGCTCAAAAACTAAATGTTGCCGTGTCAACAATCCGCAGTTGGGAGCAGGAAAAAAGCGCGCCATCACACGAAATGCTTATCCGCATTTGTCGGCTCTACCGCGTTTCCTCCGATTATCTGCTTGGTCTGTCAGATATTGACCCAGCCTATGTGCAGCGCCAGCGATTGGAAAATTTTACAAAACCGGAACTTACAACTCTGAGAGATTTTGAAGAATTCCTGATATGGAGAAAAAGCAGAACCACAAAATCCGAATAAATTTTTCTCTAAAATAAAAAGTGTAAAGCCCTTGATCCTTCAACAGACTTTACACTTTTTCCGACATGTACTTATATTTTAAATCCTCTTCAACTACTTTGGCCTACCACATCATATCGTTCACCAATCACTTCACCCTATTCTGCTTCTGGAAAAATGAAATCCCGTAACAGAAAATCTGTGTATACCCATAAAGTCCCTCCGCATATTTCTCTGTCACAATCTGGCCGATTGGTGCATCACAGTCCTGATTCATAAAGATTCCTTTTTTGATTTCTTCGCCTCGATGACGATCGCCCGACGCTTTTAATCCTTAAGCAGTATACCACAAAAGATCCGATATGATCCTTGTCGCCTCCGCCTCATTATTTTCCCACAATGCATTTTAAAGAACCCTGTATTTCCAATTCTCACACCACCTCTCTCCTGAGCCGCAGCAAAATCCGTTTCTCCATCCTGCTGACCTGCACTTGGCTGATGCCAAGGCTCTTCGCCACCTCCACCTGCGTCTTATCCTGAAAGTAACGCATCCGGATGAGCTGCCTCTCCGTCTCCGAGAGCATCCCCATAAGCTGCTCCAACAGCATATGGTTTAAGATTTTTTCCTTCTCCGCGTCCTCACTTACGTGATTCACTCCGGCGGTACAGCCTGCGCCGTCCCCCACCACCTGATCCACGAGATAAATCTCGTTGCCGTCCGACTGGTAGACGGACTTGTAGATGGACTCCACCTCCACGTTGGCGTCCAGCGCCATCACGATATCTTCTATGGAAAGCTCCGTCTCCGCGGAAAGCTCCTGCAAAGTCGCGTCCCTGCCGTAAAGCTGTGACAGCCGTCCCGCCGCCTGCTTAATCCGCCAGCCGTTTTCCTTCAACGTACGGCTCACCTTCACCATGCCGTCGTCCCGCAGAAACCGCTTGATCTCCCCTTGAATCATGGGCACCGCGTAGGTGGAAAAGCGCACGCCGAAATTAAGATCAAACTTGTCAATCGCCTTGATCAGGCCGATACATCCGATCTGAAACAAATCCTCCGCATCGTACCCTCTCCCGACAAACCGCTTAACGATATGCCGCACCAGCCCCATATTTTCCTCTATCAGTACTTCCCTTGCCTTTTTATCCCCTGCCTGTGATCGTTCGATTAATACGGCAGTTTCCTCCATAGGCTACTCCTCGTCTACGATCCAGCCGCCAAGCCCGATCTTTTTATACATGCGCACGGTAGTTCCCAACTCCGGCTCGGAGAAAACCTCCAGCTCATCCATAAAGGCCTCCATAAAGGCGAAGCCCATTCCGGAACGCTCCCACTCCGGTCTGGTCGTAAAAAGAGGCTCCATGGCGCGGTTCACATCCTCCATCCCCACGCCGCGGTCAACGATTTCCACCTCCAGTATGCTTCCCTTCAGCTCGCAGTTCATCAGTACCCTGTCCGTCACGCGTCCCTTGTTCGCATAGCCGTGGATAATCGCGTTGGTCACCGCCTCCGACACCGCTGTTTTCACGTCGGAAAGCTCCTCCAGCGTTGGATTCAAAGGCGCGATAAACGCCGCCACCGCCATTCTCGCAAAGGCCTCATTGTCAGACACAGCCGCAAACTCCAGACGCATCTCGTTCGTCACCAGCCTGTAATCCTTCTTTTCCGTAACCTCTATCATATCTTCCTCCTTTTCTTAACTCCCCTCTTATTTCAGGTTTGCACCACAAACCCTTCGGTTGAAAACTTTATTTTTCGACCAGCTCTACAATATTTTCAAGCCCAGACAAGAGGAGCAGCCGCCTGATCCTGCTGCCCGCATTCACCGCGTACACCTTTCCCCCGAAACAGGAAATCTTCCGGTAACGCCCCAGAATGATTCCAACCCCGGAACTGTCCATAAAGGTTGTCCTCTCAAAGTCAAACACCACATTTCCCACCTGCTTTGAGACAATATATCTGTCCGCCCGTTTACTTATGTCAACTGATTTGTGATGATCTATCTCAGCCGGCATCCTTATCATCAGGTAATTGTCAATCACCTTATAGTCTTCATCCATATTATGTAAACCCTCCTTTTCACACTTCCGGTTTTTGGATTTTAAAATTTCTGACTCTGCTTATACGCGCAAAAAAAGAGAACATGATGTATTATCACATTCTCTTTCGTGTTTTATATGATTTTCTTGTGTGCGAAAGCGCGCGGCTTACTCCGCCGTGCCCTCTATCTCCTCCAAAAATCCTGCTGACTTATCCGCTTTCTCCGTGTTGGGGAACAGTTCGATCACCTGTCGGTAAATCTCTTTTGCTTTCTCCTTTTCACCCATGCGGTAATAAGAGTTGCCCAGATCGAAAAGCGCCTGCCCGTTGGTGGCGTCATACAGATACGCCTTCTCCAAATTCGGAATGGCGTCCGCATAATTCCCTGCCCAGAACGCCGCGTGGCCGTCCTCGTCATAGGACTTTGCGATCTGCGGCCCGATCAGGGCTAACAGCGTATTGTATAGCGTGTCGAAAGCCTCTGAGCTCTCATGCTCCTCTTCCTGCGCCCGCTCCGCCTCTATCTCCGTCAGATAATCCGCCACCACAGTGACATCCTCGGGGTTCGTCAGATATGCGCCCGCCGCTTTCATCAGGCTTTCCACGGACTGCAGCGTGCCGTCCTTCCCCATATACGCCGTCAAATCCTGCTGCAGTGTCTCGTTCTGCGCCTGAAGCTCCGCGAGCTGCTGCTGCAGTTCGTCGATGGTAGCCGTCTTTGCGTCGGACTGTTCGCTGACCTTGCGCAGATCCTCGTCAAGACCTGCCCTTGCGGTCTGTACCCTTGCGGGCAGGATCAGGAAGAAGGCGATCGCAATACCGATAGCCAGTCCGATTCCCAGATTCAAAAGGGAAGTAACGCCCCGGCCCTCCTTCATATTGACAGGCTGTATAATCGTCTCGTTGCCGCTCTGGTACTTGACGACCTCCTCCGATTTCTTTTTTCTGGAAGAGCTTTTAACGCCCTCCTCGGGAAGCAGCATTTCATCCACTTCCTTCAGATACCGGAGCGTCGCCGTATTGTTCGTATCGATCTCCAGACACTTGGTAAGCTCTCTCTTCGCCCGCTCCCAATCTTCGTTGTTGATATACAAAAGCGCAAGAAGCTGATGCGCACGAATAAATTTCGGATTTAAGGACAACACCTTCTTTAACTGGATCACCGCCAGATCAAGGCTGTCCTGATTGCAGTAAGTAAGCGCCTGATTGTATTTCTTGATGGTCTGATTGATGGTGTCCAGACGGTTCTGGTTCGTCTGGATCATATTGATATAATCGTCCGCAATGTTCTTTTTCGGACGCATGTTTTTGCTGATAACCCACTCGCTTAAAGCCGCAACCACCTCTCCGGTCTCAAAATAAACCAATCCCAGAAGGTTTCTGGCCTCCACATTATTCTTGTTAAATTTAAGGCTCTGCCGCAAACTCGTAATTGCACCCGTCAGATCTCTGACTCCGGCCCGCTCCAGCCCGTCATTGTAAAAACGGTTAGAGATATATATGATTCTCTTGTAAAGGGCTACATCGGCACCGCAGTTCGTGCAAAAATCATGTTCAGACAGCGTACAGCCTTAAAAGGGCTTTCACTTCGCCCGCCAAATATAATGAACCGACAATATACACCTCATCCCCGTCCTTTTTTTGTGCGATAAGCTCAGAAAGCGCCGTGTCAAGCCTTTCAAAGGCTTTTCTGTCAAATCCGGTATATTGTCTGAAAGAATCCGTAAGCTCTGCAAGCGGAAGCGCCCGTTCTCCCTGCATCTGCACGAGGCATATCTGGTCAAAAAGACCTGCCTGCGCCAGCAGCGCCGCCACCCGCGTATATTGCTTGTCCCGCACCGAAGAGTAGAGAAGCTCTCTTTTTCCGGTACAGGGATGCTTTTTTACCGTCTCCAGAAAGGCAAGAATCCCGTCCTCATTGTGGGCGCCGTCCAGATACACGGACGGAAAGATCTCCTCCATTCTGCCCGCCCAGACCATCTCCCTAATCCCGTCTCTCAGCGCGGATACCGTAATCCGCTCGTCCTCAAGACGCGCGATGGCGCTTGCGGCAAGCGATGCGTTTTCCACCTGATAAAGTGCAGAAGTGGACACAGTAAAACCAATATAATCATAATAGTGTAAATGAAGAGAAAAATCAATCGTTTTGTGCCCGATATTTATTTCTTTTATCGCAGTTTTCCCCAGCGGAAAAGTTTCTGCCCCTATTTTTTTCGCGTACTCTTCTATGACACGGGTCACTTCCCCCTGCCTGTCCGGGTAGATCACCGGGACACCGGGGCGCATGATTCCCGCCTTTTCCCCGGCGATGAGCGGCAAAGTTTCCCCCAGATATTCCATGTGGTCATATCCTATGGACGTTATGATACAGAGCTTTTTCTGCTCCACCACGTTCGTGGCGTCAAGTCTCCCGCCAAGGCCCGTCTCCAAAATGACATACTCCACGCTGTATTTCTCAAACAGCGCCATGGCCATAAAAAACAGCAGCTCAAAAAACGTGGGGTGATATGCCGTGGCAAGGCGCTTCACCTCCCCCATCACCACAAGGAACGCCTCCAGAAAGTCTTCCTCGGACACGGTTTTTCCATTGATCACAAACCGCTCTCTCATGCTCACAAGATGGGGGGACGTAAACATGCCGAAGGAAATGCCCGCCTTTTGCAAAACTGACGACAAATAAGCACAAACAGAGCCTTTTCCGTTTGTGCCCGCTATGTGTAAGAATTTACTGTTCTTCGCCGGAAACCCCATACGCTCCCAAAATCGCGCGGTATCCTCCATGCTGTTTTTTGTGGTAAATTTAGGGGTGGCGTTGATATAACTCACCGCCGCCCCATAAGTCTCAAATATTTCTTCCATTCTTTCTCCGTGGTATTTTCGTCCGAATCAGCCGTGCACAATTACCGTTCCCTCAATGATGCCACGTTCGGCAGCATATTTCATAAAACAGGTGTTGCGTTCAAGTGTCATCTTCTCGGCATTGATGCCCACCACCACATTGCGGTAGATATTGCCGTCCACTTTGATGTAGGAATCCCTCCCCGTCTCCATGGTCGTTTCCAACTCTTCCCGCTCACGTCCTACCTTATCCAGTTCCACAAAGTATTCGTCCTTCAGATGGTTCCACTCCAAAAGGCTGGCCTCCGTATTTCGGGAAGTACTCGCCCCCCGCATACGTTTCTCCCGCAGCGCTTCCGTCATGGTGTCCACCAGCTTGGAGAGCTTCTCCTTAAGCTCCGCCTCCCTGCGTCTGGCCTCCAAAAGTTTATCGAAGGAATCCGGATCGTAACCGCAGTGCAGGACAGTCTTCAACTCCACGTCATTTCCGGCCGTCATTGCCTCAATGCTCCTGAGCGCATGGGTGTAGCCGCCGATGATCGCCCCTCTCTTGCCTGTGGTAATCACCTTATCCTTCGCTGTTACGTTGGCGTTCATGATCACGTTCGCCTGAACCAGACCGCCCGCCTCCACCGTCGTGTTCTCTATAAACTCCGCAAAGACATTTCCTCTGGCAGATATCTTGCCGCCGCCCTGGATACCCCGCGTCAGCATCACATCGCCTCCGGCAAACAGCGACGCCGGACCCGTAGTCCCGTGAATCTCTATATTTCGTCCGGCACGGATGACAATACCGCCCTCCACGTTTCCGTTGATAATAATATCCCCGAAAAACTCAATCTTTCCGATGATCGCATCCACATCGCCCATAATCTCATGTACATTTTGAATGTCGATCTTGCCTTCCTTGACCTCGATCTTGCCGTCGCTTTGGGCGTAGTAAATACCGTTTTCTCTGGTAATGCCCTTGCCTCTCATGGGCGGGAGGTCTCTCACCGGATCTGCTTTCATTTCACCGCCAACAACCGTGTAACCGTCCACACCCTGCTGGGCATAGTGATAGATCGCTACCTTGTCGCCCTTATGCACGTTCTGCAGGGCGCTCATACTGGAATAATCCACCGAGCCGTCCTCGTTCACCTTGGGACCGACATGCTCCTCCGGCGCAAAAAGGTATTCGAAATACCCGTCCGTTCCGGGTTTCTTCTCCGCCCCCTTGGCGACAAGGATCTCCCTGTCGTACACCTTCTTCTTCACCATAGCCGACAGATTGGAGCTGTGATAGCCCTTGATCACGCCGTTTAACTCCAGATAATTTTCCAAATCACGCTTCGCGTAAGTCTGCCCTTTCACCGGAGGCGCAAGATAGAGCCACGCCGCCATCTCATCCTCGTCGATCCGCAGATAAGTGCCTTCCGCCAGATTCGACTCCGTAGGTGGTTTTCTCGTCTCAACCGCAACCGCTACCGCAGCTTCCGCTGGGGTCTCCGGTTTCTCCGCTTCGGCCGGAGCTGCCGGTTTCTCCGGAGCTGCCGCCTGCTGCGGCGCTGCCTTCTGAACTGGCTGTTGAACCGCCTGCGGATCTAATCCCTTCGCTCTGGCCATGGCTGCCTTCAGTTTATTAAGCTGCTCCGCTGACAGATTTACCTCAGCCACGTGACTCACCTCCTTCCGTTCTACTTATATATTATGTCGCATGTGCCATATAGTCCTATCGTACTACCTCTTACTATAACTTTACACCAAATCGGTCTGATTTTCCAGTGGTTATTATATAAAATTTTTATGCAGTTTAGCAAGCGTTATATGCAAAGCTGCGCTCACATAAGCTGCGAGAGCCGCTCCTCCACCTGTGCCTTCATCTGGGCATATTTTTCCAGCTTCGCGCGCTCCTCATCCACCTTCTGTTTCGGCGCTTTGGACATGAATTTCTCGTTGCCGAGCATCCCCTGTACTCTGGCGAGTTCGCTCTCCAGACGTTTCTGCTCCTTTTTCAGTCGCTCGATCTCCTGCGCGATATCCACCAGCTCCTCAAAGGGAATGTAAACCGTCGCGTTGGGAATCACCACGGACACGGCACTGTCGTCTATCCCGTTCTTGTCCGCCTGCACAGTCAGCCCGGACGCCGCCGCAAGCGAGGTGAAGAACTGCCTGCCCTCCTCAAAAATCAGGCGCACGTCTTCCTTTTCGCTGACCACATACACAGCCGCTTTTCTGCCGGGCGCAACGTTCATTTCGGTTCTCACATTGCGGATGCCGCGCACCGCCTCCTTCATAAGCTCGATGGCATTCTCCTCTTTTGCAAACTGCCTGTCCTCCCGGAATACCGGCCAGTCAGACACCATGACAGACGCCTCTTTTGACTGTATCGTACAGAAAATCTCCTCCGTGATAAAGGGCATATAAGGATGCAGGAGCTTCAATGCAGAGATAAGCACATTCTGCAGCGTCCAGAGCGCAGCCCGCTTTCCATCCTCCTCACCCGCCTCCGTGCTGTAAAGACGGGGCTTCACCATCTCGATATACCAGTCGCAGAACTCGTCCCAGATAAAATCGTACACCTTCTGTACCGCAATGCCAAGCTCGAAGCTGTCCATATTGTCCGTCACGTCTTTCACGAGCGTGTTCAGTTTGGAAAGAATCCACTTATCCACCGGGTAGAGACTTTCCCTGATCTCCTCGTAGGTGGTCTCCCAGCCGCGCTTTCCGGTTTTCTCCTCCTCCTGATCCATGTTCATCATAATGAAGCGGGACGCGTTCCACACCTTGTTTGCGAAGTTCCGGCTCGCCTCCACTCTCTCATAGTAGAAACGCATATCATTGCCCGGCGCGTTTCCCGTAATCAGCGTAAGGCGAAGCGCGTCCGCGCCGTACTGGTCGATGATCTCCAGCGGATCGATGCCGTTTCCGAGGGACTTACTCATTTTCCGCCCCTGAGAATCCCGCACAAGGCCGTGGAAGAGCACCGTCTTAAAAGGTTTCTCCCCCATCTGCTCATAGCCGGAGAAGATCATGCGGATAACCCAGAAGAAAATAATGTCATATCCTGTCACCAGCACATCCGTAGGATAGAAGTACGCCAGATCCTCCGTCTTTTCCGGCCACCCAAGCGTGGAAAAAGGCCACAGCGCCGAGGAAAACCAAGTGTCCAGCGTGTCGGGGTCCTGAGTGAAATGGGTTTCGCCGCACTTTGGACACACCGACGGCGCATCCTTCGCCACCACGATCTCCCCGCACTTGTCGCAGTAGTAAGCCGGAATCCGATGCCCCCACCAGAGCTGGCGGCTGATGCACCAGTCCCGGATATTGTCCGTCCAGTTGTAATAGATCTTCTCCATGCGCTCCGGGATCAGCTTGATCTCACCCTTCTTCACCGCCTCCACGGCAGGTTTAATCAGCTCGTCCATCTTCACGAACCACTGTTTCTTGATCATCGGCTCAATGGTCGTCTTACACCGGTCATGGGTGCCCACGTTGTGGGAATAGTCCTCGATCCGCACAAGAAGCCCTTCTCTCTCAAGCTCCTCCACGATCTGCTTTCTCGCCTCGTAGCGGTCAAGCCCCTGATACTTCCCGCCGTTTTCATTGATGGTGGCGTCGTCGTTCATAATGTTGACTTCCGGCAGATTGTGGCGTTTCCCGACTTCAAAGTCGTTGGGGTCATGGGCGGGCGTGATCTTCACAACGCCTGTCCCGAACTCCATGTCCACATACTCGTCCTCCACCACAGGGATCGCCTTGTTTACGATCGGCAGCCAGACCTGTCTTCCCTTTAGATACGTGTATCTCTCATCGTTCGGGTTCACCGCCACTGCCGTATCGCCAAGCATGGTCTCCGGACGAGTGGTGGCAAACTCGAGAAACTCTGTCTTGCTGGGCTGACCATTTTGGTCAACCAAAGGATACTTGATGTGCCAGAAATGTCCCGCCTGCTCCTGATACTCCACCTCCGCGTCGGAGATGGATGTGTTACACACAGGGCACCAGTTGATGATGCGGCTGCCCTTGTAGATCCATCCTTTCTCGTGCATCTTACAGAACACTTCGGTGACCGCCTGATTGCAGCCCTCGTCCATGGTAAACCGCTCTCTGTCCCAGTCACAGGAAGAACCGAGCTTTTTAAGCTGGGAAACGATCCGCCCGCCGTACTCCTTCTTCCAGTCCCATGCCCGCTCCAAAAATCCTTCTCTGCCAAGGTCATTCTTGTCGATGCCCTCCTCTTTGAGCTTCTCGATGATCTTCACCTCGGTGGCGATGGAAGCGTGATCCGTCCCCGGCTGCCAAAGCGCATTGTAGCCCTGCATCCTCTTATAGCGGATCAGGATATCCTGCATGGTATTGTCAAGGGCATGCCCCATGTGAAGCTGTCCTGTGATGTTTGGCGGCGGAATCACGATGGTGAACGGCGTTTTCGTTCTGTCCACCTCAGCGTGAAAATATTTGTTATCCAGCCACTTCTGGTATAATCTGTCCTCGATGCCTTTTGGATCATAGGTTTTTGCGAGTTCTCTGCTCATTTTTTAATCGCCTCCTTCATAAAAACCGAGTAGGGAAGTTTACTTCCCCTACTTGGCGCGCCGCCCGTGCGCCGCATTTGCGGCATATTCCTCTGCACGGGCGTGTGCATTTAAAGCGCCCTCTGCCAGTCTCCTGACAAAGGGCGTAGTTACGCGGTACCACCTTCATTTATCACTCAGTGAAGCCAAAACCTTTCCGGCCTCCGATCCGTTAACGGGGATTAAGCGTGGACACTTACTGTCGGTTTCGCCGTTTCTGTGACGAAAACGTTTCTGCATCCCGGTTCCGAAGCCACATTCCCCAGGTTCCCTTCCGAAGGAATCTCTCAGCCTGTGATCCCTCTCTCTGGCGGCGGCGCCTGTGTACTCCTCTTCGTCATCACCTTTACAATTATTTAATACTATAGTCAATCAAACCGCTTTTGTCAATTCCCATTTCACACATGAAGATTTCTTTAAATTGCAAAACCCCCTCCCTTCCTTTACAATAGAAGAAACGAAACCCGTTATTTTCGGAAGGAGGCATTCTCTTCATGTATCATGCCAAAAAGATAGGTGTATTTATCTCCCATATATTCGGCGCATACCAACAGGGCGTCTGTCAGGGCATCATCGACCGGGCCGTGGAATACGGATATACCGCGGAAATCTTTACCTCCCTTGACGGGGAAAATCTCGGTTCCTACGCGCTCGGCGAGGAAAGCATTCTGCATATCCCGAATTACGACAGTTTCGACGGCATCATCTTTGCCTCCGACACCTATATCTCGCAGGAGCTTCGGCAAAAAATCCTGACGCGGTTAAAGACCCTCTCCTGCCCGATCGTGGAAATCACCGCAAAAGAAACCCCTTTTCCTGCGATATCGCTGGAAAACAACTCTATGACCGGCGATCTGACCGCGCATTTTCTAACTGCGCACCGCGCCGCCCGCGTATGCTATCTGGGCTGCTCTTCGGAATCCTATATCTCGGACATAAGGGAATCCTACTACCGGAATGCCTTGGAAAAGCAGGGGAAAACGCCTGCCGGAAACGATATCTGCCACTGTGGCTACGAAAGCGGGGCTGTGGCTTCGGCACTGGACTTTTTCTGCCGGACGGGAACGCCCGACGCCGTAGTCTGCTACAATGACAGGCTCGCCCTCATGTTCCTCTCCGCCGCGCTCGCCGCCGGATACCGCGTGCCGGAGGACATCGCCATAACCGGATGCGACGATACGCCGGAGGGACAAAACGCCTCCCCCATGCTCACCACCGTCTCGTTTCCGGTATATGAGCTGGGCGCCCGCGCCATTGAAAATCTGCTGGCCCTGATCCGGGGAGAACCCCCTGCCTCAATCTGTCCGTCCGCGGAGCTGCTCCTTAGAAACTCCTGCGGCTGCACCCATTCTGCGAACGCCAACGCCGTCTTCTTTACGCAGGCGCTTACCTCCCGTATCGCCTCGCTTGAAAGTTCCATCCTGAACTCCATGTACATGTCGTCCTCCCTGCAGCATGTGACGGACCTCGACGCGGGTATGGAGCTGCTCACGGAATTTTTGCCGCAGTTAGAACACTGCCTTGCGTTCTATCTGTGCCTGTACGCCGACTGGGACTCTGTGTCCAGTCACATTCTCGAACTCACGAACCGGGAAGAAACCGCCTCGGACAACGATACCATCCTTCTGAAGTTTGCCTACAAGAACGGAAAGCGGCTGCCGGAATGCAGCTTCTTAAAAAAGAATCTGCTGCCGGACTTTCTCTACGCCGATTCCGACTGTGCGCATATTTATGTCCCGCTGTATTTTGAGGACAAGCGATTCGGTTATATCGCCCTCGCCTATGAGGACAACCGGATCGACTACCAGTTCCGCCTCGTACAGTGGCAGATGAATATCAACCAAATGCTGCAGAGCGTCTGCGAAGCCAAGCGCACCGGAATGCTTGTCAGCCGTCTGGAAGATATCTATATGAAAGACGCGCTGACCGGCCTTTACAACAAACACGGCTATGACCGTCTGGAAGGGCCGCTCTTAAACCGCGCGCTCTCGGAAGGTCTTCCGCTCACGGCCTTTTTGATTGACATGGACGGGCTAAAAAGCATCAACGACACCTACGGCCACAGCGAAGGCGATTTTGCCATTCAGGTATTGGGGCAGGCCATCGAAAGCACGGCCGACGAAGGGGATCTCTGCGCCCGTTTCTCGGGGGACGAATTTTATATGCTCACCGCCGGTCTCTCCGAAAAGGAGGCGAAACAGCGCGCACAGTCCATTGCCGCCTTTCTCGACAACTACAATAAATTAAGCAGCAAATCCTATGCCATTTCCTGCAGCTGCGGTTACGCCTGCGCACACCCGGCTCCCGGTTTTACGCCGGAGCACATAGAGGAACTGTTTTCCCTTGCCGACAGACAGATGTACCGCGAAAAGGAAAAGCATCACGCCGCCCACCGCTAAACTTACGTCAGTCCTTTTTACCCCCCCCCCTGGAAAATTCTGCGTTTTGCACATTTTTCCGGTATTCGCTGGGGGACACCCCGCAGGAGGCTTTAAAAATTTTCATAAAATGCTTTTCGTTGTCGTACCCGATTTTTGCGCTGATATCAATGATCCGCAGATCCGTCTCCTCCAGCAGCCGCTTCGCTTCCTCCATACGGATTCCTTTCAGATAATTGACGAAATTGCTGCCCGTGTACTCTTTAAAGAGATAGGAAAACAGGGAATAGTTCATGGAGATATGGTTGGAAACCACCGCCATATTCAGATCTTTGTCGAAATGATCCTGAATATAGGCAATCGCCTGCTTGATCTTCTGCTGGTTTTTATTGCTGTCGAAGCGGCTGTTGATCTGCTCATGCAGCTTAAGCAGCCACTCCATAAACTCCGCCTGCCAGACGGCCAGCGCCGGATAGGCATAATAGGCTTTCAGCCGTTTCGCATTCTCCTGTTCCTCCGTCCAGACATTCCGGTACGTCTTTTGCGCTTCTTTAAAAAAATCGTCCATTACACTCACAAAATCGGAGGGCATAATCCACTCGTTTCTGACCGCGTGAAACAGACCGTTCCACGCTTTTACCAGCTCCTCCGTCTTATCCGTGCCGATCAGCTGCACTCTTTGCAGCTTCATGTCCGCTCCGGTCAGCCGCTTGCCCTGCTCCGCAAAATCCGCCGGCACATGCTTTTCGGGTTCTTTCGCGTACACCGGCATCCGGCCCACGCAAAAGGCCCGGCGTCTCGCGTCCACCGCCTCCCTGTATGCCGTCCTTAGCTCCCGGATGCCGCTGTGCAGAAGGCTCACGCCCGCATACTCCCGCGCCAGCTCATTTTTTAACAAAAGCGGCGTGTTCTTCTCCGTCACAAGATACACGTCGTCTCCCTCAATATTGTGCAGATAAATATAGGGCTGCTCCTGCGTCGTCTCGACATCCTTTGGGTTTAGTACACACACCTGATACGCATGGAGGTCGAACTCGCTCTCGTATTCCGTCTGCATGGTATGAATCTCTTCCTCCGTGATCCGCTCGTTTAACATCAGATATTTCAACTGCTGGCGTCCAAGACGCTTGTTTGTCCGGCTGCTCTCCCGGCTTTCGGATATCTCCTGCTCCAGCTTTCTCAAAATATCCCACAGCTTCTCCCGCTCCACCGGCTTTAAGAGATATTCCCTTGCGCCCATGCGAAGCATCTCCACCGCATAAGAAAAATCCGCATACCCGCTGACGGCCACGATCAGGGGTTTCTCATCCAGCTCTTGCATGCGCTGCACCAGCTCCAGTCCGGTCATTTTAGGCATACGAATATCCGTGAACATCACGTCCACCTTCTGGCTGCGCAGGATGTCAAGAGCCATCTCCCCGTTGCCGCATTCCATAATCACCTCCACAGGAACGCCGCTTCTCTGGATCATGGCCCGTATGCCCTGCCGTATCATTTTTTCATCTTCCACAATCAGTACCGTTTTCATGGTTCCCTCCATGTCGGAGCATCTTTTCGCGACGACACGCGGGCAAAATCTCAAATTTTGCTCTGCGATTCCGAGTTTGTGGCTCCGTCACAAACCCGCGCCTCCCGCTCTCCACAGTATGCCGGCATGCGCACCGTCACCTTCGTATAACACCCGGACTTGGAATCCACCGTGATCCCGTACATCGTTCCAAAGCTCATCCGGATTCGATCCTGCACGTTTTTTAATCCGATCCCGTTTCCTGATCCACCGTCAGGTTCGATCTCACCGTCTATCCGTCTCCTGAGCCTTTCAAGCGCCTTCTCATCCATACCCCTTCCGGCGTCGCTGACCTCAATGACACAGTCCCCGTCCCGTATCATGCCCTTGATATAAATGTTGGTGTCCTCGGCCAGCTCCTCTATGCCGTGGTAAATGGCATTCTCCACGATGGGCTGCAGAGACATCTTCGGTATCTCCTGCCGCAAAACCTCCTCCGGCAGATTGAGGGAGAGATAAATCTCATAGTCAAAGCGCAGATTGATGAGGATGAGGTAATTTCTGATATACGCGATCTCCTCCTCCACGCGCACGTTGCCGGACACCCATTTGATGCTGTACCGGAGCAGATTTCCCAGTGAAGTAATCGCGTCGGAAATGACATACTCCTCGTCGATCTCCGCCATCATCTTGATGGACTCCAGCACGTTATAAATGAAATGGGCATTGATCTGATTTTGCAGCGCGCGTATCTGGGCATTCTTTGCAAGCATTTCCCTGTCTATGTTTTCCCTCATAAGCTGTTCTATACGGTCTAACATCTTATTGATCTGGCTCCCCAGCTCGCCCATCTCATCGTTTCCGCAGGCGTCGATGCGCACTTGCAGATCGCCCTTTTGTACCAGGCGGATGGATTTCAGTATTTCATAAAACTGCCGCAGAAGCCTCTTGACGATGGCATTGATTAAAATAGCCAGCCCGGCCAGAATCACCACCATAACCGCCACAAAAATATTTCTCATCCGGTACACATAGTGCACGTTTTCCGAGATATCTTTCACGGATATCAGGCTTCCCTGCAGCTCCCTGACATACAGACCGGACACCACCAGATGCTCTCCGTTTTCTCTGGAATACTCTGTGTACATGCCATCCTTACCAAGTTCCTGCTCCATATGAAGCCGCACAAATTCCTCTGTTCCGCCAGGCTTCCCACCGCCGAAATAAAGCCTGCCGTCGTTGGAGATAAAGCAGCTCCACTCCCCTTCGATATCCTCGTACAGCGGCGGAAACATATTTTCCATAGTGACCGCCGTCTCCATCACCCCGATCAGTCCGGTCTCGTAATCTTCGATATTTGTCACCAAAGCCGCAAGCTGTGTCGTCCCCTTATTGTCAAAGAGCGCGTCCTCATACTGATAATGCCAGCCTGTCATTTCCGTCTCCTTCGCCCACGCCATTTTCTGCATACGCGAGCGGCTGTAGAGAATCGGCATCATCTCCTGCACTTCATCGTTCACGGCGTACACGCGCACGCCGTACAGCAATGTGTTATTGCTGACAAGACGTTCCAGCGCGGCAATATCGGAATGATAAAAGAAAAGCAGCTCTTCCGTATTCATTTCTTCGTGCCCCGCCGCCTTTTGCAAAGTCTGTAAAAGGGCCTCGTCATTTAGGAAAAACTGTGTGGTCATATTGACCGAGTCAATGTTTTTGCGGATATGATCCCGGTTCCGCTCCATCGTGTACGTCATATAATTCCTGTTTTCCCTGATGACATTCTGCTCCATATTGTAAAAGAGCACCGCCGCCAGAACGGAAATCGGCAAAGCCACAAAAAAGCAGATGACCAGCGTAAACTTGCTATTCAGTTTTAAACTGCCAAATGCATCCTCTAAGCGTCTCTTCATCCCACAGCCACCACGCGCTCTCTTACTCTATCCCCATTTTTTTCTTCGCCTGCTTCATCATCTCCGTCCTTGCCGCCTGCACCTCCGAAAAACCGTACGCCTCTCTCTTCTCCAGAAAATCGGCAAAGATCCTGTCAAAGGCCTCCTCCGATTCCGCAAGCAAGAGCTTAGGCAGCGTGCCGCTCCAGAGCAGCTCTATCTTTTGCTCCTCATACGCCTCTTTGGAACTATTCGGGAGAAAAGCGTCGTACTGCCCGTTATAAACCACATAGGGGTACGACCACTCCATGATCTGTCTGACAGGCTCCCCCGGCTCCTGCTTCCACTGAAGCTGCATCCGATTGTCCTGCAGCATCCAGTACGTATTGTCCGCGCCGTACATTCTGTCATATGCCTGTCGGTCCGTATGGAGCAAGGCGTTTACCTCCTCCTTCACCACCGGCTTTCCGTCCACATAGTCAAAGGTCTCCCCCTCCACGCCGAGCAGGATGCGGAGCTGCCCCTGTTCGCTTAACATATAGTCCATAAAGGCGATGGCCCGCTCCGGGCGCTTACAGTTTTTCGAAATCAATGTGACCGTCCAGCCGTTGATCCCGTTGATGGGCAGCGTGGGATCATCCCCCGCCGCATTCTTCGGGCCGTCCACCGCCAGATAGATCCGCTCGGGATTTCTGGCGTAAAGCTCCTTTTGCTGGGACAGCATGTCCGTATACTGATAGAGCATACAAAAATACCTGCCCTTTGCCATCTTCTCCTCTGTCTGGATTCTCTGATCAATGAAAATATCGTTGGAAAGAAACCCCTTCTCCCCGAGCATACGGAACATTTTCAGCCATGTCAGGTAGTCCTCATCTGTATAGCGGTCATACATTTCCCCGTTCTCCTCAAAGGGCACCGCCAGAAAATTCATCAAATACTGGTCGAAGGACACATTCCCCTGATCGTTAAACACATGGGCGCCTACCGGAATCAGCGGTTCCCCGTCCACCGTCGGAAACCGTTCCTGCGCCTTCTTAACCGCCGCAAAAAAACCCTCCGGCGTCGTCATGTCCGGGCTGCCGATGGCCTCGTAAATATCCTTCCGCACGAGAAACGTCTGGTTGGAGCCGATATTGTCATAAGTTCCGATATCCTTCGCCGTGAAAAAGGAATTGGGATAACAGTATATATTGCCGTCCTCCTTCGTATACCAGTTGACCACATCGTCGTCACAGACCTGATAAAAATACGCGTCGTAATCATCCGCCAGTTCATTCAGGGCATAGACCATACCGCCGTCTGTCATTTCGTTGACCTGCGGTTCCCACCAGCCAAGAGTAATGAAATCCGGCAGGGAATCCGCCGCGATCAGGGCGTTCAGTTTCTCCTTTTCATTTCCGCCGGGGGTAATGAACTGTATACTGACGCCCGTCTCCTCCGTAATTTTATCGGACACCACATTGCCGCCCCATTCGGAATTGTACCACGAATAGTTGATATACCAGTCAAACGTGACAGGCTCGTCCGCATACCTTTGCCACGCGGGCGCATCCGTCCCGTCTGCCGATATCCCGGACACCTGGCCTTCTCCCTGCTGTCCTGACCCGCCGTCCTTTAGCGCGCACCCTGCACAGAGCAGACACACGCCCGCTAAAAGCACACAGGTGAGAATCCTTTTTTCGTTTTTTCCGTCCCCGCTCTTCGTCCGCATCCCTTTTTCCGCTCTCCATAATCAAAATCCAATGTATTTTCAACCTGTCTACAGTATACGGCTTTTATCCGTTCTTTTCAACGCCAAAGAGCACTACCTCTGTACAGAGGTACTGCCCTTAATATACGGAGAATGCCCGTTTTCCGGGCATTCTCCTGAGTGAAACGGAGTTGCGCAGGCAACTCCTAGAAGTTCTCCGCGAAACAGCCTCTGCTGTGAGCGGCTAGAACTTCTTTTCACTCTACTCTTTGACACTTCCCGCCGAAATACTGCTGATAATATACTTCGAGCAGAAACAGAACACGATCAGGATAGGCACCACGGAAATCGCCACGCCAAGGTAGATGGCTCCCTGATTCTTCTGCAGATCCGTGGCCGCGTTCAAGGTGCTGATCATCACCGGCAGCGTCATCTTATCCGGTGTGTTTAACAGGATCAACGGCACCAGATAGTTGTTCCAGTTGCCGATGAAAGCGCCGATAGACATGGTCGCGATACCGGGCGCCATGATCGGCAGCACGATCTTGTGGAAAATATGCAGCTCTCTTGCGCCGTCAATTCGGGCCGCCTCCAAAAGCGCCTTCGACAGCGTGGACTGCACATACTGCCTTAGGAAAAACACCGTGCCGGGCGATGCGATGGCCGGAATGATCAGCGGCAGATAGGAGTCCACCATGTGCAGCTTTTGACAGAGATTGTAAAAACCGATCAGACTAAGCTGCGCCGGGATCATCATAAACACCACCAGTACCTTGAACAGCCAGCCGCTCCCCTTAAAGCGGTACACCGCCAGCGCATATGCCGTGATCGACGAGAAATACGCCGTCAGTACGGTCGCCGGTATGGCTACGAGAAGACTGTTTTTAAAACCCTTAAACAGGTTCACATACGCAAACAGCGCCTCCCAGTTCTCCTTCAAATGGCTGCTCGGAATCAGGGAAAAGGAATGGGTGATTTCCACGCCGCTTCTCGTGGCGTTCACAATCATCAGCAGAAACGGAAGGAAACAGACCGCCGCAAGCAGGATCATGCAGGCATAAATGATTCCTCTTTTTACTTTCGTCGCCATACTAGTCCGCCTCCCTTCCCAATGTCTTAAACTGAATGATGGACACGATCAGAATGATAAAGAACAGCGTGTAGGCAATCGCTGAAGCGTATCCCACCTGATGCGTCTCAAAACCGAACTTATAAAGATACATAACCGCCGTCTGCAGACAGCCGGAAGGCTCTCCCGCCGTGTTCGGCGCCACGCCGTTCATCAGGAAAGGCAGATCAAAAAGCTGTAATCCGCCGATCAGCGAAGTCACAAACACATACAGCATAATCGGCCTGAGAAGCGGAATCGTGATTTTCGCAAACACTTTCCATCTGCCTGCGCCGTCGATGGCCGCGGCCTCGAAATAGTCCGTCGGAATGCCCTGCACACCCGCCATCAGCATGATGAAGGAATTGCCAAACCACATCCACGCGCCGATCACCGAGATCACGTAGGGCGCGGTTGTCGTAGAACCCAGCCAGTTAATTTGTTCCTTTGTAATCCCCAGCATCAAAAGAAGCTGGTTAAAGCTGCCGTACTTCCAGTCAAGCAGTGTCTTAAACAGAAAAGCCACGGAAGTCGCCGCGATCAGGTTTGGCAGATAGTACACCGCCCGAAACACCGACAGGCCCCGTATTTTATATTTGATGTCGCTGAAAATCATCGTAAGCAGGAAGGCAAGCCCCAACTGTAAAATAATATTCACACCCCAGATCTTAATCGTGTTTCCAAGCGCCTTCCAGAAAAATTTATCCTTAAAGACTCTTATGTAATTGTCAAGTGCCGACCATTTCGGGTCTCCGAAGCCTTTATACGTCGTAAAGCTCAAATACAGCGTCCGCAGCACCGGATATACGCTGAACGTCAAAAAGACGATCACAAAGGGCAGTACGAACAGATAGGCGATACGATTCAAATTTCTCTTTTTAGGTTTCCCCACATTTGTCATTGCCATAGTTTCCTCCGTCCCACTTAAGCAGAGGGGGCCGCTGTCCGCTGCCCCCTCCTCCCATCAATCTTTATCTGTTTACCGTGATTTCCGGATAGGTAGCCTCGATCTGATCATAGAAATTGTTCCATGCCTCTTCCTTGTTCATCTCGCCGGTCTTGATCGCGGTGGTTGCTCTTCCCCACTCGTCGCCAATAAACTTGTCGTATCTGGTCACCTTGGAGTAGTCGATTCCCTGCGCCTGCTCCAGCCAGAACTTATAGAGTTTCTGTCCGCCGTACACTTCGTTCTCGTCATCCGCATGCGCCTCCAGTACGGGAATCAGGGATACGGTATCGCCCTCGGACTTTTCAATCCACCAGTTTGCGGTGTCCTCATTCAGGGTACAGAACTTTAAGAAGTCCCACGCCTGCTCTTTTCTCTCGGACATGGAAGAGATACCGATGAAGGTACCGCCGCCGAAACCGTAAGCCGGACCGGAGCACACGCCCCACTTGCCGGAAGTGCCCTGCACATTGTCTCTCATGGTAAGCACGCCCCAGGAAGGAAGGCCGAATGCAAACACTTCCGTCTTCGCCAGATCCTTGGTGGCCTCAGCAAACTCTTCCGCATTCCACACATCCACGGAATCGTCCGCGTAGTTCTGGATATCCGCGGTAAGAATCGGCACCTCGCCCGCCATCGCCTGATACCAGGGGGTAGACCACTGGTTCGCATAAGCTGTCAGGTCATCCTGATACAGGTAAACGCAGAGATCCTGATAGTCTTTTCTGCCCTGATCCACATTCAGCACGCCGTCGATTACCCATGCGGAATCGCCGGAGAAGTAGTTGATTTCCGCATCCGAAGCGAAAATACGGTAGCCTGCGTCCTTCAAAGTCTGCGCCGTCTCCATGATGGTCGGATAGTCCGCAAACAACTGACCGATCTCGTCCGGATCGTCCGTACCAAACACCGTCTGGGCAATGTCTCTTCTATAATAAATGCCCGCAGGGGTAATCTGATAAGAGATCGCTCTCTGAATGCCGTCCGCATCCTGTCCCACATCCCAGACATAATCCACGATCTGGTCCGCATAATCCTGCGCGTTGTAAGGCGCCTGATTCAGGTCTTCAAAGTAGCCCGCCTCGTAGAAGTCCTCCAACATCTGCGGCTCACCCACGATGATATCCGGCTCCTTCTGGCCGCCGTTTAAAGCTGTCTGCACCTTGGTCACATAGTTGGCCGGCTCGATCACCACCGTCTCCACCGCGGTGCCGGTCTTCTCCTGATAATATTCCGCGAACTGCTCCAGATCCTTTGCCAGTGTCCAGACTACCAGTTTATCCCCGCCGGACGACGCCCCGTCCTCTGTCTGGGCGTCACCTGCGTCCGCCACACTCTGCTCCGTTCCCTCGTCCGCAGATGTTCCGCTCCCCGCAGAATCACTGCCGCCGCAGGCTGTCGCGCCCAGTACCATTGCCCCCGCTAACATCAGGGAAATCAGTTTTTTCCGTTTCATAACATATCCTCCTTTTTGGTTTTCCTTCTTTGTCAACATATCCTTGTCGTTAACTGATACTTAGATTATAGAGTCCGCCCGATTTGGTATAAATGTCCCAAATTTTACAAAGGTATCTTTTTTTTAGTAGCAGATTGTATGAATGGAATGGGGCGCCAACACGGTTTCCATTCCATCCCCCGCTTCCCTGACCGTCACCGGGATCTCTTTTTCCGTCTTATTTAACAAAACGAGCGCCCGCCCGCCGTCCGGATTTAAGAAAGCCGCACCCTCCACCGCATCGCTGTATCGCGTCACGCCGATTCTGACCGCCCCCGGCGCGATATAGCGGCTGAAATGCCCGATATAATAGTAGGACAGACGTTTTTCAAAGGTGTCCTCCTTAAGATTGCACATAACCGGCGCGGCGCAGAAGTTTCCTACATGGTTGGGGCCGCCCGCTACGTCCAGAAACAGATTCCAGTCAAAGGTGGCGCTGATGCCCGCATTCAGGTTCCCCATGATATCATGGGCGTACATTTCCGCCTTCTCCACCTCACCCGAATCCGCAAAGCGGGAGTACTCCACACAGCCTTCCGTGAAAAACACTTCCTTGTCCGGATACTGCTTCCGGATCAGCTCTACCGCCTCGAAGTGATCCCCGGTGTACCAGTGCACCGCGGCGCCGCTGACATACTTTTTCGTCCCCTCATCCGCCATGACTTCCCTAAAACGCTGGTACGCCTCCTCCTTGTTGTGGTCCCACACGTAAATACCGATGTCGGAAAGCCCTGCCTTCTCAAGCGCCGGTCCCAAGTGCTCCCGCACAAAGCGCGCCTCCTCCTCCGAAGTATAAATACAGGAATCCCATGTCTGCACCGCCATCGGCTCATTCTGCGTCGTCAGAAAATTCACAGGTATACCCGCCTCTCTGTAAGCCTCCACAAACTTCACAAAATAAGCGGCCCACGCCGGATAGTATTCCTCTTTTAATTTTCCGCCGTGGTTCATCTCCCCGTTGGTCTTCATAAATGCCGGGGGAGACCAGGGCGCCGCCATAAACGCCATCTCCTCTATGCACGCCTCCTGCGCGTCCCTGACAAGCGGAATGATCTCCTTCTCGTCATGGGCGACAGAGAAAGTCGAAAGCGTCTCATCCCCCTCTTCCACATAAGCGTAATTCCCCAGCCCGAAGTCACAGCTTCCTATAGGAAGCCGCCCCAGATTATACCGGAGACCGTCCTGCCCGAAATACGCCTGTATCATTTCCTTTTTCCGCACATCGCTCATGCCCGCATAATTGTGCGCCGCACTCTCCGTAAACGCGCCGCCAAATCCCCGCATCTTCTGATACGTCACATCCGGGTACACATTGACCACATGCATACACTCCCCCATTTCTTCCGCATCACGCACCGTCTCCTCCCAAAACTTCCCCGCAGCATAATCCGTCACATACTCTCTTATCTTTTTCATGTCTTTTTTCCTGTCCTTTCTATCTGATGCAGACCTCAATCCTCTCCACCTTCCTGGCCCGCACATCCTCCGCCAGCTTTCCGCTGACAAACCCGGCATCCACATCCGCCTCGTTTCTGTTTTTATAGACAAAATGCATACCCGCAACCGTATACCGTCCCGGTATATAATCCTTCTTTTCTTCCAGCCGGTACACCACCTCCGTCTCGCCCAGAAACGTCGTCTCAAGCACGCCGTCCGCCGGAATCAGATAAGCGGGAATGGACGGCTGCGGCATAAAGACAAGCTCGCCGTTTTTCACTAAAAAGACATGCCGCCCAAACATCATCAGTTTCCACATACTGATAAACTCGATGGTGGAGCCGGAAAGTCTGGCTACAAACCCTTTGCCGTGAATCTTCTCGTCGGGGTTTTTGCTGCTGGCAATAAAGGAAGAGTTTTCATAGACACTCCTTCCGTAAACCGCCGGGTCAAGAAAGGGCACTGCCGCCTTGTGGAAGTCTTCAAAAAATGCCTCATACATGCCGCTGCGCAGAAGTTCCAGCAGATATTTGTACTCCATGTGCAGCCAGATGGATTCGTTTTCCAGCCATCCCGGCGTGAAAGCGCATGCCCTGCCAAGCTCGTAGGAGGCATGTTCCAAAGACGCGTTCACCTTGTACATGGAAAGTTTGCTGTCATACAGGTCGCTGTTTTTTACCCGCTCATACAGAGATTTCTTCTTTTCCTCCGGCAGTTCCAGTTTCAGATAGCGGACCGGGCCTTCCAGAAAGGCCGGAACGGGCTTCACTTCGAACCGAAGCGGCACGATCCCGTCCGCCTTCTTTTCATAGTCCGTCACCTCATAGGAAAAATAGGTCGGACATATGCCTTCCCCGAAAGCGCAGGCTTTCTCGATACCCCTCGCCACAAACGCCTCCCACTCCTTCAATCCTTCGGCCAGCGCCTCTCCCGCATAGGTTTTCTTTTTGCCGGAAATACCTTCATAGGTCTTATCCCTATAAAGTTCCTTCACATCGTTGATCCGGTTCCAGAAAGAGAGGATTTCCCCGTCCTTTTCCAGACTGTCCTTTTCCAGCCGCACCACCAGCCGCAGTTCGTCTATAAAATCGCCGAGTTCTTCCGTGACCGCCACTTCCTCCGGGTATCTCTCCAGCGCCGAAATCGTGTAGCGGAGCATTCTGGCAAGTTCGTAAGTCTCCGCCATGGAAGAGCCAAACAGTCCTGGCAGACCGTTTAACGCGTCGTACCATCCGGGTTTCCCGCCCTCCATCTCAACGCCCATGCCGTAGGCGTCAAGCGTCGCGAACTTGGTGGCGCACAGAAGGAGCAGCTTTTCCATCAGCGTGACATATACCGGCTCTCCCTCGCCGAACCGGGCGCGCACCAGCTTTTCCCCGCCGTCCCGACTGCTCGTCTCGTCCAGCGCGTGATACTGGCGAAGGCCCTTCTCCGTCTCCGCATAGCGCCTGCCGCGGCGGTTTATACGAATCTGCGACAGGAAATAGGTGTACTCCTCCTCGAAAAGCATCTCCCGCTCCCTGTCAGGATATATCTCCAGATAGTCCTCGATCAGATCCAGATTATAAGTCCAGTGGTCGCTCCAGTACCCCTCCCCGAACTTCCCGTTCACCGTGCTGTCCGAGAAATCGATCACCTGATAAAAGAGAGATTCCTTCCACTCTCCAAGGGTATCGTCAAGTTTCGCCCAGAGCGCTCCCGGCGTGAAGGGTTTCTCCACAAACGCAGCCAGCTCTTTTACCGCGCTCTCCTCAAGTCCCTGAAAACGCGACTGTGCCCGCTCTCTGTCCAGACGGTAGGTCAGCTTCTCCACCCCGAGCGGGTTGTAGCCGTCAAGCTGGATCAGGCTGTAAAATACCTTCACGTTTTCCCTGCCCACGCAGGGCGCAAAAAAGGCGTCGCAGCGGCGGTTCTGGTTCACATCCCGGAAGTTTCCGTTTCCCTGTGAAAAGAAC